>QKCY01000201.1 GCA_003245525.1 Victivallales bacterium | reverse complement strand
AACCGGGCCACGACCGACGGGTCGAACGTGTTGTCCGGCACTTCCCTCATTCGATCCGCATGACCTCCGCCAGGAAGTTGATCAGCAGCCGGGACGCCGCCTGTAGGTCGTAGCCCAGCACATCGTCCTCCAAATCCCCCTCGAAGGAGCAGCAGACGTCCACCGGGGAATAGAGCACGATCCAACGTCCCCCGCGGCGGACTCCGAGTACCGGTCCCCAACGGTCCGGATACGTCTGGACCAATCGGGCATTGCCCTGCGGACGCCAACCCCGGAGGTCGAAGGGGCGTTGCCACAACGCATCGTCCTGGGGCACTTCCTCCAGCCGATCATTGGGCAGGATCTGGGCGATGGCGGCGCGGAACCCCTGATCGAACTCCGGGCTGGAACAGCAGGCGGAAACCACCATCGCCCCGCCATTCTGCAGATAGCTGCGCAGGTTGCCCGCCTCCGCCGGGGAGAAACGGGGATCGCCATGGCCACTGACCAGAAGCACCGGAACCGAGAAGAGGGTCGCCGTCGAGGGATCGACGCCCACCTCGCCGTCGAACTCGGGAACCGCCGGCTGACCGGCCAGGACCCGCTGCATACTGGAGAAGAAATGGGGATCCGCCTGCCAGTCCCCCCGGTGCTTGAGCCGACCAAGCGGACAGCGGAACTTCGCCGCCTCGTCCTCCCGCCCCAGAGCCAGTTCGGGGGCAGTCAGGACGAAGTGGGAGGTCTCGTCCTTCGCCAGTTCCTTGTCGTCGAGTTTCCCGGCGGGCCGCTTCTCCTGCATGGCATAGGCCAGGAGGTTGTCGGCAATCCTCTCGGCCAGGGGACGGAACCGCACGAGGCCCGGCTCGCCGTTGAGCGCGCACCCCATGTCCCGGTCCAGCAGGAACACACGCTTGCGCCGACACCCCCCAAAACGCAACTGGAAGATGCCGACCTCGCTGCCGGTCAGCCGGTGGGAGGCGCTGTAGATGGCATGGGAAGGCGGCAGGGGCTCGAACCGTCCCTTCTGGCCGGGATAGAGCTCCTGCTGAACCACGGCCGCGAAGCTGGTGAGGAACTCCTTGCTGCCGCAGCACGGCTCGGCCACCACTGTTCCCCCGTCCTGGATGAACGCGCGCAGGAACTCCGCCTCCTGCGGCGTCATCTGGAACCGCTGGTGCCCGCTGACGTAGAGCAGGCAGGCCTTGGCGGCGGGGGACCCCAGCGAGCCGAGGTCCGCCGCCACCCAGTCGAGAGGCTGCCCCAGGGTCTGGCTGCTGTGGCGCAACCAATTGCGCACGTCGAAATGGTCGTTGTTCCAGTCGCCCTGCCACTGCCATTTGGCGATGGCGATGGGCGTGGCGGCCTTGGCGAGGAACAGCAGGGCGAAGGCATCGTTCTCGATGCCGCCGGGTAACCGCACCACCTGCATCATGGCCTCGGCACCCCGCCGGTACCAGTCGATGCCCCCAATGGTCTTGAGGTCGAGGAAAATGGCCACCCGCTCCACGGCATACCACGTGTAGTAGGGCCACTGGTTCCGGCGGAACGCAACATCGCCCTGTCCGAGGAGATTCCCGATGTAGGCAATGCCACGCTGCAGAGCCGGGTTGTAGACGTAGGCCCGGCAACGCTCGCCCGGCAGTTCCAGTTCCAGACCCAGCAGGCTGAGACTGGCCACGCCCGCGCAGCTCATGCTGAGCGAGGACGGACTGTGGTCGCGGTAGCCCCAACCCCCATCCCGGTTCTGCATCTGCAGCCAGAGGTCGCGCGCCTGCTTCACCGTTTCCGTCGGCACGAGCAGCCCGGCCCGCTGGGCCGCCCCCAGCCCCAGCACGGCAAACTGGGTGTTCGAGAAATCGTGCCCCCCCATCGTCCGGTAGGTCCAGCCGCCCTCGGGGCCCTGGATGCGGCAGAGGAAATCCAGCGCCTTCTGCATCCGGGCCCGGACCGGAGCCCGTTCGGCCCAAGGCTCCAGCGCGCACAGAACCAGCCCCTCGCCATAGGTGCTGCGCGGGACGGAACGCAGGAGATAGTCCGTCGCGCGCACGACCGAGCGATCCTGGTCCGGCACCCCGGCCTGATGGAGGGCGAGAACCATCAGGGCAGTGATCCCGACCGGATAGCCGGAGTACTCCCAACTGCCGTCGACCTTCTGGGCGTCCATGATCCGGTCGGCGAGAGTGCGGATAGCCACCCGCACATCCTCGTCGCGCAGACCGGCGGCCGCTGCCGGGCGCAGACCCGCCAGGAACAGGACAGCCAGGAACCATCGCCATGCCAGACGTCGTGCCAAGACCCTTCGCCCTCCCCTACGTGTCGAACCGGGCCACTGCCGCTTCGATCACGTCGTCCGCCGTGACCCCGCGTCCCCGTGCCCGGTAGTTGAGCCCGATGCGGTGCCGGAGCACCGGCTTGATGATGCGGCGCACATCGGCCCAGCCAGCCGCCGGACGTCCGGCCATTGCCGCCAGCGCCTTCGCCCCGGTCAGCAGGGCCTGCCCCGCGCGGGGTCCGGCCCCCCAGTCCACCACTTCGCGCACCAGGTCCGGCGCGGTAGGATCGTCGGGACGGGTGGACCGCACCGCATCGGCAATGGCCGCGATCAGATCCTCGGGAATGGCGATCTGGTCCACCGCCGCCTGGAAACGGAGGATGTCCTCCGCCCGGAGCACGGTCTTCAGTTCGGTCCGGGCACCCTCCGCCAGCCGAGTCAGCACCTCCACCTCCTCCGTGCGCGTCGGATAGTCAAGGCGCAAGGAGAACATGAAGCGGTCCTGCTGGGCCTCGGGCAGGGGGTAGGTCCCCTCCTGCTCGATGGGATTCTGGGTGGCGATGACGCAGAAAGGGGGGCCCAGATTGTAGTCGTTGCGCGACACCGTCACCTGGCGTTCCTGCATGGCCTGGAGCAGAGCCGCCTGGGTCTTGGGCGGCGTCCGGTTGATCTCGTCCGCCAACAGCAACTGGGCGAAGATCGGCCCGGGCTCGAACCGCAGCGTCGGGTCGCCGTCGCCATCGCGCTTGAGGATCTGGCTGCCGATGATGTCCGAGGGCATCAGATCGGGAGTGAACTGGATACGGCTGAACCGCAGCTGCAACACTTCGCTGAGCGTGCTGACCAGCAGGGTCTTGGCGAGGCCGGGAACCCCGACCAACAGGCAGTGGCCGCGCCCCAGGAGGGCCGCCCACACGCAGGCGATGATCTCGTCCTGGCCGACGATCCGCCGATGCACCTCGGTGAACAGCGCCTGGCTGGCCTGGGCGATGTCCCCCAGGGCGGCCGAGATATCCTGCACGGATGCCTTGGCCCCGTCGAACACCATGCGCGGGGCCTCGCTCTCCTGGGTACCCTTCGGCAACTGGACCCGAATGCCCAGCTCGCCCCCCAGGCGGACCAAGTCGCCATCCTCAAGCACCTGCTGGCGCACGATCTCGCCATTCACCGTCAGACCGGAACGCGAGTCCAGATCCTGGATCAGGACCTCTTCGGGCGAGACATGCAAGCAGGCATGGTGGCGGGAGACGCTGCGGAAGTTCTCCGAGACGCAGATCTGGCAGTCCTCGCCCCGGCCGATCACGTACTCGCCGGTCTCCAGCTCCATGGAGTCGGAGTGGCCCTGGCCGTCGATGAGAGTGATGGTGATACGGTAGTTGCCCATGGACGTTCTTTCCTAGCGTGGGGAAGCCGCTACCAGCCCCCGGTTCTGCGCGTACACCCGCGCTCCCTCCAATGCCGCCTGCTGCGCCACCGGTTCCGCGATCCGCGACGCATGGCGCACCATGCATTCGTAGACCGTGGCCGGGGCCACGGCACCGATCCGGTTGCGCCCACCGAGCAGCAAGGCCAGATCGCCGGGTTCCATGCTGTCCTTGCCCAGCCAGAAGGCTGGCACATCGCGCACCTGCATCGATTGCATCACCCGGAACCACGGGAAGCCCCGGGCCGAGAGCAGCCCCTTCTCCCTGGCGATGGCCGCCCGCAGGAGGTCGGTCACATCATGCCGCGTATCGCCAAGAAGGACCTCCACTCCAGCCCCGGCAGCCGCCTCGGCCACGGGATAGTCGAGAGACCGCATGGCCGTCTGCCAGGCCGCGGAAGCGATCACTATCCGGCCCAATTCCAGACGTTCCCCGTCGTTCGCCTCGCCTGGCCAGATCGAGTCGAACAGGTCTCCGGCAACCAGGAATTCCCTGACTCCGGGCCGGTCCAGAATCTGCAAGGCCGCATCCCGCTGCCACGACTGCCGGACCAACGGCGGCAGCACCGCCAGGGCCTGGCGCCGGTCGGCCGCCGAATCGCCGCTGGCCAGGTAACCACGCCAGCCAGCGGGGTCGGTGGCAATCCCCGCCAGCCAAGTTGCCACGGCGGGCGTTTCGGCGGCGTGGGCACGCAGTTCCCCGAGCCGTTGCCCCAGCAAAGGCAGCAGCAGGCTGCCCCGGAGATGAACCACCGCGCTCTTCTTCAGATCGCCCCACGCCAGCGGGGACGCGACCGTTCCCAGCAGAGCCGGGGCACCGGGGAACTCCGCCAAGAGACGCGACGCCAGTGTCTGGACATAGGATGCGGGGCAATCCGCCGCCGTCGCCGCGAATCCCTCCCGGATCTGGGCCGCGAGCAGCAGGGCGCGGATGCCGCCGCTGCTGGCTGGCAGGGGCTGGACCTTTGCCTCATCCGGGCTGCAACCAGCCAGAAAGGTAACCAGATCCTGCCGCACTGAAGGAGTGAGCGACGCATCCTGGGCCAGACAGGTCCGTACCGCAGCGGCCGCCGCTGGATGCCAAGCCCGGAGGTACTCGCGGTTCACGAGGGTGAGGGCCCGCTCGGTGGCCGAATCACCCGGCTTCATCCGCGCGACAAGGGCCAGAGCTCCGGGCCGGTCCCCCTGCTTGAGGAGGAAATCGACGGCGGCGGCCAGTCGCGTCGGATCGTCCCAAGCGGTGGAGAGCGCCGACTCCGGCTTGGCCGTAGCCAAGGTGGGCGGGGCCACGGCAACCTGCGGCGGGGACGGCAACGGAGCGGGAGGCGGCAACTCGAAGGCGCTCTTGCTCCTCCCGGTCCCCCACCAGATGCCGATCCCCAACCAGAGCAACGGCACGACCACCAGGGCTGCAGCCGCCGCCAGCCACCGTCCGCCTGCCATCAGTCCGGTTCGTTGTCGTCGCCCGGTCGGAGCCACCCGCCTACCACCCTATGTAGTTCACGGAATCCAGACACCGCAAACGCTAGTCGCGCCAGAGAACGAATGCAACAGGACTCCGGGTGCTTGCCTTGAGTGGTTCAAGGCCGTATCTTTGTGGGCGCGCATGGAATGGATAGGAACCATGCGCTAGGTTGGCCTCTCCGGCCACCGATTCCATAGCGGTCCGCAAGCCGCGCCGAGAGCGCAGGCAACCCATAACTGACGCGGACTGCAAAAGGCAGGACCTCGACCGGCGAAACCGTCAGGCATTGCGGGCCATAAATCCGGTCGGTTGATCCCAGGCCGTTCCCACCAGCAACCGAAAGAGCAAGACTATTGGGTACCTTCGCCGATATCATCCAAGGGGGAATGGGGGTTGCCGTATCGAACTGGAAGCTGGCCAAGGAAGTCGCCAGCAAAGGCAAGATCGGGGTCGTCTCGGGAACCGCGCTGGATAGCGTGCTCGCCCGTCGTCTCCAGCTCGGCGACCCCGGCGGGCACATCCGCCGGGCCATGGCCGACTTCCCTTGGCCCGACATGGTGAAGCGCATCTGGGACCGCTATTTCGTGGCGGACGGCAAATCGCCGGAAGAACCGTTCAAGCCGGTGCCGCTCCCCAGCCTGACCCCCCGCAAATCGGCCATCGAGCTTCTCCTGGTCGCCAATTTCGTGGAAGTCTTCCTGGCCAAGGAGGGGCACGAAGGCACGGTCGGCATCAATTACCTCGAGAAGATCCAGATGCCCACCCTCCCCTCGCTCCTCGGTGCCATGCTGGCTGGCGTGAACGTCGTGCTGATGGGGGCCGGCATTCCGCAGGCCATCCCCGGTGCCCTCGACCAGCTTGCCGCCTGGGACCCCGCCGAGATCAAGATGCAGGTGGAGGAACAGGGGACCCACGGCCCCACAACGCAACGCTTCGACCCCAGGGAATACTGCCAGGGAGATCTCCCCCTCCTCTCCCGGCCCGCTTTCCTGGCCATCGTCTCCTCCGACATCGTCGCCAAGACCCTCTCCCGCAAGGCGACCGGAGCCGTCGATGGATTCGTCGTGGAATACCACACTGCCGGTGGCCACAATGCGCCGCCCCGGCGGAGCCGCGGGGACAGCGCCAATGCGGGCAACCACACCTACGGCGAGATCGACCTGCCGGACATCGCCCGCATCCGCGACCTGGGCAAGCCCTTCTGGCTGGCGGGCGGCTTTGCCTCCCCCGAAGCCCTGAAGGAGGCCCAGTCACTGGGAGCGATGGGCGTCCAGGTCGGCACGGCCTTTGCCCTCTGCGAGGAGTCGGGCATTCTCCCCGAGATTCGCTACGAGACCATTCGCCACTACCTCGCAGGCGACCTGGAGATCCGCACCGATTTCGCTGCCTCGCCCACCGGGTATCCCTTCAAAGTAGCCACGCCTGCCCCCCATCTGGTGCCGGTGGCACCCCTGCCCGAACCTTGCCGCGTCTGCGATCTCGGCTACCTGCGTCGCCCCTACCGCACCGATGCAGGTGCCATCGCCTACCGCTGTCCGGGTGAGCTTGGCGGCTTCGTCAAGAAGGGCGGAACGGTGGCGGAGACCGTGGGCAAGCAGTGCCTGTGCAACGGCCTGATGGCCTCCGTCGGCCTGGCCCAGATCCGGGATGGAATCCTCGAAGCTCCCCTTCTCACCATGGGCGAGGATCTGTCGTTCCTGCCCCACGTGCTGAAGGATGGCAGCCCCGTCTACCACGCGGGCGACCTCATCGACTATCTGGAGAGCTAGGGCAACCCCAGCGCATCCAGCAGCGGAGCGGCACCATAGCGAACCGGGTCCGTGGTCGGCAACCCGGTTTCCGCCCCGATGCGGGCGATCATGGCCTGGGCTTCCGCCTCGGTCAGATCGCCCGTGTTGAGCGAAATCGCCGCGACCTTGCCTGCCGGGAAACGGCCTCCAACCGAGGCCACGCTCTCGTACAGGCGGGCCACTTCCGCCAAGGGCGGAATCGGCAGCCAGGAGAAGTCGCGCAAGGTCGTCTGGCTGGCCCGGTGGCAGAGAATCAGATGGGTCGGCATGGTGCCCCGCAACAGCGGCAAGGTGGCCGTGCTGCCCGGATGCAGCAGGGAGCCCTGCCCTTCCACCACGATCAGTTGCGCCTCGCCCGCCTCCAGCACGTACTTCTCCACCGCGCCCCCCGCATAGTCCACGCGAACCGCGTCCAAGGGCAGCCCCTTGCCCATGATGGCAATGCCGATCTGGCCGGTCGCGATGAACTCGCTGCGGACCCCGCGTTCCTGCGCGAGCCGGTGGATCAGCAGACCCGCGGTCATCTTGCCGTTGGCCATGTCCGTGCCGACCATCAGCACGCGGGTATTGTCCAGCAGCCGCGCCCGGCCCTTGCCGATGCCGAGATTCGCGGGTTCGCGGCGAATGTCCCACACCCACTGGCCAGGGGCGAGATTCCGGTACTTCTCGTTCAGCCGGTCATGGAGTCCGTTCACAATGGACAGCCCCGCCGCCACGGCCTCGTCCACCTGCGCGGCCCAGGCAGGCGGCAACAGACCGCCGGAGGGGGCAATGCCAAGCACCATCGCCTTGGCTCCCAAGGCCACCGCCTCGCCCACCGTGGCAACCACGGGCGCATCGCGCAGGCCGGGAACCACTTCCGCCACCCGTTTCCCGGCTTGCCGGGAATCGATCACGCAGACCACGGGATTCGCGGAGAAGCGCAGCACCCCATAGCCCATTTTGCCCTGGGAACTGCCCAGGCTCTCCTCCATGAAAATCGCCAAGGGGATCTCAGGCGCAAGCATCGGCAAACCTCGCTCCGTGTCCAGGACGTTCCGCCGGAATCACCACCCCGTCGCGCAGCTCGCTGCCGACCGTGGGATCGTTGGCCAGATTGAGTTGGGAATCCAGGTCGATATGGTCGAACAATGCCCCCAGAGCCGCCCCGGCCGAGATCGCCACCTGGGCCTCGCCCATGCAGCCGATCATCGTGCCCAGGCCATGGGCGCGGGCGGCGGCCACCAGGCGTAGCGCCTCGGTGATGCCGCCGCATTTCATCAGTTTCAGATTGATGCCGTCCACCCGGTCGGCCAGCGCGGGCACATCGGTCGCGTAACTACAGCTCTCGTCCGCGAAGATCGGCAGAGGCCGGTCCGCGAACAGCGGCAGCAGATCGGCTTCCGCGCCCTGCGGCAGGGGCTGTTCCACATAGTCCACCCCCCGTTCCGCCAGGAACCGGCACATGGTCCGCGCTCCCGCCAGATCCCAGCCCCCATTGGCATCGACCCGCAAGGAAACGCCAAAGGGCCGCGCCACTTCCCGCACCATCTCGAACATGGCCCGGTCGGCATCCAGCCCTTCGGGCGAGCCGAGTTTGATCTTCAGATGCTTCGCCCCGCTGGTCCGCAGGATGATCGGCACCCGCTCCCGCACCACCTCGGGCTTCTCGATCCCGATGGTCACGGAAGTGGGAACCGTCGGCAGCGGTAGCCCCAGCATGCGATAGAGCGGCATCCCCGCCTGCTTGGCCAGCAAGTCCCAGAGCGCCATATCGAAGGCCGCCTGGGCGCGAGGTCGCATCCCCATCTCGCGTCCACGCTGGTAGATCTCGTGGACGGACAAGCCCTCCAGTCCCGACGCCACCAACTGGCCGATCTCCGCCAGCCCCGTGTCGCAATTCTCCCCGCCTGGGACATTCGTCCCCGCCAATTCGCCCAGACCAACCAGACCGTCCTGCTCAACGAAGACGAACAGGTTCTCGGACCGGGCACTCACCCCCCGGCTGATCCGCAGGGGAAAGATCTTCTCCAGTAGCACACGGCGAAACGTTACGTTCACGACCAGCAACTCCTTAGGCAGGGTCAGCCCATGATCTCGCGGGCCAGGGCGTTGACGTCGGCGGCGGGGGTACCGCCCATCATCCAGTAGAGCCAGGGCGAAACATAGCGGGCGCGGGCCGCTTCGAAAGCCGCCCGGCCGCCGCCGCGCAGTTGTCCCTTGCCCAGGGCGTCGATCCGGTCGAACAGCGCCGTCCAGTCGCGCCGCTCGTTCCCGGCACCGGGAACCCACTGGATGAGACGGACTTCGGGCAGTTCGCAGACCGCTTCCAGGTGGCAGATGGCGTCCGGTCCGTCCAGATGGTACTCCACCCCGTCCAGCCGTCGCATTTCCGCTTGCAGATAGGGAATGGCGAACTCCCGGAACATATCCGGGCTGATCATGCAGGAGAAATCGCACTGCGGGATGGCTGTCCGTCCCCGGCAATACATGCCGTGCCGGTTGGCCGTGCCGAGTTCGGCCACATGGAACAGTTCGTCCGCCCGCGCGATCAGTTCGCCGTACATGGCATCCAGTTGGCGCAGACAACGGTGGACCCCCGCCGGGTTGTCGATCAGGTCGAAGAGCAGTTCCGTCGTCCCCCGCAAGCCGTCCAGCAGATCGAGATTGCCGCCGAGACAGGGGGCGCAGATGAGCACCTCGTCGGCGCAGCACTCCTGCAAGCGCTGGGCGTAGTCCAGGAACCGCAGCCAGGCCGGGCCGTCGGGATCGAAATGGAACTCCGCCGTGTCCAGATCGTCCACGCAGGGCACGACCTTGGCGCTGTCGCCGCAGACCTCCAGATCGGCCCCCAGCAGTTGGGCCACGAAGCCGGTACGAATGGACACCACGTAGGCGGGCACGGCTCCGCCCGCGAAGTCATGCGAACGCGCCCACGCCAGAAGCTGCCGCCCCACCTCCTCGGGCGTCTGGTGACAGAGGGCTCCCCAGGGCGGCGGCGGGACCGGTTCGCAACCGGCTTTGGGCACATTGGCCGCCACCATCGGCACCTTGCCCTGCCAATAGGCGTCCCAGTAGGGGCGCACCTCGTCCAGTCGTTCGCTGAGTCGGCTCATCGGGACCTCCCGGCTAGGGCAAGTCGTCGTAGGTATGGAAGGCCAGGCCCAGGTCCTTGGCCTTGGCCAGAACCGCCTCCAAGACCGCCGGGGACAGGTGATGCCCCGGTCCATGGTCGGCGATGTTGTGCGCGTAGAGCACCAGCACCTCCCCCTGTGCCGCCGCCCGCTCCAACGCGGCGACCAGATCGGGCAGGTTCCGCTCGGGATACCGCTCGTCACCCGTGTAGTCCATACCTTTGCCGAGCAGGCAGCCATGCTGCGCCACGGCATCCGGTTTGAGGAAGAACTCGTCGCTGGCCGCCAACCCCTTGCCATCCTTCGGCATACCGCCGATGCGCAGATGGCGGAACAGGCGCAGCAACGCCGCATCGGTTTCCGGGGTTCGGCTGCTGTTGGGATAGCCAAAGCAGGTCGGCTCGAATCCCAGTTCGCGAAGTTTGGCCAGGGCAGGCGTCACTTCCAGGGCAACGTACTCGTCCACGGTATGGGTCTTCAGCACATCCGCCGCCGGCAGGTGCTGCCAACTGTGGCAACCAACGGCATGCCCGGCCGCCGCCAACCGGTGCAGACCTTCCACCTGAGCAGGCGAGAGTTTCTGCGGACCGGACACGAAGAAGGTGGCGTGGGCGCCGTACTTCGCGAACAGGGGCAGCACCGCCTCCCACTGCTGCACAAAGGCATCGTCGAAGGTGAGCACCACGCCGGGAGCCAGAGTCTCCGTCCCGCCGACCGCCTCGCCACCAGGTCCACTCCAGCCCAGCCCCAAGCCCATGAGCATGCTCCAGATGTACCGCCGCATCGCCGATCTCCGCTTGGCACCCGTCCCGTCGGCCAACGGGAGGCGCGGGGGCAATATCGCCTGCGGGGCGGAGCCGTCCAGTTGTTCGCCCGGCAACGGGAGGCACGGTTGCATGGCCATCTATTGGTGCTATGGTTGCGATACCGAAGATGCGCGGGATGGATGAACCCTCCACATATTCCGCGACCGGTGCCGTGATCCTTGCCTCCCCGGCAGACAGATTAGGTAGGGGCCAACCATGCTGAAACGTAGTCCACTGATTCTGCTGGCGCTTGTCCTCGGGTTGGGTCGCACAATGGCTGCCACCCCGGAGAAGCTGAACCCCAATCCTGCCCGTTTTGCTGCCCTGCAGGAGAAGGCGAAGGAACTGGAGGCCAAGAGCGAGTACAAGGACGCCGCCAAGGCCCACCACCGTAGCCAGGTGTACGCGCCCGACGACCGGACCCGGGCCAAGGCCCTGCTCGGCGAGGCTGACGACTACTACACCGCCGGCGTTTATCCCTATGCCAAGGACGCCTATCTCGACCTGCTTCGTTCCTATCCTCTCTACGCTCCCCAGGCCCATGTGCTGGAACGCCTCCGCCAGTTGGCCGAGATGTACGCCGACGGCACCATCGGCACCCTCAAGATGAAGGACGCACCGATGGCCATCGAGATCTACGAGACCATCGTCCAGGAGACGCCTACGGCGGCCGGTACCATCCGCGACCACCTGCGTCTGGCCGAACTCCAGATCGCCAGCGGGCGGGAAGCCGAAGCCATCGTCACCTACGAGGAACTCTTCCGCCGCCATGCCGGGCAGTCCCAGCTCGGCGATGCCCGGTTGGCCTTCGCCCGGTTGCTGGTCGCCCAGGCCAAGGCCGGTGGCGATGGCGACGGTCGGCTGGCCCGCCAGGCCCGCCGCCAGCTTGCCGCCTTCGTGGAGGAACAGCCCACCCATCCCAGCCGGGCCGAAGCCGACCAGCTCATCGCCCAGCTCGACGAGGAACAGGCCCAGACCCTCTACGGCCTGGCCGTCTTCTACACCAAGGAAGCCCACCGGCGGCTGCCCGCCGCCCGCCGCTACCTGCACGATGTGCTCCGCCGCTACCCCGACACCGCCGCCGCCAGCCAGGCGAAACTCCTCCTGGCCCAGGTCTTCGAGGACGATGGCAGCGGTACCGGCCTGAGCCCCGCGGAAGCGGAAGCCCGCGCCGACCTCGCCTCCTCCCCCGGCATGGCCGCGAAGGTGGTGGAGATGCTCAACACCATTCCCGATCCGCCTCAGCAGCAGGGCACGGCGAAGGAATTCCCCCCCCTGGCAGGCGGCGACGATACCAGCAAGTTCCTGCTGCCCGTCGGCGATGTGAACGCGCTCGACAAGGGAGAGTGAGACCAATGAGACAGGTTCTGACGAGCATGCATGTGCGTCTGGCTCTCGCGGTGGTTGGCGTGGGCCTGCTTTCCGGTTGCCAATACCAGGGGGGATCGCTCATGCATCCCCAGGTCAAGACCATGGCGGTGGGCCGGGTCGACAACGCCACCCGCGAACCCCAGTTGGAGGGACTGTTCAAGGCCAAACTGGCGGACAAGATCATGACCGACGGCTCGGTCTCGCTCGCGCCAGCCGACCAGGCCGACGCCATTCTGAACGCCACCGTCCGCAGCATCAGCTTCGAGGCGCTGGCCGCCACCAAGCAGCGCGACAAGGCGGCCCGCCAGGACGACAAGGACGAGTACCAGACCTCCCTGTACCGGGCCCTCGTGACCGTGGAAGTCACCGTGATGGTTCCCGGCAAGACCACGCCGCTCGTCTCCACCCGCACTATCCAGGGCGTGGGCGACTTCAACCAGTTGCCCGACCTCCAGGTCGCCCGGCGCGCCGCCTATGATCTGGCCCTCCGCGATGCGGCGGCCAAGGCCATCGCCGAAGTCACGGAAGCCTGGTAGCCGATTCCCGTTCCTTCCTGCACGGCGACGTTCCCACGTCGCCGTGTTCTGTGTCCGGCCCCCGAGAGGCACGACAACCGATGATTCGCATAGGCCATGGCTATGACCTGCATCGGGTCGTCCCGGAACGAGCCCTGGCTCTGGGTGGAGTCCACATCCCGTGGGACCGAGGCTTGCTGGGCCATTCGGACGCGGATGTCCTCCTTCACGCCGTCACCGACGCCGTGCTGGGCGCGCTGGCCCTTGGCGACATCGGGCGCTGGTTCCCGGACACCGATCCCCGCTGGAAGGGTGCCGACAGCGCCGACCTCCTTCGCCGCGTGCTGGCCGATCCTCGGGTCCAGGACTGGCAACTCGGCAACCTCGACGCCACCATCCAGGCGGAACGCCCCAAGCTCGCTCCCCACATGGAGGCCATCCGGCAATCCATCGCCGACCTCTTTGGGGTCGACGCCTCCCGCGTCTCGGTCAAAGCCAAGACCATGGAAGGGACCGGGGCCGTCGGCCAGGGCGAAGCCATGGCTGCCCATGTGGTGCTGGTCCTGGAACCCAGAGGGAGCTGATGCGCATCGTCCGCCAGGGAGCGCGTCTGAACGTGGCCGAGATCGGCGATCTCCAGGCCGCTTTCGACCAACTTCCGGAGGCGGGCGGCGTCCTCCACCTCCCTGCTGGCACCTACGAGATCGATACCACGGTCCGCTGCGCCCTGCGCGATGGGCAACACCTCCACCTCTGCGGCGACGGCCGTTCCACGGTGCTCCGGTTCACCGCCACCGATGGCAGCCCCCTGCTCGACCTGAGCGGAGTGAAGGACAGTTGGTGGCCGGACCTCAAGATCACGATCCGGGATCTGGTCTTCGAAGGCAACCACGCCAGCGGCGACGCCCTCCTGCTACGCTGGCCCAACGACGCGCTGATCGACGCCTGCGCGTTCCACCATTTCGGCGGCACGGCCATCCGCATCACGCCCCAGGCCACCAATGTCACGGTCCGCGACTGCTGGATGCGCGACTGCCAGCGCGCCCTCCATGCCGACAACCTGCATCACCTCACCCTGCACGGAATGCAGACCCGCAGCCAGCAGGATGGGCAAGTCCAGCGCGAGCACGTCTATATCGGCAAGCACTGCCGCGAAGTGCGCATCGTCAACAATCACTTTGCCTACGGCCACGCCGAGGCCATCGTCCTCGACGGCACCGCCCAGCACGTGGTCGCCAACAACACCATCGAGGGTTTCCCGGTGGGCATCCGGGCGGTGGACTGCCGGGACATCGCCATCACCGGCAACTACCTCCACTGTCCCACCGGTATCCTGCTGGAAGAGCGCAACACCGGCTTCGCCATCGCCAACAACCTGTTCACTGACAACTGCGACCACGCCATCGCGGTCCATGCCGCCGAAGGAGCAGGCGGCCATGCCATCACCGGCAATGTCGTCCGCCAGAGCGCCTACGAATCCGGTCAGCGGGGGTTCGATCTCAGCGACGCGGGCCCCTGCGTGGTCACCGGCAATGTCTTCGAGGACCTGACTGCCGAACCCGCCGTCGCGGCCCCCGAGGCCGCGGCTCATGCCCTGGCTGGCAACCTTCCCCTCGACACCCTTGCTCAAGCCCTCGGCGACCGGCCTGCCGCCACGCCCCCCGCTGCCGACTCGCCGTGGTACCCCCTCTACCGGAAGCTCCTCTCCCTGCCGCCCGCCGCCGACCGCTTCATCCTTCCTTTCTGGCAGTTCAAAACTCTGCTCGGAACGGCAGCAGTTGCCGCCAGCGGGCAGCCGGGCTGGTGGCGAAACGACCCGGCCCAGCCGCAAGCTGCCGCCTGGCTCGCGGCCGGTTGGCTGGTCACCCTCGCCTACCGCATCGAGGGGCGCATAGTCCTGCGCCGCCAGCCTGGCGCGGACACGGGTGGACAACTGGCATAGAACCGGCAATCACAAATGGATAGCGACCGTGCGAGAGTAGTTTGCCATCCATCCGGAGCAGCCTACATTGGTGATTTTGCGTGGTCTCTGCACGATTCGTCAGCCTGCGAATGGATAAGGAGTCTCCATGAGCGACAAGCGTTTTACCCTGATTGAACTGCTGGTAGTCATCGCGATCATCGCAATCCTGGCCTCCATGCTTCTCCCCGCCCTCAGCAAGGCCCGCGAGAAGGCCCGTGCCATCTCCTGTGTAGGCAACGAGAAGCAAGTCATGCTCGCCTGCGAGATGTACGCCCAGGACAATGGCGACTATTTGCCTGCCTGGCAGATGCCAGGTAGCATCAAGTGGTACAAGCTCCTCGAGCCCTACTACGTTGATGTCAATGTGGTCAAGTGCCCGTCGTGTACCTCCACCGCCAGCGACCTCGGCAGTTGCCAGTACGGCTGGAATTATTGCGGCTGGATCAATACCTCGGGCTACTGGGGACTGGGCTACAACTACTCCAGCGACTCCCGCGGAGGTCCCATTGTGCGCGGCACGGTCAAGAACCCCTCGCAGTTCATCGTGATGGGCGACGCCCGCACGGCCAGTGGCAACGAGGGATCCTACTTTGGCCCCCCATCGAGTTCGGCCACTACCACGTCTCCCACAAGCTTCGTCCCCAAAACCCACAACGACGGGGCGAACGTAGGCTACATGGATGGCCACATCGCCTGGTCCCGCTACTCCCAGTTGGTGGACATCTCCATGCGTCCGAACTGGACGGCGGCGAACGACTAGTTCTCCCCCATCAACCGATTCCCACACTCTGGCCTCGGCGCGGCATTCGCGGCGAGGCCAGCTTGTCTCTGGACCGGTCGGAAGACCATCGGGAGCCGGGTTTGGGTGATCGTAATAACTCCCTCTTGCCAGTTTGGATACACCATCTAAATTAGTTGTTATTACGAGCGAAATTCATGCGCTGTTCTCTGGATTGCTCACGACCGTCAAGAAGGACTCGAATGAAGACCAAGCGTTTCACCCTGATCGAACTGCTGGTGGTCATCGCGATTATCGCGATTCTGGCCTCCATGCTCCTGCCCGCCCTCAGCAAGGCCCGCGAGAAGGCCCGCGCCATCTCCTGCGTGGGCAACCAAAAGCAGCTCATGCTCTCCTGCGAGATGTACGCGCAGGACAACGGCGACTATCTCCCGGCTGCCCAGATGTCCAGCGTCTGGTGGTTCACCCTGATCCAGCCCTACTTCAACGATGCCGCTGTCATGCAGTGTCCCTCGTGCAGCACCACCCTCACCTGCCAGTATGGCTGGAACTACTGCGGCTGGACGACCAACCCCAGCGATACCACGCTCTACGGGCTCGGTTATCTCTATCCCGGCTCCGACTCCCGTAGCGGCCCGATTGTCCGCGGCAAGATCAAGAACCCCTCCGGGTTCATCGTCATCGGCGACGCGCGTACCGACAGCTACGCCGCCTCCTACTTCGGCCCCCCCTCCAGTTCCGGCGGCACCACTGCCACCCCCACGCTCTACGTCCCCAAACTGCATAACGAAGGGGCGAACGTCGGCTACATGGACGGCCATATCGCCTGGTCCCGGTACGCCCAACTGACCAACGAGAGCATGCGGCCGAACTGGACCCAGAAGGACGACTGAGTCCCGTAGCTCACAGCTCGTTTTCCTCTGGCCGCCCGTTCCCCAAGGGGAGCGGGCGGTCTGTTTTCCAGCCGGAAACCCCGAACCCTCCAGCCCACTTGCGCATCCCCTCCTCCAGCCACCGGGCGGAAAACTTGGAGAATCTGTGAAAACCCATCCCTTGAACACGCATGGGAACTAGGCACAGATACGTTTCACTGCGAAGTCATTGATGTCCCAGGAGAAACGTCACGCCTTGTGTTGTGGGTTCCCCCCGGGTAGAACCCAACCCCAATGAGGAAAACTGAGCCATGCTAGATCGCACGTCCCGCCTCCTTCCCGTCATACTGGCGAGCCTTATGGGCCTGCTACCGATTGTTCCCCTCTCCGCCCAGGAAGCCGTCGACACCCAGGCCCAGATCCGGCAGCTCCAGGAGCTCGTCCGCCAGCAAGGCGAACGGCTGGCAGCAATGGAGAGTCTCCTGGCCGCCCAGCAGCAGACCATTGAGACTCTCGCGAAAACCCCGGCAGTGGCACCCGCGAGCGCGCCCCCCGCGGCCGGAGTGAAAGTGGTGCTACCGACGGTCGCCCTGGGCAAAGGCACGGACCAACTCCGTCTCACCGGCGATTTCCGTCTGCGCTACGAGCAGCAGCACCGCGAGAAGAGCGGCGTGGAAAACGAGCGCAGCCGGTTTCTGCCCCGTCTCCGCGTCGGTCTGGTCTGGACCTCGTCCGACTGGGAAGTCGGGGCTGGCGTGGCCACCGGAGCGGAGAAGGCCACCAGCACCAACGACACCTGGGGGGAGACAAGCCCCTTCCAGACCGACGACCTGCGGCTGGACTACGCCTACGCCAAACGCTCGTGGGGCGATTTCACGCTGACCCTCGGCCAGCAGAAGAACCCCTTCCTTGGCACCTGGGCGGTCTGGGATGCGGACGTGCGCCCGACGGGAGTCTCCGGCCAGTACAGCCATGGCCCCTGGTTCGCCACTGCCGGGGCCTACAGTGTCCGCTACTACGACTGGGACGAGGACAATGCGTACCTGGGGGCCTTCCAGACGGGGTTGCAGGGCAAGCACGGTAACCTGAGCGGCAAGGTCGCGGTCTCCTGGTACCGGTTCAACCATGCCACCATCGATCCGAACAACTCCACCTCCAGCAGCGGTCAGCCCACCCTTGCGGTGGCGAACGATGACTATGACCTGAGCCTGGGATCGGTCTATGCCGAGGGCACCTACAAGGGGAAGGACTGGTCGGGCACGCTCTATGGCGAGTACACCCGCAACTTCGCGGCCGATGGCCCCAAAGGCCAGGTGACGGGTTGCGATCCCGAGGACAACGACACCGCCTGGGTGCTCGGCGGCAGGATGACGATCCGGAAGATCGGGATCGAATACACCTACGCCCACATCGAGTCGGACGCGGTCTACAGCCAGATCAACGACGCCACGTTCGGTTCCCCCCTCGGCACAACCGATGTGGAAGGCCATGTGATCACCCTCAGCTACGCTCTCACCCAGCGCCTGAAGCTCTCCGCCCAGGCCTATCTCATGGACCCCATCGAGCGTACCGACCGCAAGGACGGCCAGCTCTATCTCGTGGACGCCACCTGGAAGTTCTAGCTGCCAGGTAGGGTTCGACTGGCGAAGCTCCCCGAAACGGCTACCGTTCTGGACGGTAGCCGTTTCCTTTCCCGCTCCCGGAGAACCGCCCATGCGCCAGTCGCTCGCCCTCCTCCTGTTCGGCTGTATCGGCCTGTCCGCGTCCCCCTTGCCCACCGATTCCCCGTCGTGGTACCGGGACCCTCTCCAGTGGCGGTTGCAGGATGGCGTTTGGCACGTCCAGGGCAACGCCAGTTCGCTCAACGTCTGCGAAGCCCTGCCCGTTTGTCGCCAGGCCCAAATCAGCGGGGTCGTGCAAGCCGACAAGAACAACTCCGAAAGCTGGTCCGTGGCGGGAATCGCCCTGGTCGCCGATCGCGACAACTTCTGGCATATCGCTCTGGTTCAGGCACCCGAGAAGAGCGGCAGCCGCCGCTACTTCGAGGTCTGCGAGATGCTGAACGGGCAATGGTTGGCCCAGAACAGCCTGAAGGTGGAGTTCAGCGAGGAACCGGGCACCTGGGAGCCCAACCAGCCGGTCCGCCTGAACCTGAAGCTGGACCCCACCGGCATCGAAGGCCGGGCCGAGGCGCTGGACGGCACCTTGCTCTTCCGCCGCCGCTTTGCCTTCAGCGGCGAGGCGGTCACCACCGGGCGGCCCGGCATTCGCGCCGGTGGCTTCACGGCGGAATACCGCGACCTCGCCTTCACCGGCACCGATCCGGTCGAACAGGTCGCCACCGCCCAGGCACCCGTTGTGCCCTATACCTGTACTAGCTTCGTGCCGGACATGAGGGGCAAGGCCACAGGATTCTTCCGCACCGAGCAACGGGACGGGGTTTGGTGGGTGTTCGATCCCTTGGGCCGGGGTTTCGTCCCCCTCGGTATCGACCATGTGCGCTACAGCGGCTCTTGGTGCGAGAAGCTCGGCTATGCCCCCCACGGGCGCAAGAACGACGCGAAGTTCGCCAACCAGGAGGAGTGGGCGGAGCAGACCCTCGACCGGCTCACCACCTGGGGCTTCAACCTGCTCACCGCCAGCTATGACAACCGCCTGCTCCATCGCGGTCTGGCCCATACCGGCGGGATGAACGTGGGCAACAGCATGGCGCTGCTCGGGGACGAATTCGACATCACCCCGAACGAACGCCGTCCCTGCTCCGCCTTCCCCAATGTCTTCCATCCCGACTTCGCGGCCTTCTGCCAGTTCCGGGCGCGCAACGTCTGCACGCCGCAGGCCAACGATCCCTGGCTCTTCGGCTACTTCCTCGACAACGAGCTGGCCTGGTGGGGCCGGGGTGCTCTAGATACGGGGCTCTTCGACGCGACCATGAAGAAGGGTGCCACCCATACCGCCAAGCTAGGGCTGCGCGAGGTGCTCAAACGCCACTTCGGCAACGACCTCGCCGCCTGCAACCGGGCCTTCGGCACGGACCTGGCTTCCTTCGACGCCGTACTCGAGCTCGACGCGCTGCCCACGCCCACCCCCGAGGCCCGCGCTGCCAAGCACGCCTTCCTGGCGGAGTGCGCCGAACGCTACTTCGGCACCCTCGCCGCCGCCATCCATGCCGCCGACCCCAACCACATGATCCTCGGCGCCCGTTTCGCCGGCGGCCGGGTCGATCCCGTGGTCTGGGAAGCGGCAGGCAGGTACAGCGAGATCCTCACCTTCAACTACTACGGCTCCGTGGACCTCGACCGCAAGGTAGCCCTGGCCGATGGCCCGATCACCAAGGCGGGACCGCTGCACGAGCCCTTTGCCGAGTTCTATCGGCTAGGCGGCAACCGCCCCATGATGGTCACCGAATGGTCTTTCCCCGCCCTCGATTCCGGCCTGCCCTGCACCAAAGGCGCGGGCCAGCGCTTCCGCACCCAGGCGGAACGGACCGAGGCCTCCGACATCTTCGCCCGCAGCATTCTGAGCCAACCCTACATGGTCGGCTACGACTACTTCATGTGGGTGGACCAACCCGCCCTCGGCATCTCCACCGCCTTCCCCGAGAACTCCGACTACGGCATCACCAACGAGGAAGGCGTCCCCTACCCCGGCCTGGTCCGCGTGCTGTCGCAGATCAACTTGAAGGACGCCCCCGCGATCCACCGCACCGGCCAGACCGGCATCGCCGCCCCTGTCGCTGGCCAGGGCCTCCAGATACCCGCCGCCCCCAAGGGCACCGAATGGGTACTCTGGAACCGGACGGATGCGACCATACCCGCCGGCCCCGTTCCCATGCCAATGGGAAAAGCGGTTCCGTTCGGCACCGGCGGGTTCGTGAGTTGGCTGGCATGGCAGGACGGCCAGTGGCGGGGGCTGCCGGGAAGATCCCAGGGCGTCCTGGCCTACACCCCAGCCATCCCGGCCCAAGGTGTACTCTACCTGAAACGCTCGCGCGAGGGATCACCCGAGTCGGGACCGGTAGACCTGCAATACTCCCGCAACGGCAATGGGTGGCAGGCCAGTTGCGGCAAGTGGAAGCTCGCCGGAGCGATTGCGGAGGGACCGTTTGTCAGTTCCGTGTCCTACGACAGCATCGAGCTCGGCCACTACAGCGGCATGGTCCAGCAGTTTGCCGGGGCCAATCGGTGGAATGAAACAAACTTCGTGACCGATGTGCAGGCGAGCGAGTCCTCCATGGGGCTCGTCCTCACCTTCACCGGCGAGTTCCGTCCGGAGGAAGGCGACACCGCGCAGGGCTTCCGGTTGGTCCACCGGCTGGCGTTCCCTGCCGGTGCCGACTACTTCGTGGCCCAGTGTCTAGAGGCAACCGATCTCGGCAGCGAACCGCTGAATCTCCGCGCCCTTTTCTTCCGTTTCCATGGGGCCATCGGCGGCAGTGCCGAGGGCGATGTGCCCGGCGATATGGTTCCCCGCCTGTGGAAGGCCGCCCCGCAGAATGCTTGGTACGACGAACAGGCCAACGCCTTCTTTGGGGCGACGGCACCCGCCGACAGCAGGGCCTCCATCCGGTTCTGGCTAAACGACAAGGGCGGCCAGCATCCGGACGCCAAGATCGAGTACGAACTGGAGATCGCCCCCGGCGCGACCTTCGTTCCCCCGGAACCTGCCGTGGTCTACGGCTTTGCCGGAAAGGGAGCGGACTGGCAGAGCGTAGCCGCCCGCGTCGCGGCCCGCCAGGCATTCTATCGCCCCACCGAGTTCCAGCCATGACCACGCGCCGCCAATTCCTCGCCCGCATGGGAGCGGGGCTGACGGCCTTGGCTGTTGCCCCCCTCGTGGCCGCGCCCAAGCGCCGCCCCAATCTGGTCTTCATCCTCGCCGACGATCTCGGCTGGATGGATACCAACGCCTACGGCAGCACCTTCTACGAAACCCCGAACCTCGACGCTCTGATGGCGCGCGGGATGCGATTCACCCAGGCCTATGCGGCCAATCCGCTCTGCTCCCCGACCCGCGCCAGCATCCTTACCGGGCAGTACCCCTGCCGGGTCCGTTTCACCACGCCCGCCGGACACCTGAAGGAAGAGGTGCTCGACCCCATCGTCCCCGAGCGCGGTTCGCCCGGCCAGCGGATCGTCGAGCCCCAGACCCGGACCCGCCTGCCCAACGAGGAGTACGTCACCTATGCGGAAGTCATGCGGGACGCGGGCTACCACACCGCCTTCATGGGCAAGTGGCATCTGGGCCGCGATCCCTACCTGCCGGACAACCAGGGGTTCGAGGTCGTGATCGGCGGACGCGAGCATCCGGGACCCCCCGGCGGCTACTTCAGCCCCTGGTCGTGCCCGACCCTTCCCAAGGTCCCGGACGGACGCCACATCTGCGACGTGGTCACCGACGAGGCCTGCAAGTTCCTGCACGACAGCAAGGACCGCCCCTTCCTGCTGAACCTGTGGTACTACGATGTCCATGCCCCGTTCCAGGGCAAGGAAGACCTGATCGAGAAGTACCGCCGCAAGGCCGATCCCGCCAATCCCCAGCACTGTCCCACCATGGGGGCCATGATCGAGGCACTGGACCAGAACATCGGGCGCGTGCTCCGCACCATCGACGAGGAGGGCTTGGCCGAGAACACCATCCTGATCCTCTTCTCCGACAACGGCGGCAACATGTACAACGTGGTGGACAGCACCAGCCCCACCAACAACTCCCCCTTGCGCGGCGGCAAGGCCACCATCTATGAAGGCGGCACCCGCGAGCCCTGCGCGGTGATCTGGCCCGGCGCAACCCGGCCCGGCACCGTCTCGGACCAGCTTCTGTCGAGCGTGGACTGGTACCCCACCATCCTCGCTATGCTGGACCTCGACGCCCAGCCTGGTACCATCCTGGATGGCGTCAGCCTCGTGCCCGCCCTGCGCGGCCAACCCTTCGACCGCGGCCCCATCTTCTGCCATTTCCCCCATTCCCCCAAGGTTCCCGACGCGGTCGGGCCTTCCACCTACGTCCACCGGGGCGATTGGAAGCTCATCCGCATCTGGTTCGACAATCCCGACGGCTCCCACCGCTACGAGTTGTACAATCTGGCAACGGATATCGGCGAGCAGAACAACCTCGCCCCCCAGCATCCCGATTTGGTCCGCGAACTGGACGCGCTGATCGACCAGCACCTGCGCGACACCGTCGCCCTCTGCCCCAAGCTCAATCCCGCCTACCAGCCCGCCCTCGCCGGCTGGCACGCCAGCAGGGATGCCAAGTTGGAGCTGAAGGATGGCGTCCTCGCTCTCCGCAGCACCGGCGGTGATCCCTACTTCCATACCGACCAGGTACCTACCGCCACCGGCAACCTGGTCTGCCGTCTACGGATGCGTTCGGACAGCAAAGGCGGTGCCGCGCTCTACTGGGGCACCGACGCGCCGGGCGAAAGGCCGTTCCACCGCAGCCGCATGGTCACCTGGGACCCCACCCACGACGGGGCCTGGCACGAATACGAGATCCCCTTCGCCATCAACGGCCAGCTCAAGAGCTTCCGGCTCGATCCCTCCACCGCTCCCGGCGACTTGGCCTTTGCCTGGATTCGCCTCTTCGACGAAACCAGCAAGCTCTTCCAGGAATGGGACTTCGCGGCCCTCGGCAACCCGTAGCGCAGGCGTCCCGCCTGCCGAGCTCCACGGCTAGGATTCCTGATCCGCAGAGAGATGGCGTGTTCCCGAAACGGCGGGCGAGGACGCCTGCGCCACCTCCAATTGCCTCCGGCCGCCTCGGGTCTTACAGTTCTACGAACTTTCAGGAGCCGCCGTGCAACTACGTGATGAGGTCCGCAGAGAAGCTGTCTTGGTTTGGGCTGTCGCCTGGCCCATCATTCTCACCAATCTGCTGAATGTGGCGGTGGGGCTGGTGGACTTCAAGATGGTCGGCGGGCTGGGGGTGGGCCCCATCGCGGCGGTGGGCATGTCCCAGCAGGTGATGATGTTCCTGATGGTGGTGATGATCGCCATCAGCGGCGGCAGCTCGGTACTCGTGGCTCATGCCCACGGCGCGGGCGACCGCGAGCGCGTGGGGGAAGTGGCCGCCAAGTCCATGTGTCTCATGCTGGCCACGGCTGTCGTGCTCGTCACCCCGGTCGGGCTTGCTGTCTCGGGGTACATCCTGCAACTGCTCGGTGCCAAGCCCGAAGTCTTGCGGCTCGGCAACCAGTACCTCCGTATCCAGTTCCTCGGGGCGGTGTTCACCATGTTCAACATCGGGGTAACCGGCATCCTGCTCGGGGTGGGACGGACCCGCATCTCGCTCTACCTGCTGGTGGTCGTCAACCTCCTGAACATCGGTTTCAACTACCTGCTCATCAATGGGATTGGCCCTTTCCCTAGACTCGGCGTAGCCGGCGCGGCGCTGGGCACGGTCATGGCCCGGGCCTTGGGATCGCTGGCCGGACTCTGGATCCTGACCGCCCCCCGTTTCCCCATCCAGGCGAGGTTGCGCCATGGACTGGAGTTCGACCTGGCATCGACCCGTCGCATCCTTTACCTTGGCGGTCCCCGGTCCCTGCAAGGGGTGGTGCGCAACTTCTCGCGGCTGATGACCATCTGGGTCGTCAACCTGCTGCCCAACGCCACGCGGGCGGTCTCCACCTACACCGTGGCCATGCAGATCCGCATGGTGTCGAGCTTTGTGGGCCTGGCCTTCATGTCCGCCGCCATGTCGCGGGTGGGGCAGAATCTGGGCAAGGGTGACCGCCAAGCCGCCGAACACAGCGGCTGGATCTCCGCCGGCATCGCGGCGGGGCTGATGACCCTGGTGGCCCTGGTGTTCCTCTTCTGCCCCCGACAGATCATGGGCTTCTTCACGGACGACCCGGAGGTGATCGAACTGGGGCGGGTGTTTTTCGTGACCGTGGCCCTGACCGAGCCGGTCATGGCCTTCGCCTTCGCCTTGGGCGGTGCCCTGCGTGGCGGCGGAGATCCCCTCTCGCCCTTTGTCTACGCGAGTGTCTCGGACCTCGTGGTCGTCATCCTCGCGGGCTATCTGTTGGCCATCCCGTGCCGACTCGGATTCAACGGTATCGCCCTGGCTATCGCCATCAGCTCCCTCACCCGCGCCATTCCGACCACCTGGGCCTTCCACCGGGGCCGGTGGAAACGCAACCGGCTCTAATCAGACGAGTTCGGCCTCTCCACGCAGAAAGCGGACACTCGGCAACCAAGGACCGCGCGTTCATCGACCGCGCGGCTACCCGCTCGGCATGGACACAGACGGGTAGTCGCGGGATCGACGAGCCCGCGACAGGGGTGGTCTGTGCGGGTAGGAGACCAACAGCCGGTAGCCAAAGCCCGCGCGTTCATCGACCGCGCGGCTACTCGCTCGGCATGGACACAGACGGGTAGTCGCGGGATCGACGAGCCCGCGACAGGGGCGGCCTGCGCGGGTAGAGGATACCGGCGGTCGGCAACCAAGGACCGCCCGTTCATCGACCGCGCGGCTACCCGGTAGGCATGGAGGCCGATACGACTCAGCCCAACGCGAGTTCGGCCTGGCCTCCGAGAGTCAGGAAACGCACCGTGCAAGAGGTGTAGCCCACCGGGCGGCCCGGGCGGCCCGTGATACAGGCCTTGCCCTGGCCATCCTCCACGGTGACGGCCACTTCCAGCCAGCCGTACTCGCCCCGTTCGTAGGCATAGGTGCAGCCATCGTCATCGTAGACCGCCACCGTGCCGCCGCAGGCGCCGTAATGTTGGAGGAGCAAGGGGCAGGGGTCGCCAGGCACATGATCGGTCGCATCAAGCAAGGGTAGAATCGCGCCCCCGCGCACAAAGAGGGGAATGCTCTGGCAGGATGCCTCGCGGCGGATCACGCACTGCCCGCCCACCGCTTCGCCGGTGTAGAAGTCATACCACTCGCCCGACGGCAGAACGATGGACCGACCCGCCTCTCCCGCAAACAGCGGGGCCACCAGCAGGTCGGGACCCAGCATGAACTGGTCCAGGATCTCGTGCCGGACCGCATCGTTGTAGGGATTGGCTGTGGCGTCCAATGCGCCTTGCTGGAAGGTCTCGGCAGCCAGACGGAACGAGGGTTCCAGAATCATCGGGCGCACAGGCGGGATGCCCTCAAAGTGGTACCGGGCGAAGGCGGTATAGAGATAGGGAAGCAGACGCAGGCGCAAACGCATCACGTCGCGAACCGCATCCGCCACCTCGGGGAAGCTCCAGGGCTTGGTGCCATCCGCCCAGGCGTTGATCATGGCCAGCGGCGACAGGCAGACCGCCTGCAAGCGCCGCAACCAGGCCTCCGAGGAACCCGCGCCGCGCGCCTCGGGAGTGAACAGAAGCCCCGCCAATCCCGCATTGCAGAGCCCCGTGATATACTGGCGATGATCGTAGCAGTCGTTGTAGATCACGTAGGGGAACGGAGCCGAACCCGCGTTCGAGCCGCGTACCAGACCATAGGTCCGCTGGTCCCGCTCGCGGAAGAGATCAACGGTCAGCCGCTGCCACAGTACCCCGTAGACCTGCCGCAGTCGGTCGCCCCGCCAGCCGCTTGGGAACTGGGCGTGATCGGGCCAGAGCCACTGGTCGAAGCCGTCCACTTCGTCCACCTTGTAGCCGCTCACGCCCCGGTCCACATGCTCGCGCGCGTGCTGTTCGCGCACCATCCGCCGTCCCTCGGGATCGGCCAGATCGGGCACGAGACCGCCCCAGCCACCCGTGTGGGAGGCCACCCGCTCGCCCAGGGCTCGGGCCAGGGGGGAACGCGGGTCCACGTAGCAGTTCTCCCAGAGATTCACCCGCACATGGTCGCGGGCCAGTTCGGCCAGAAAGCCGTCGGGATCGGGAAAGCGCGAGCGTTCCCATTCGTAGCTGGTCGGATAGGACGAGGTGTGCCAGCCTGGTTCCAGCCCGAGCACATCCAGCGGATAGCCCTTCTCCCGGAAGGCGGCGACCTCCTCGCGGGCTTGGTCGGCGGTATAGGCCAGGGGCACCCGGTGCCAGAAACCCAACCCCCATTTGGGCGGCAGGCAACCACCCCCGCAGAAAAGGTTGAACCGCTGGACCACAGAGAGCGGGCTATCCCCCGCCAGCAAGTAGAAAGCCGCCCCCTCCCCCGGCACCAAAATCTCGACCATCGGGCTCACCGCCACCGGCCGCCAGCCCTTCTCGGTCCGCGAGAC
>QKCY01000113.1 GCA_003245525.1 Victivallales bacterium | reverse complement strand
GGCCAGACGGTCGCCGGTGGCGGGGCCGCCGGTCGTGCGGACCAGGGAGACGGTGGTCCAGTCGAGCCGGGTCTTGCCCGGTTGCAGCGTGAGCCCGCGATAGGCAAAGGATCGGTTCCGCACGAATCCCGTGAAGATCTTGGTGTTGGGGGTGTCCACGGTGAAATAGCCGCCAGCCTCGGCGTCGAAGCTCCAGTATAGCTCGCCGAATTCGTTGCGGATCCACTTCTTGTCCGGGGACCCCAGGGCTGCGGGCAGATCCTGCCAGGACTGGACTGCCTTAGCCTGGCTCAGTCCGGTGGGCTCGATCCCCAGATCGGTCAGGTCGGTACCGGCGAAGACGGCCAGGGACAGGGCGGCGTCGGGATCGAGCAGGGAGGTGGACTGGCGGTAGCGGTCCGGAACCGCCGTCGCGGCCTGGAGTTCATGCTCCTGCCGTTCGGCGAGGGGCAGGGTGTAGCGGTACTGGCCGGGGCCGCGTCGCACGTCGCCCCGGGTGAACATGGCGTAGCAGGCGGGGTAGTGGACCTGCTTGGTGGGGTTGGCCTTCATGTCGAAGTAGCCGGTCATGGTGTCCGGATCGCAGTCGTTGCTGTGGGTCCAGGCGAAGTGCATGATGCCCCCCCAGCCCTGGAAGGCCCCGAGGGCGAAGAGCATGGGATTGCCCTCCGCCGCGTAGAAGTTCGGATAGGGGTGGTCGTACTCGCTGACCGTGTAGGGGCGGTTCACGATCCGCCTGATGGCCAACTGGGCGATGGTGGAGCGGGCCGGAGCGCAGTCCACCAGGGGCAGGTTCCGCATGAACCAGAGCGTGCGGAGCTTGGGATTCGTCCAGGAACCGCCGCCGGGGGCCGAGGGATGGCACCAGTAGCTGTGGATGTCGCAGTAGTCCATGCGCCCTTGCGGGTAGTCGAAGCCATAGCCAAGCTGGGTGCCGGTCACGGGCTGGACTGCGCCCACTTCCTCCTTGACGGTGTTGACCATCGTCTGGAAGTAGGCAGCCTCGCAGGCATAGAGGAAGTCGCTCATGTCGGCCAGGATCGGGGCCAGGTGGTAGCGGTTGGGCCCGGTGGGCTTGGGCAGGGGGACGGTGCCTGCTTCTAGGGTCTCGTTCTCCAGCAGGCCGATGGGGCCGCCAGGGCGGAAGGAGAGGTTGGCGATCTCCACGGTCACCCCGTCCGCGAAGTTGGCGAATACTAGGCGCACTTGGGGATCGGTCATGGAGGCGACCATGCGGTAGCTGTAGTCCTGCCACTCCCCGGCGGCGGCGAGGGTGGTGCGGAAGCCGCAGACCTGCCACGGGTCATGGTCTTGGCTGACACGCACCGAGACATTGGAGGGCCGCGACACTCGCAGCCGGAAAGAGAGGTTGTACTGGATTCCCTCGGTCACCCCGAAGCGGCGATAGAACTGGGGCATGTTGGGGGTCTTGCCCACCTTGGCGACAGTGAGCTTGGCGATGTTGCCCTTGTCGGCGGGCACCACTTCCCAGGTGCCCTGGCTGGTCCCGTCGTTCTGGAGACCCCAGTCGGGGTAGTTCTCCGCGTTGGCGGGGGCCTTGGCGAAGGTGCCGTCGGGGATCATCTCCTCGCCCAGCGGGTCCGCCCGGCAGCCCCAGGCTTCCCGGAGCTGGGTCGTCGTGCCGTGCTTCGCTTTCAGCCAGTCGTTCCATTTGCCCTGGAACATCTCCTGGTAGGGCGAGGGGAGGGTGTCTAGCTTCCGGTTGTACCAGTTCACGACGATAGAATTCTCGTTGGCCAGTTCGAGCGTGGCGATGGCCGGTTCGTCCTTGTAGGCCAGGCCGGTATAGGGGTTGACATGGGTCAGGAGGTCGCGCACGTACTTCTGCTGGAGGGCGATCATGCGCGGCTCGATGTTGTCGATCCCGTTGTTGTACCAGGGCAGCTTGTCGGCATTCTCGAAGCCCGAGGCCGCGCCGAACTTGCGGGCGATGTTGAGCTGCATGTAGACGTAGACGCCCCGCTGCTTCAGTTGGGCGAAGAGGTAGTCGAACTTCTCCAACTGGACCGGTTCGATGAAGGAGTCCGGCGACGAGTAGACCTTGTTGGGGGGGAACTGGTGGTGGACATAGTGGAGCCGGACGAGGTCGATGCCGAAGCGGGCCACGTCGGCCGCCACCTGTTCGGCCGCGGCGTGTTCCGGGAAGCAGCCGCTGAAGCAGATGTTCGTGCCCGTGAAACGGCGGGGGGCTCCCCCGATGGAGAACTGGGCGTTCTCCGCCCGGACGAAACCACTGCTGCCTGCTGGCGACCAGGGGCCGGACCAAGTCTGGACATTGGTGATATTGTCCGGCGAGCCGTGCGTCACCCGGAACGGAAACAGCGGGGCGAAACCACCCCCTTCGGGCAGCGCATCCGGGTACTCCTGCCCGAGTGCCACGCACGCCGTGGCCAGCACCATCGCACCCATCAGTCCGAGCTGTCTCATGCTATCTCCCAGTGTGCTGTTTCCGAGTCTGGCCTCTACCTGCACGTGGTCTCCGCGGGATGGGAAGCGGCGGTGTTTGGGTTGTGCGTGTCGCCACTACCACTTCTCCCCGCTCGGGTGACCGAGCCAGATCCGACCGGAACTCCTGTGAAACGTGACCCCGGCGAGCGCTAGGTAGACCCCGTCGGCACAGCCCCCCAGCCAAGGGGAAGCGACCGTCACCAAACCAGGCTCTCCCGCTGTTCGCGCTCATCCGGCTCATGGCCGATCACCGCCGCCACACGGACGCGCCGCTTTGCCACGGCTGGTCTCTCGTGCGTGAGCAGCGACCGGACTGGGGAATACGCTAGCCCCTCTTTCGCGATATGCGACTAGGAGGACACCTCCCCCAGTCCACCTGACGGTTGTGGCGGCTCCCCCCTCATTAGCATAATAGTTAAGCAATATGGTTGACATGCTTAAGAATTGGGATATTCTAGGGGGTATCAACACTTGGCTGTGGGTACTACCGATGAAAATGTCAACCAAAGGCAGATATGGCTTGCGACTGATGGTTAGTCTCGCCAGCCATTACGGCGAAGGTCCGGTGCCGGTGGACACGGTGGCCCAGGAACAGGGCGTATCGGCGAACTACATCCACGTGCTGATGGGGACAATGAAGGTGGCCGGGCTGATCCGCTCGGTCCGGGGCCCTAACGGCGGCTACGAGTTGGCCCGCAAACCGACCGAGATCACCACCTTCGATGTGGTGTCGGTGCTGGAGGGCGACACGGTGCCGGTGGAATGCGTGGCCGAACCGGGCACCTGTCCCCGGGCCGCATCCTGTCCCACGCGGGATGTGTGGTGCCAAGTCGCCAGTTCCGTGGACAGTGTCCTGAAGAGCATGACCCTCCAGAATCTGGTCGAACACCAACGCGGCCAGGACAGCACTCCGAACTACAGCATCTGAACCCAACCCAGACGGCAACAACCTACCGTGCAGACCGATCCGCCAACTGAACGTCCCTACGAACTCCTCAAGGCCTCCTTGGCCCGCCTGGGCAGCGTCCTGGTGGCGTACTCGGGAGGGGTGGATAGCAGCCTCTTGCTGGCGGCGGCCCACGACGCCTTGGGCGACCGGGCGCTGGCGGTGACGGCCAGTTCCGCCACCTATCCCGCCCACGAGCGGGAGGCGGCCATCGCCTTGGCCCAGTCCCTCGGTGCCCGGCACCGGCTGATCGAGTCGCAGGAGTTGGACGACGAGGCCTTCCGGGCCAACCCGGCCAACCGCTGCTATTACTGCAAGCGCGAGCTGTTCGGCAAACTGCGCGCCATCGCCGAGGCCGAAGGCATCGCGGTGGTGGTGGACGGGGCGAATGCCGACGACCGGAGCGACTTCCGTCCCGGTCGGATCGCGGGCCGCGAACTGGGCGTGCGTTCTCCCTTGCTCGAGCTGGGTTTCGGCAAGGAGACCGTGCGCCAGATGGCGCGGGAACGCGGTCTCCCGAACTGGGACCAGCCTGCCTGCGCGTGCTTGGCGTCGCGGATTCCCTTCGGCGAGACCATCACGCCCACCCGGCTCGACCGGGTCGGGGCCACCGAGGCGGCCCTCCGGGCCCTGGGTTTCCGGGTTTTGCGGGTGCGCGACCACGGCAACTTGGCCCGTATCGAGTTGGGACGCGACGAGATCGCCCGCGCTGCCGAGGCAGACGCCCGGCAATACATCGCCGCCGCCTGCACGGCGCAGGGCTACACCTTCGTCTGCCTGGACCTGGTCGGCTACCGCACGGGAGCCATGAACGAAGCTCTACCGCTGGAGCAAATCGCGGGATATCGGGAGGTGACGCCATGAACCGCACCGCCTGCCACCTGCGCCCGTTGATGCCGTGCCAGTCCGAGACGGTATGTGCCTGTCAAGGCCGGTTGCGCGCCTGACGATCCGCGTCCCGCGTGACCGGCCAATTCCCAGATTTCCTGCTCCCCTTACGAAGAAACCACAGTTCCTGTGAACGGAGATATCCTGATGAGCACCCCGAATCTTGCCACCCTTTCCCTCCATGCGGGGCAAGTCCCCGATCCGACGACCGGCTCCCGCGCGGTGCCGCTCTACCAGACCACGTCGTACGTGTTCAAGAGTAGCGAGCACGCGGCCAATCTCTTCGCCCTGAAGGAATTCGGCAATATCTACACGCGTCTGATGAACCCGACCACCGACGTGTTCGAGCAGCGGGTCGCCGCCATCGAGGGCGGCACCGGGGCGCTCGGCGTAGCGTCGGGCCAAGCCGCGATCAGCTACGCGTTGCTGGCGATTACCCGCCTCGGCGACCACATCGTCGCCGCCAACAACCTCTACGGCGGCTCCTACCAGTTGCTCAATCACACGTTCCCGAAACTGGGACGCACCACCACCTTCGTGGATTCCGGCAAGCCGGAAGCCTTCCGTCAGGCGATCACGCCGCAAACCCGGGCCATCTACGTGGAGACCATCGGCAACCCGAAACTGGACGTGCCGGATTTCGCCGCGATTTCCGCCATCGCCCATGAGGCGGGCATCCCGCTGGTGGTGGACAACACGGTGGGCGTCGGCCTGGTTCGGCCCTTTGACCATGGGGCCGACATCGTAGTCAGTTCCGCCACCAAGTACATCGGCGGGCACGGCACCTCGATTGGCGGTGTCATCGTCGACTCGGGCAAGTTCCAGTGGAACAACGGCAAGTTCCCCGAGTTCACCGAGCCCGATCCCAGCTACCACGGCATTTCCTACTGGGATGCCCTGAGCAACGTGCCGGGACTGGGCAATGTGGCCTTCATCCTCAAGGTGCGGGTCACCCTCCTGCGCGACCTGGGGGCGGCGCTGAGCCCCTTCAACGCCCACCAGCTCCTGCTGGGTCTGGAGACCCTGCCCCTGCGCCAACAGAAGCACTCCGAGAATGCCCTGGCCGTGGCCCAATGGCTCCAGCAGCATCCGCTGGTGAGCTGGGTGAACTACCCCGGCCTGGCCGCGCATCCGGCCCACGGCGTGGCGGCCAAGTACCTGAAGAAGGGTTTCGGCGGCCTGGTTGGGTTCGGCATCAAGGGCGGTCTGGCGGCGGGGAAGAAGTTCATCGACTCGGTGAAACTCCTCTCCCACGTGGCCAATATCGGCGACGCCAAGAGCCTGGTGATTCATCCGGCCTCGACCACCCACCAACAGCTCACGGCTGCCGAACAGGAGGCCACGGGTGTTACGGCGGACTACATCCGCCTCTCCATCGGTCTCGAAGACATTGCAGACATCAAGGCGGACATCGATCAGGCCCTGACCCAGGCCGCCAGTTGAACCTAACGTCAGCCAGGGCCTCCGCCCCGAACCGGAGGCCCTGGAACAAGGAATAGGACCATGAGTGCCCTCTATGCAGACAATTCCCTATCCATCGGCAATACCCCGCTGATCCAACTGAACCGGCTGACCGCCGGGGCCGGGGCGAAGGTCCTGGTCAAGATCGAAGGGCGGAACCCCGCCTACTCGGTGAAGTGCAGAATCGGTGCCGCCATGGTCTGGGATGCCGAGAAACGCGGCGTCCTCAAACCCGGCGTGGAGATCATCGAGCCCACCAGTGGCAACACGGGCATCGCCCTGGCCTACGTGGCGGCCGCCCGCGGCTACAAGCTGACCCTTACCATGCCGGAGACCATGAGCATCGAGCGCCGCCGCGTGCTCGCCGCCTTCGGTGCCCATCTGATCCTGACTCCGGGTTCGGAAGGCATGGGCGGTGCCATCCGCCGCGCCGAAGCGATCGCCGCCTCGGACCCCACGAAGTACTTCCTCCCGCAACAGTTCAAGAACCCCGCCAACCCTGGCATCCACGAACGCACCACCGGTCCCGAGATCTGGGATGCCACCGAAGGCAAGGCGGATGTGCTGGTGGCCGGGGTCGGTACCGGCGGCACCATCTCGGGCATCTCCCGTTTCTGGGAGAAGACCATGGGGAAATCCATCCTCTCGGTAGCGGTCGAGCCAGCCGAAAGCCCGGTCATCAGCCAGACCCTGGCGGGCCAGGAACTCAAACCCGGTCCGCACCTGATCCAAGGGATTGGGGCGGGCTTCATCCCCGACACACTCGACCTGTCCCTCGTGGACCGGGCCGAGCCCGTCGCCAGTGCCGAAGCCATCGAGTTTGCCCGGCGGCTGGCGCGCGAAGAGGGGATTCTGGCCGGGATCTCGAGCGGAGCCGCCACGGCGGCGGCGGTGCGCTTGGCCCGGCTGCCCGAGTTTGCCCACAAGACCATCGTGGCGATTCTGCCCGATGCGGGCGAACGCTATCTCTCCACCGTTCTGTTCGAGGGTATCGGCTGACCTATGGTCTACCTGGATCACAATGCGACTACGCCGCTCGATCCGGAGGTGCGGGCCGAGATGGATGCCTGTCTCGACCGTGCCTTCGGCAATCCCGGCAGCGTTCACGCTTTCGGTCAGCAGGCCCGGCGGATGCTGGACCGGGCCCGGTTACAGGCCGCCCGCCTGATCGGAGCGGAACCCCATGAGATTGTCTTCACCAGCGGCGGCACCGAAGCGGACAACTTGGCCCTGCTCGGTGCCGTTGCGGCCCGTCCCGAACGGCGGCACGTGGTCGCCAGCCCCATCGAGCACCAGGCGGTGCTTAACCCCTGCCACCATCTGGAGGCCATGGGCTGCGAGGTGGCCTGGGCGCGGGTCGGCCGCGATGGCCGGGTGGCGCCTCCATCCGTGACCACCGCGTTGCGCGACGATACCGCCGTGGTCTCGGTCATGCTGGCCAACAACGAAACCGGGGTCCTTCAGCCGGTGCCTCAGTTGGCCCGCGCGGCTCGGACCCGGGGAGCCGTGTTCCACACCGATGCCGTCCAGGCCGTGGGTAAGATGCCCCTTTCCGTACAGGAGTTGGACGTGGACCTGCTTTCCTTCTCGGGGCACAAGATCCACGGTCCCAAAGGAGTCGGTGCCCTCTATGTGCGCCCCGGAACGCCCCTGTCGCCCATCTCTTTCGGCGGGCACCAGGAACGCGGCCTTCGTCCCGGTACGGAAAACGTGCCGGCGATTGTCGGGTTCGGCAAGGCCTGTGAACTGGCGGCGGCGCGCCTGGCGGAGGACAGCCTG
>QKCY01000522.1 GCA_003245525.1 Victivallales bacterium | reverse complement strand
GGGGCGTGTGCGTATGGTGGTGGGCGAAGAAGTCCGGGAGATGGGCGCAGGCGAGGTGCTGCCCGTACCGCCCGGCCTGCGCCACAGCTTCACGGGCATCGGCCCCGCCCTGCTGCTAGAGATCTCCATGCCCTGCGTCATCGCGGACAACTGCTTCGCCGATCCTGCCATTCCCATTGGTTCGGGGGAGGCCAGAGCATAGGGCGAAACGAGGAGGAGTCGGCAATGGACGAGAGAGGGTTGGCGCAACGCAAGCGAACGCGGCTGGAGGGGTATGACTATCGGCGAGCGGGTTGGTACTTCGTAACCGTCTGTTGCCTGGACCGGAGGGGGTGGTTCGGGGATGTTCGGGATGCAGGGATGGTGTTGAGCGAGGTGGGAGGAGCCGTGGAGGAACGATGGCAGTGGTTGGGGAAGCATTACTCATGTGTGGAATTGGGGCCACATATGGTGATGCCAAATCACCTCCATGCACTGATCGCTCTTCGGGGGGAGGATGGGAATAGGGGCACAACCGGAAACGGGGAAACGGCGGACGAACGGGGCACAGCCGGAAACGGGGAAACGGAGGACGATCGGGGCACAACCGGAAACGGGGAAACGGAGGACGATCGGGGCACAACCGGAAACGGGCCGGTCGCGACCGGCCCGTACAGGGGGAAATCCCTATCCGGGCTGATCGGGGCATTCAAGACCACAGCGGCGAAGGCGATCCATGGATTGGGGTACGCCGGGTTCCGCTGGCAGCGATCCTTCCACGACCGGATCGTCCGCGACGACCGCGAATGACGGCACATCGTGGAATGCATCCGCGACAACCCACGCCGCTGGGACACCGACCGGTTCCGCGGGTAGGGGCCGGTCGCGACCGGCCCGTTCTCGGCCGATCCCAACCTCTTCACACGTACCCAATGCAGCCGATATGCCGCGGGATTGCCCAACCGCAACCGGGGGCACAACCGGAAACGGGCCGGTCGCGACCGGCCCGTACGACTGCGGGCAATCGATGCCTGCCCCGGAAAGCAAAACGCCCCGCCGGGCGGAGCCGGGCGGGGCGGGGGATGGGAATCCGGAGGAAGCCTAGTACACCGATTCCGGGAAGTAGTAGTTCTTCGCGTTGTCGGGGGTGATCAGCTCGCAGTCCATGACGATGTGCTTCGGCATGAACTCGCTCACCGCCTTGGCGTTGCCATCGCGCAGGGAAGCCACGGCGAGGTGGATGCCGGTGGCGATCATGCTGGGGGAGTAGGTGACGTCAGCCGGATACATGGGATCCTTGTCCATGACCTTCTTGATGACGTCCTTCATGCCCGCGCCGCCGAAGATCCACATTTCGTCCTGGCGGCCGGCTTCGCGGATGGCCTGCTCGCAGCCGAGCGCCATGTCGTCGTCGGAAGCCCAGACCGCGTCGATCTGCTTGTGCTCGGCGAGGAAGTTCTGCATGCACTTCAGGGCCTCTTCCCGGTTCCACTTGCCGGGCAGCGAGCCGAGGACTTCAACCCCAGCCTTGTCGAAGACCTTCATGGCCGCTTCGTAGCGGGCGGTGTCCACGGTGCAGGGAATGCCGCGCAGGATGACGATCTTGCCCTTGCCGCCGAGCTTCTCGACCATGTACTCGGCAGACTTGCGTCCGAAGGCCGCGTTGTCGCCTTCCAGGAAGATGTCGGCCGCAGGCTTCAGGAAGCCGCGGTCCACGTTGACGATGTAGATACCCCGCTCGTGAGCGCGCTCGGCCACGTCGGTCAGGGGACCGCTCTCGGTGGCCAGGATGACGAGGCCATCGACCTTCTGGGTCATCATGTCCTCGATGTCGCTGATCTGCTTGTCGGGTTTGTCGGCCGTGGTGTAGACCCATTCCACGTTCGGATACATGGCCATGGCCCGCTTGGCCCACCAGCCCACGCCCGCCGTCCAGCCGTGGTCGGCCGCAGGAATCGAGACGCCGATCTTCACCTTCTTGACGGGGGCCGTGCCGGGAGCCGCCGCGTTGCCGCCTTGCGGTTGGGAACAGCCGACCAGAGCGCCAACGCCCATCGCCAGAGCAATCAGTTGCAGGAACCGTTTCATCTGTCATTACCTCATGTTGACCAACACCAAGGAGAACATCCTGTCACCGACCGGAACCATACACCCCGGGACCGCCGTCGCCTATTCCTCTTTGCCGGGACGGCGCTGGACGAGCACGGCGGCGATGATAATGAGTCCTTTGACCAACCCCTGGAGGTAGGGGGAGACCTGGAGCATGTTCAGCATGTTGCCCACGACGCCGAGGATCAGGACGCCGATCACGGTGCCGATCACCGTGCCCTTGCCGCCGCTCATGCTGGTGCCGCCGATCACCACCGCCGCGATCACGTCCAACTCGTAGAACAACCCGGTACCCGAGCTGCTCACCGAGTTCATGCGCGAGGACAGCAGCAGGGCGGCGACGCCTACCAGAAAACCGGTCAGCACATAGGTCAGCAGCTTGATGCGGTTCACGTTGACCGCCGAGTAGACCGCGGCCCGCTCATTGCAGCCCACCGCCACCACGTAGCGCCCGAACCGGGTCCGGGTCAGCAGAATGTGGGCGAGCACCGCCAACAGGATGAAAACCAGCACCGGCCACGGAATCAGCAGTGGCACCGGAACGGCGGCATTCGGGGCCAGGTTCGTGCCGGGAATCGGGATGCCACCCGTGCCGATGGCCTTGAAGGCCCCGGCGCTGGCACTGCGGTACTCGCCACCGTCAGCGATGGCCAGGGAGAGCGAACGGTAGGCCGCGAGGCCGCCCAGAGTGGCAATGAAGGGGGCCAACCTTCCCTTGGTGATGAGCGTGCCGGTCAGCAGCCCGGAAAGGCTCGCCACCAGCACGATGAGCAAGAAGGCCAGGGCCACGGCCGCGCCCTCGCTGCCCGCCATACCGAGCGAGGTGAACAGTTTGGCCAGGGCATAACGGAACCCACTGCACGGCAGATGGGTAGCGGCCGCCTGCACCGCCGCATCGTACTCGGCGATCAGTTTGGGGGCCTCCAGGACGGTGTTCAGCATGAGCACCCCCACGCCGCCGGCGAAGGCCACCAGAGAACCCACCGAGAGGTCGATGCCGCCCAGGATGATGACAAAGGTCATGCCGAGGGCGATGATGCCCACGAAGGACCACTGGCGGAGAATGTTGAAGATGTTCTCCCCGCTGATGAACGTGCGGTTCATCGCGGTGGTGACCACCACCAGCAGCACCAGGGCGGCCAAGGCACCGGTCCAGGAGGGCAGGAGCGCCGTCCATTTGCGGTCGGGAATGGCAGGAGTCTCGCTCATAGGGTGGCACCCGTTCCTTCGACGCCTGCCGCCACCCGCATGACCTCGCGGTCGGTCGCGGTGGTGCCGTCGAGCACCCCCCGCAAGTGACCGTCGCGCATGACGGCGATACGGTGGCACAGGCCAAGCAATTCGTTCATTTCGGAAGAGATGACAAGGCAGATCATGCCCTGGGCGGTCAGCTCGTGGATCAGCCGGTAGATCTCGGCCTTGGCCCCCACGTCGATGCCCCGGGTCGGTTCGTCGAGAATCAGCACCTTCGGCTTGGTCTCCAGCCACTTGGCCAGAGCGATCTTCTGCTGGTTGCCGCCGCTCAGGGTGCCGACGTCCTCCTCCAGCCGCCCGATCTTGGTGGCCAGGGCGCGAATGTGGCCCATGGTGGCCTCGCGCTCCTCGCCGGAGCGGATCAGCAACCGGCTGTAGTTGCGCAGCGAAACCAGCGTGGTGTTCTCGATCAGGTTCATGCCCATGACCAGCCCGGTCCCCCGGCGGTCTTCGGAGAGGTAGGCGATGCCCTGGCGGACCGCCTCGCGAGCCGTCCGGGCGGTGATTTCCTGACCTTCCACCTTCACCGTGCCCGCCGTCCGGTGGCGCAGGCAGGCAATGGCCTCGGCCAGCTCGGTGCGTCCGGCCCCGATGAGGCCGGCGAAGCCGAAGATCTCGCCCTTGCGCACCGCGAAGGAGACTCCTTCCACCTTGCCGGGAACGGTGATGTCGGTGGCCTCGAAGACGGCCTCCTGACCCACTTCCGGACGGGGCGGGAACTGCTCGCTCATCTCGCGGCCCACCATGGCGTTCGCCAGGTCATGCTCGGTCACCCCGGCCAAGGAGTCGAAGGTATGGACCACGGCCCCGTCGCGGAGGACGGTTACCCGGTCGCAGATGTCGCGGACTTCGGGCAGGATGTGGGAGATATAGATGATCGCGGCCCCGCGCGAGCGCAGGTCGCGGATCAGCTTCATCAGCAGGGCCACCTCGCGCTGGGTCAGCACGGCAGTGGGCTCGTCCATGATGAAAACATCGGCCTTGTGGGAGAGGGCCTTGGCGATCTCCACCATCTGCTGTTCGGCGATGGAGAGGTGCTTCACCAGCCGCCAGGGATCGATGGTGCAGCCGATACCGTCCAGCAACTCGCGGGCCTCCGCCTCCATGCGCGAGCGGCGGATCAGCCCGCCGGTCGTGGGTTCGTGGCCCAGGAGGATGTTCTCGGCCACGGAGAGCTCGCCCACCACGTTCAGTTCCTGATGGATCATGGAGATACCGCGCCGCTCGGCATCGGCGGGTCCATGCAACTGGATCGGTTCGCCCCGCAGCAACAGCTCGCCGCTGGTGGGGACCTTCACCCCGCAGAGGATGCGCATCAGGGTCGATTTCCCCGCCCCGTTCTCGCCGATCAGCCCGTGCACTTCCCCGGCGCGGAACGCGATGCTCACGTTCTCCAGCGCGCGGACGCTGGGGAAGACCTTGGTGATGGACTTCATCTCCACCACAGGAACTGCGGGCGTGGGTTCGCTCATCTCGATTCCGGGCCGACAACAACGGGTGAATGGCAGAGAGTTCCGCCAGGTTTCGCGGTTGGGAACCGCCAATATACGTCGCACCCGGCGGTTTCAAAGCCGGGTTGTTCCCTTCCCGTGCTCCGGTATGTTGTCCGAGCCCCGATTCTCTTCCCGCCATTTCTGGAGTCCGCTATGCCATTCGCCCTGGAACGCATCGTCCTGGCCCACCACACCCATATGGATATCGGCTACACGGACCTGCCAGCCGAGGTCATGGACCAGCATCTGGTCCACCTGGACCGCGTCCTCGACCTCTGCCGGGGCAATGCCGACCGGCCGGAGACGGAACGGTTTCGCTGGACCATCGAATCGGCCCTGCTGGTGCGCGACTACCTCGCCTGCCGTCCACGCGCCCGCCGCGAGGAACTGCTCGCCGCCCTGCGCGCGGGCTGGTGCGAACTCCAAGCCTTCCTGACCCAGCCCCTCACCGAACTGGCCTCGGCGGACGATCTCATCGACTGCCTGTGCTACGCCACCGAACTCGGTCGCCGCGAAGGCTTCCCGGTGCGTTGCGGCATGATCGACGACATCGGCGGCTATGCCGGACGCCTTCCCTCCATCATGGCCGAATGCGGGGTCCCCTACCTGATTGCCGGGGTGGGCGCCTTCCAGGTCCACCTGCCCTGGGCCGACCTGCCCCACCTGTTCTACCTGGAGGATGCCTCCGGAGGCCGCATCCTGGTCTGGAATCTGGGGATCGACCGCACCCTCACGCCCCAGGACATGACCAATCTGGATGCCGTCTACGGCCAGGCCGCCCGGTTCCTGGTCAACCCCTTCGCCAAAGCCCTGGCGGGCCGCGAATCGCGCGGCGTGGAGTTGGACGTGGCCGCCGCGCCGGTGCTGAACGACGCCCGCGCCCAGTTCGCCCTTTTCACCTCCCGCCTGGAACGCGAAGGCTACCCCTACTCCGAACTGCTCTACCAGTACGGCGGCGACAACCGCGGGCCGGACGCGAATCTGGTCTCTCTGCTGGCTCTGCTCAATGCCCAACCCGGCCTGCCGACGTTCGAGCTAGGCAACCCGAGCGATTTCCTAGCCCACATGGAAGAACTCCACGGCCCCAGCATCCCGGTAATTCGGGGAGTGCTCACCGATCCCTGGAACCTGCGCGCCAATCCGGCCCCCAGCGCCTTGAAGGTCTTCCGCGCCGCCCAGCGCGAACTCCGCGCGGCCGAGGCCCGGCAGACGTTGTTGCCCGAACCCGCCGAGCAGGCTCCGCTTGCCGCCAGCCGCGACCGGTTGCAGTTCTATATCGACCATACCTGCGGCCTCAGCGAATGGGGCTGGGAACGGGCGCTGGACCGGGCCGGAACCTGCGGAGCGCCCGCCTTCGACCGCTATCGCCGCTCCTGGGCCGCCAAGCGCCAGTATGCCGAGCAGGCCCTGACCCTCGCCCAACAGGCCGGGCGTCCCGCCTGGCAGGCCCTGGTCAGCGCCGGTGCCACCGGTCCCTGCGTGGCCGTGGCCAATGACTGCCCCTATCCCGTCGCCGGCCCGGTGGAACTCTACACCGGACGGGGCGGCCCGACCCTGTGCGGCGTGCGCGACGAGGCGGGCAATCCCCTGCCCTGCCAGCAGATCGGCAACCGCCACTACGTCATCGACGTCCCCGAGGTCCCTGCTTTCGGCTGCCTCTGGCTAGAGCCCGAGTTCGGCTCCGCGCCGCCACGTCCCGCTGCGCAGGAACTGGTCTCCGAATTCCTCGAAATGACCGTCGAGCCCCGCACCGGCGCCATCCGGTCCCTGCGCGACCGCCGGACCGGGCACGAATGGCTCGATCCCACCGGCCCCGGCCTGGGCGCGACGGTCTACGAGACGGTCGGCAACGTGGGCTATGGCCAGAAACAGGCAGGCATGGCCCTCGATTGGGGACGGCAGCCCTTGCCCGTCCATACGGAGGGAGTGACCGTGGGCCCCCTCGGCGCGGTTTACGGGGAACTGCTCGTGGACGAACGGATCGACGGCCCCGCCGGTCCCATCCGCGTCCACCGGACGGTACGGCTCTATCGCCACCATCCCCGCGTCGACGTGCTGGTGCGCGTGGACAAGCCGGAAACCGCCACCAAGGAAGTCCTCCACATCGCCTTCCCGCTAGCCGGACCCGGCGACTTCGGTTTCGACCAGGGCGCGGGCTGGATCGACCCCAACCGCGACCTCGCTCCGGGAGCCATGCAGGACATCTTCTATGCCGACTCCTGCGTCTGGGCCCAGGCCGCCGCTGGCACCGCCGTCCTGGCCCTGCCGGACACCCCCATCTTCTCCCTCGGTCGCATCCGGATCGGCGAATGGCGCGACGGCCAGCCCTTCGACGCCGACGCCAACGGTATCTACCCCTTCGTCTATCACAACCTGCTGAACACCGATTGCGCCATCTGGCAGGAGATCCGCGACGAGTTCCGCTATAGCCTCGTGCTGGCAAACCGCCGCCTCTCGCCCGGCGAAGCCATGGTCCAAAGCGGTGTCCTGCGCGCCACCCTCCTCGAAAGCGCCGCCCTGGAGCCCCGCCACGACGGCCCGCTGCAAATCACCCCCGCCGGAGTGCGCCTGCATTCCCTGCGCCCGACCGCAGACGGTGGGATTATCCTCCTCGAAAACACCGCTAGCGAACCGGTCGCCGCAACCGTCACCCTCCCTCGCCCCATCCAGGCCGCCTGGCAGGAGAACCTCGCAGGACAAGCCCAGGACGAACTCGCCGTAGCCAGCA
>QKCY01000384.1 GCA_003245525.1 Victivallales bacterium | reverse complement strand
TGGGATTCCACTGGTCGAGCATGAGAATGAAGCGTCCCGGCTGGCCGTGGATGGGCAGGACGTGGGTGCTCTGGCCCTCGAAGGTCCGCTCGGCGCCCGGTCCGACACAGGGATTCCCGAGGGTGCTCCAGGGACCGAACGGGGTGTCGGCCACGGCGTATTCGGCCTCGTTGGGTGCCCAGCCAGTGCAACCGGAACTGACCATGAAGTAGCGGCCGTTGTGTTTGAACCAGGCGGGGGCCTCCCGCGACTGGTCCACGAAGATGCGGGAGAACGGACCCGCGGGGCGGAGGAAATCCTCGGTCAACAGGGCCACGTGGAGGGTGCGGTTGTCCTCCGAGGCGGCGATGTGGTAGGCCTGGCCGTCGTCGTCGAGGAAAAGGGTCATGTCCCGGCTCATGCCATCGTTGGGCCGGAAACAACCGAGATAGCGGAAGGGACCGGTGGGGGAATCGGCCACGGCCACGCCCGCGCAGGCGGCCTTGTAGTCGGCGCTGTCGGCATGGAACCACATGACGAACTGCCGGGTGGCCGCGCAGTAGAGCACCTTGGGCCGTTCCAGGACCTTGGTGGGGTGGAGATCATGGTCCGGGTCGTCGGGCACGGCGGGAAGCACAATGCCTGCATGGGTCCAGTTGTAGAGGTCGGTGGAGGTGTAGCAGGATACGCCCTGCACTGGCACCCGGCGGCGGACGACGGGCGTGGGACGGCCCTCGATTTCCTGGATCACGGTCTCGTTGTCCACGTCCTTGTTCTCGCCGTACCAGTAGTAGGTGCCCGCGTGGTACAGCACGCCGCCACCGTGGGCCTGGATGGGATTCCCAGCGGTATCCAGCCAGACCTGGCCGGGACGAAACTCCTGCAACAGACTCATGCGCGATTTCCTTCAGGATAGCTTTTTGCCGACGGGGGCAAGATAGACGGCGAATTCCTCGCGGCCATCGACTCCGAGCAGACGGTCCACCGCCTGCTGGTCATAGGCCCCCACCCCGCAGGTGCCGCAACCGATGGACTCGCAGGCCAGATAGAGATTCTGGCAGACGTGGCCAGCGTCGATGGCGATGACCTTGTGGGAGGCGGCCCCATAGCGCCATTCGGTCCGCCGGGGAATGGCGGTCCAGGCGAAGACCACGGCGGACTCCGCCATCCAGCTTTGCCCGAGACAGGCATCGGCGGCGCGCCGGGTCTGGTGGTTGCCCCGGTTCAGTTCGACCAACTCCCCAGCGAAGGGCAGGTAGCGGTAGAGACCGGGTTTGAGCCCCTTCACGGCGCGCACGGCAAGGTAGGTCTCGAAGGGATGGCGCGCCCCGGCCGAGGGTACCGTGCGCAGGGCAGTGGCGGGATTGATCACCTCGCGCACCCCCTGCGTAGCCCAGAGCAGGAAGGCCAGTTCGTCGAGCCCCAACGGGATGTCCGCGAACTCCCGGCAACTCTCCCGGTTGGCGATGGCCGAGAACAGATCCAACTGCCCCAGAGACCGACAGGACTCGGGAGCAGACAGGGGAATGCGCGTCGCGCTGCTCGGAAAGGGCTTCTGCAAAGGCGGGGCAGGCAGGCCGCGTCCCTGCTCGGTGGCGCGGAAGTCCACCTGCTGACGAACGGTATCCTTGAGAAAGGAACGGAGGGACTCCAAATGGGGATCGCTCATGGTCTGTCCTTAGCCGTTGCCGTAGGTGTCGCAGGCCGCGAAGAAGGCCTCGATGTTGGCGATGGGCACCTCGGGTTCCAGCACATGGGTGGGGGAGAGGATGAGCCCGCCCGCCTGGCCCAGTTGGTCGATGGTCCGCTGCACGGTATCGGTCACGTCTCGGGGCGTACCAAAGGGCATCACGGTCTGGGTGCCGATGGTGCCATCAAGCACCAGATCGCGCCCGTACTCCCGGTACAGCTTCACCGGGTCCATGCACTCCGGCTGCACGGGATTCAGGATGGTGACGCCCACCTCGATCAGGTCGGGGATAATGGCCTCGATGTTGCCGTCGCTGTGGTACCAGACGTCGATGCCCGGATTCTCCCTGCGGCCTGCCGCGATGATCCGCGCCAGGCGCGGCTTGAAGATGCGCCGCCAGAGATCGGGGGGAAACATCAGCGAACGCTGGTTGGCCACATCGTCGCCTAGCCGCAGGTAGTCCACTCCGGCCCGCGCCGCCGCCGTGGCCACGATACAGTTGCGGTTGGCCAACCGGTCTAGGAGAGCCTCCGCCAACTCGGGGTGCAGCATGAGATCGGTCAGGAACTCCTCGTACCCCCGGATCTGCCAGGCTGTTTCATAGGTGTGTCCCACCCACCCGGCCACAAACCGTCCGGCCCGGTGCTGCGCCGCCACTTGATCGGCCATGCCCTCGTCTCGTCCGACCAGCCGACATAGTCGCGCAGCGGGTAGGCTTCGATGTCCGCCACCGTCTCCGCCCCCACCAACGGGTGGATGTAGCCGTAGAAGTGGTAGAAACCCGCCAGGGTCTTGCCGACGCCCTCCTCGTTCAGAGTCATGTCCGCTGGCACCTCCCGCCCTGCGTAGTAGCGGGAGAAATCGGGGACTTGGTAACCCGGCGGCGGTTTCAGGGCGACGCCCGCCACCGCATCCATGCCGAAGTGCCCGGCCAGATTGGAGCCGAACTGCGCCACCAGCCGCGCCTGTAGGTCCGGCGTGAAGCTGGCATAGCGGGGGATGCGGCATCCCGGCTTGCGGGCAATGGTGTCCCGCCAACTGGTCAGACTGTCGATCATGGCTTCCGACCTCCGAACCGATCCGGACTCGCGACAGGGAGACAGCGCCTCACCATACCACGGATTGGGCCAACTATCCCATCGGGCAGTGGATTGCGGACGACGGCATGCCTCGGCATGTTAGTGGGGTCAGCATCAGCCAGGGAGCCCTTGCCATGGATGGTTCGGAGGCGGAGGCCTTGCACGATCTCTTCGCCGACTACGACCGACGGTTTGCCGAAGCGATGGCCAAGTTGCCGGACCGCCGTCCGTGGTTGCCTGCCGAACGGGAGGAGATCCGCGCCGTTGTCCGCCGCTGTCTGGGCATCCGCGCCGACTGGCAGCCCCGGATCACGATCCGCCATCGGCGACGGAGCTGCAGCCAGGGCTTCGTGGTCCAACACCTGCGCGCCACCAGTTGGCCGGGGGTGCATACCTGCGCCCACCTCTACCTGCCCGCCCACGCAGGCACCGACCGCCTTCCCGCCGTGCTGCTCTGCTGTGGCCACGGTGCAGGCGGCAAACACTGCCCGGGGTATCAGAAGATGGCCGCCCATCTGGTCCGCCTCGGTGCGGCGGTACTGGTCCCCGACAACATCGGCCAGGGAGAACGCGAACCAATGGGACACGCCGACGCAGTGGCCCCGTTTGCCTGCGGAAGCAGCATGCAGGGCCTGATCGTGCTCGAAACCATGGCGTGGCTCGACTGGCTGGAGCAGGATTCCCGCATCGATCCCGCCCGGATCGCCGCCATCGGCAACTCGGGGGGGGGAACGCTGACCCTCTTTCTTGGCGCCCTGCGCGACGGGTTGGCTGCCGTGTCCTCCTCGGGCTATCCCTCCACCTTCGAGTTCGTCGCCCGCAAGGAGAAGCACCACTGCCTCTGCAACGTGCTGCCCGGCATCGTCGGGCAACTGGAGATGGGGCACCTGCTCGGCTGCGTGGCTCCCCGGCCCCTGCTGATCTGCCAGGGCGACCGGGATGTGCTGTTTGCCAGCGACCTCTTCCACCGGGTTGCCCGGCAGACTCGGGAAGCCTACGCCTGTTCGGGAGCCGAAAACCAATTCCACGCCGAACTCGTGCCGGGCGAGCATAGTTGGGACGACCGTCGCTACCAGCTCATCGGTAGTTTCCTCGCCCGCACCCTCGACCTGCCGCATGCGGAGGTGAAGGAACCCGATCCGCCCCTGCTTGCCGCTGCAGACACCTGCTTTCCCGGCTGGCCCCGCGAGGCGCGGAATGTGACGCAGTTGATGGCCCAACTGAGCGGCACCCGGTTCGCACGCGGAACCGAGCTCTGGGACGTCTTCCCCATCCCTCCTCAAGCCCACGCGCTGCCGCCCGAGACTCCCCGTGGCGACCTGCGCCGCATCCTTGCCCAGTTCGAGGCGTTCCTGGCCAGCTAGCCGACTTCGCGCTCTTCTCAACTCATCCGGCAGCGGGATATCCGGACTTCCGGAAGAAGAGGAAAAGGTAGCCACGAAACTCCTCGAACTGCACGAACATGGGGTCGAGCCGATGCGGCACCAGGCACCAGCCTACGGCCATGCCCCCCTGCTGTGTGCCAGACAGGGGATTTCGGTTCGTACTACTATCAGCCAGAGTCTTGTTTTCCCGACAAGAAAACCTCGCGCAGAGGCGCAGGGGCGCAGAGAAAACGCAAAGGCAGGGGAACAGGAAGGCAGAGGGGTCTTCCGGTCTCTTCTCTGCGTCTCCGCGCCTCTGCGCGAGAACCCCATTTGGTTGCGGCCAACGGCTGCTTTGAGGGTTTCGTGGCTCGTACTCCCGGAACCTGCCAGCCTCAGGAAGTACGTACTTGCCGAAAGGCCCTGCTTTTTGCCTGGGACGAGCCTTGCTTTTCCCCGCCGAACGGCTAGAGCATGGGACGCGAGACCGGTGGTGTGGGATTCCTCTGGGATTGCGCCACGCCCATAGACCTTCCCGTCCAGCCTGCCGACCCTGGAGCCAGCATGAACCAGCGTCACCTTGCCGTTCCCCCCGCCCCCCATCTCGTGCGCCCCGTCCTGCGTCTACAGCCCATCCAGGCCAGGCCGGGAACCCCTTCGGTGGACCCCGCCCTGCTCGCCCAGCATCTGGCCGGGGTGGCCGAGGTGCTGCCCCCCATCGCGGTCGAGAACCCGGATCATTGGGGCCAGGTCGTGCGCGGACTGGGCCCCGAGATCGACGGCATTCTACCCCTCTCCATTCCCTGCTACCCAACCGAGGTCTGGAATAGCCATCCCCAACCCCTGATGGACCGGGGCCTTCCCTTCATCTTCTGGTGCCTGCCGACCTACGACGAGCCCGACTTCTGGCGCTGGTCGGCGCGGGACTTCCTGTGTTCCCTGGGGGTCGAGGTGCATCTGGTCGAGAGCCGCCGCCAGGGTCTGGCCCTGTTGCGCGGCCTGGCCCTACGGCGACAGTTCGCCGGAGCCCGGCTGGCCGTCTTCGGGGTGCAGAACTTCCCGTGGAACGCCACCGCCGCCGGTTCCCACCTGGGCCGCGCCTTGGGCATTCAGGTCGACGTACACGACCTTGACCCCATCCGGGAGCGCGCCGCCGCGATCAGCGATGCGCAGGCACAGGCCCTCTGGGAAACGCGCTCGGGACGCTACCAGCAGGCCGGGGTGGCCGGGCCCTGGCTGCTGACGGCGGTCAAGACCTGGATCGCCATCAGCGAGGTGCTCGAACAGACCGGGGCCCTGGGCTTCGGCGTAAACTGCTTCGGCGACCTGATTCCGAACGGTCACCGCGAAGTCCCCTGCCTAGCCCAGGTGCTGGCGCGGGAAGAGGGGTATGTGGCTGCCTGCGACGGCGACTTCTGCTGTCTCGCCTCCATGGCCCTGATGACCCACCTCACCGGCCTCACCTGCACCATGTCGAATCTCTATCCCGTCTCCTACGTCGGGGCCCTGACCGACCACTTCGGCGATCCCCTCGCCCCCGATCCGGCCCGCTTCGCCCCGGCCGACTGGGCCAACCTCGCCCGGTTGGCCCATTGCGGCTTCGTTGGCGTGGTCTCCCCCGAGGTGGCCGATGGCCCGGTGAAGCTGCGCGACTGGGGCGGCACCTACGAGATCAAGCGTGACGGTAGCGGCTGCGGCATCGACGGCGACCTGCCCGCCGGTGCCATCACTGCTGTCGAACTGAAGTTCGATGGCACGACCCTGCTGGCGGCGAGCGGCGAGGTCATCGAGACCAGCCACCACGCGGGCATGCCCCACTGCGAGACCAGCGCCCTCCTCCGCTTCCGCGACCTGCCCGCCTTTGTCCGGGCCATCTCCCGCGAGCATCCCGCCATCGTCTACGGCGACTACAGCGAGGATCTGCGCACCGTCGCCCCGCTTCTCGGTCTCGACCTGCGCCTCTTCTAGCCGCCGGGCTGGGGGGGGCGCACGGCTCCTCCCTCCTGCCCGCGCCACCCCATCGCCAACGCACCCCAAATTGTGGGGGGAGGCCGCAGAAATTCGTCAACTCCCAAGTTGACATTGCGGGTCTCGGAAGTACCTTTACTCCGTGTTACGTCCCTATCGTCTAGTGGCCTAGGACATCGGGTTCTCATCCCGAAAACAGGGGTTCGACTCCCCTTGGGGATGCCAGCTCAACTCTGGCAGATACAAAGCAGGAAAACAGATGCGATCCGTCATCAGCCGATGACGGATTTTGTGTTTTCAGGGCTGGTGACAACCCCATGGGGACACCGCCCCCATCCGGTCAGTTGGCCGGGTCGGCGGGGCGAGGCGCGGCTTCCATCAGCGCGGCTTGGGCGGCGTGGAGGTCGTCGCGTTCGCCAATCAGCATAAGCGTGTCATAGGCTTCGATGCGAGTCTTGCCGCGCGGGACCAGGAAGGCCGGTCCCCGGCGGATGAGCAGGATCAGGGCGTCGGGCGGCAAGCCCAGTTCGGCAACGGTCTGCCCCGCGGCCTGGGAATCGGGGGAAATCTCAACCTCGCGGGTTTCGCTCTGCACGCCGGGTGTCCGGTCGAATTCGAGTGGATAGCGCGGCCGGGCGACCTGCGGTTCATCCACGTGTAGCCAGCGGGCCAGAAGCATGAGCGACCGCCCCTGAAGCAATACAGAGCTGAGCACGATGAAGAAGACGATGTTGAACACCCGGTCGGAGTCCTCGTACCCCGCCAGGTAGGGGAAGGTGGCCAGCACGATCGGCACCGCCCCCTTGAGTCCCGCCCAGGCGACCAGAGTCCGCTGGGCCAGGGTGAACTGGCTCTTCAGCAGGCAGAGATGGATGGCCAGAGGACGGGCGACGACCATCAGGAACACGCTCAGCAGGAGCGCAGGCCAGACGATGGCGGGCAGCCGGGAGGGAAACACCAGCAGGCCCAGCACCAGGAACATGCCGATCTGCATCAGCCAGGCGAGCCCATCGTGGAACTTGGCCAGGTAATGCTTGTGCATGAAGTCATGGTTCCCGAGGTAGAGGCCGCAGGCGTAGACCGCCAGAAACCCGTTGCCGCCGACCAACTCGCTCAGCCCATAGCCCAGCAGGACCAGGCTCATGGACAGTCCCGGATACAGGCCCTCGCACTCGAAGCGGAGCCGGTTCAGAACCTGGTGCGCCAGCCAACCCATGGCCAAGCCAGAAGCCAGTCCGAGCCCCATGCTGAGGACTAGAGACGGCAGCAGCGCCACCCAGGAGGAGGCCCCGCCGGTGATCAGCCGAATCATGGCCAGGGTCAGGAACACGGCCATGGGGTCGTTGCTGCCCGATTCCACTTCGAGCAGGGGCCGAAGGTTGCTCTGCAGACCCACGCCCCGCGACCGCAGCACCCCGAAGACGGCGGCAGCATCGGTCGAGGAGATGATCGCGGCCAACAGGAATCCCTCCAGGGCTGGCAGATGCAACACCTTCCAGGCGAACAGTCCCACCAGCCCGGCGGTGAGCGCCACTCCCAGCGTCGATAGGCAGAATCCCCGACCCAGTACCGGTCGCACGCTCCGCCAATTGGTGTCCAGTCCGCCTGAGAACAGGATGAAGACAAGCGCGAAGGTGCCGACCAGATTGGCGACGCTCGCGTTGTCGAAGTGAATGCCGCCGGGGCCGTCGGAACCGGCCAGCATGCCGACGCCGAGAAACATCAGCAAGGCCGGGACCCCGAAGCGCTCCGACAGCTTGCTCGACGCAATGCTGAGAAACACCAGCAGGCCGGCGACCAACAGAATGAGATAGGGTTGAACCGTCACGGATGAAATCCTAACTCCCCGGCAGATTGCCAGGATGGACTCCAGGACAACGCATGGTGCCACTCGGTTAGTTGTCCCGCCCGAGCTCAGAGCCCGGGCTCCGGCTCCCGTTGCCAGAGTAGGTCCACGGGGACGGCGTTGCCGTCCGCATCCAGCCGCACACTGTCCACCCGGCGGACCCGCAGGCCGGGGGGATCGAGTTCGAGCAACGAACGCAGGAAGTCCCCGTTCGTGGTTTGGCTGGTGCGCACCGTGCCCTCGCAGTCGTACTCGACGCGATAGGCTTGCTCGCGATCCGGGCGCAGACGACGCAGCCGTGGCGATGCCACGGCGTCAGCGGGGCGACGGCGCTTGGGTTTGGCTCGGGAGGGCAGGTCGGGCGGCGGATCGAACCGGAAAGCGCCCTGGAGGAGGCCCTGGATTGCCTGCTCGCATTCCCAGACCCGGACAAACTCGGCCTCGCGCTCGCGCAGCAGATCAATGATATGCAGCGATTGCAGAGGGTCCATGCCGACCTAGGCGTTCTCGGGTTGCGCGGGAGCAGCGGGTTTGGGTTTGGCGGGAGCAGGCTTGGCCGGGGCGGGCTTCACCGTCGGAGCCGGCAGACCGGCCACCGGCAGCGGAGGCGTCGGGAAGACGAACACGCCCTCTTCGCCGATCACGGTTTCGACCTGGCTTTCCAGTTCAGCAATGCGGCGGTAGGCCTCCTCGCGCTGGGCGAGCAGCTCGTCCACCTTGACCCGCGCCTCGTAGGCGGCCTTGATGGTTTCGGCATCGGCATGCATGACGATGTCGACGAAGCTCAACGGCTCCATGTTCTTCGGTGTCTTGGCCATGCGGAGCTATCTCCTAGTTATGGGAAAGCGAATACTGGAATGATGGAAGAATGGAATGCTGCCCTCGCAGCGCAGGCGTCCCGCCTGCTTCTGGGGCGGAATGATGGAATGATGGAATGATGGAAGAGTGGAGTGATGGGCAGGTAGGTCTGGAAGCTGGTCTTCGTTTTCCATTGTTCCAGCATTCCACCATTCCAGTATTCCATTCCTCCATCATTCCACCCCCTTCCCTTCTCCCACGATCCGGTCGAGCAGGCGGCGGAGGAAGCCGGGGCTGCTGGCGGGTTCGGGAGTGGGTTCGGGGGTGGCAACTGCAACCGTCCGGCGCTGGGCCTGGGCGGTACGGGCGCGCTGGGCGACCAGCGCATCGGGATCGGTCGTCAGGCGGGTGAGCCATGCTTCGGGCAGGTTGGGAGACCAAGCCACGTTGCGGCGCACCATGGGAGCGGGATCGCGGGCCAACCGTTGGGCCAGTTCGGCGGAGAGAGCGGGGCTAAGGGCAGCCAGGGCCCGCAGGGATGGCAGCCGATGCCCGGCCCATTTCGCGGCCAATGCGGCGGGCAGTTCGGGTTCGGCCGCCTCGTTGCTGGCCAGATGGTAGCCCACTTCCTCGTCACCATCCCCAAGGAGGATGGCGACCTGCTCGTCCGTAAGGTCGGGACGGGAGGCCACCAGTTTGCGCACGACTCGGCTCGTGCTGGCACAGAGGGCGGCCACCGCGGACTCGGGCAATCGGGGATTCAGGACCAGCGCGGTCTGGACCGCCGGATCGGCATCCTGGGCCAGGCGTAGGGCAACGCCCTCGTGCAGGTCAGCATTGCCGGCCAAGGTCTGGCGCACATCCGCGGCCACGTCCTGGGCCAGGAGTTGCTGAATGGCGGGCGGAAGCCCGGCGCGTTCGGCCATCAGGGCGCGCACGGTGGGCTGTTCGGCCTGGGACCAGCCGAGCAACTCATCGGTGGAGAGTTCGTGGCGTTCCAGCGCCCGCCGCTGAATACCGGCGTGGGAGCTGAAGCTAAGGGATTCGAGCACCTTGGCAGGCAGGCTCCGGCGGAGCAGGAGCCCCGTCTGGGCAACCAACTGATCGGAATCGGCCCAGGCGAGCAGCGCGCTCTCCACCACCTCGGCCCCGGCAATCGCCTCGGCGCGGGCCAGGGGGTCGTCCACTT
>QKCY01000257.1 GCA_003245525.1 Victivallales bacterium | reverse complement strand
GTTCGCCGCCAGGGAGATCAGTTCGCGCTCCTCGCCGGTGCCCTGGTCCCTGACCACCACCGTGCTTCCGGCCCCCGAGACAAGCGTCCGATGGTAGGAGTATTCGCCCCGGGACTGCAGGCCGTGGATGTATTCGGCAAACGGACCCGTCTTGGCCAGAAGGTCAGGCTCCTCGGAATGGACAAAGTCGGCCAGGGTACGGGTGTCTGCGTGCGCCATCATAGGGTGTCTCCTCTTCTCCATGGAAATCAGGACTGTCGGGACTAGAAGTGGCAGGTCACGCCCAGCGTGAAGCAGGGCGCCCAGGTACGGTAGGTACCGTCGACGCTGCCGAACGGGTTGCTTACCGTGTTGTCGATCGTGCGTTTCTCGTAGTAGACCACCTGCAGAGCACTCTCCAGAGTGATGTACTCGTTCAGGTCGTAGGCGAAGCCGCAGGTGAAGAAATGCATGTCGGTGTCGGGCTGGGTGGGATACCAGGTGGCGTCGGCGGTGGCGTTCTCGTTGTAGATGTAGCCGGCCCGCAGGGCCAGGGCCTCGCTGTACTGGTACTGGACGCCGAATTTGTAGGCCAGGGTGTTGTGGTAGTCCCGCGCGATCCTGATCTGGCCGTCGGGAGCCAGCGACGAACCGGCGAGCCCGGGCACATCGAGGACCATGTCCCCCACCTGCGACCAGTGCGTCCAGTCCAGATCCACCTCGAGGGTCCACTTCGAGGTGGGACGGAAGGCATAGCCCAGGACCACCGAGCCGGGATAGTCGATGCTCGTCTCCATCGGGTAGGAGCCCATGCCCTGCAGGGTCAGGTCACCATCGTAGTCCACGGTGAAGGGATGGCGGTAGGTCACCGCCACGCTGTGCCGCTCGTTGATCTCGTAGCGGATGCCCAGGTTGAACCCCCAGGCCTCGCCCGACCCATCCACATAGGCGATCGGATCGTCGTCGAGCGGCACGGGAAACGCATAGCGGGACACCCGCTGCCGTTGGTCCAGGTCCGAGACGTAGTAGTCCAGCCCCATGCCGATGCTCAGGTGGTCGCTGATCCGGTAGCCAAGCGCCAGCGTGTAGTCGGCGATGATCAGGCTGGAATAGTAGCCGGACCAAGTGGCGAAGCTCCGGTCGTCCCACGTGGAGGAGAGGCCGTTGGGCAACGAGGCCCCGGCCCCGACGGCGAAGCGCTCGGTGCCCATGTCCCACGTGGCGTAGAATGCGGGCACGGCCTGCCACTGGTCCTCCATATGGGTCGTGCCGCCGGAGTCCTCGCGCGACGTGAACGCATTGCACCACGTGCTCTGGAGGCTCAGATGCACACCCTTGAGGTCGGGCAGGCCCGCCGGATTGAAGGCCACAGCGGTAGGGTCGTCGGCCTGGGCGATGAATGCCTCGCCCATGGCCGTCGCCTTGGCACTGCGCACGCACAGAATCTTGTAGCCGTTCGCGGAAGCGAGGGCTGCCATCAAGAGAGCCATGCTGGTCAGAATCCGCCGTTTCATCGCCTCACCTTTCTCTTTGCCTTTGCCGCGAGCGATCTGGAGCCGTGCTGAAACCCCCGCAGTCCCTCCCAGGACAACATGCGGTCAAACATTCTTCTGCCCTTCGCTGGATAGTCCGGCCTGAATCCCCCCCCCGGGGACCGCCGTCATCTATGCCTCTGCCGGTTCGGGACGGAGACGGGCATGAATGGCGAACAATCTTCCGTACATTGTCGCGAGCAGCCCGCGAATGCAACTCTCTTTAAGTAGGAATTTGCGCTCTGCATCGGCCGATCGGACAGTTGGACCATTCAGCTACTTTTTCATACCACCAGGCAGGATGTCGTCGCCCGTTTCCGGTTCGCCGTCGGGGCCCGCCGAGAACAGGACGAAGGAGCCGTCGGCCGCCGTCCGGTAGACGATGGGATTGCCCCAACCGTCCGTCTGGTCCAGCCCGTTCCGCAGATAGGTCTGGCCCTCCTTGCCTTTGGTGGGCCGCTGGCGAAGGGATGGAACCAGGGCGTCGCTCGCCGGATAGGCGCCGTGGTCCTCCTGGTAGGCAACAAGGGCCGACGCAATATCCCTGAGCTCGATTTCGGTCGCGGTGATCTTCGCCCTGTCCAGATTCTCGGGCGCCACTCTGTAGAGCAGGAACATGAGGCCGAACGCCACCACGTAGACCGCCAGCCAGGTCCAGCCGGAGCCGGTGATCCGCTGCACCCAGGACCCCCCGACGCCCCCCGCTTCCGCCTGCTCCTCCTCGCTTTCCGGCACCAGAGCCGGCACCGCGAAGTAGCAGCCGAGCACGAAGCTCATCATCAGGAACAGGAAGATGAACATGTTCGCCGGTTTGGGCAGGGCCGACTCGCAGAAGGAGCAGATCACGAAGGCCCATAGCGAGCCCACCGCCCAGATCACCCCGAACCAGCCGGACACGCTGAACGTCGTCCCGACGCCCACGCCGAACACCGTCTGGGTCCCCCGGCGGCAGGAGTTCGCCTTGGCCCACTGGCCCAGGTAGCTGCCCACCACGAGGGCCGCACCCGAAATGGGGAAGGACAGGATCGCCAGGGTGGCGTCGTCCACCTTGAGCAGGAACTTCATCACGAAGTTCATGCCGATGCCGACCACGCCGGCCAGGGTGGCGCCCCAGGTGTTGGCCGTTTTCCAGAACAGCGCTCCGGCCACGATGACGAAAATGGGGGGCTCGAAGAAGCCCATCAGGCCATAGGCAGCCCTGATGATGCCGTACTCGCGGGAGATGAAGGCGAAGACGATGCCCACCAGGCCGCCGATCAGGGTCGCCAGTCTTGCCACCCAGATGTAGTGCTTGGTGGTCTTGCCGGGGATGAAGCGCCGGTAAAAGTCGTGCTGGGCCAGGGTCGAGAGCGAACTGAGCATGGCGCTGGCGGTCGAGTTCGAGGCCGCGATCAGGCTGGCCAGAATGAGCCCGGCCAGACCCACGGGCAGGTAGTCGCGCAGGAGCAGGGGCAATATGTCGTCCCCCGCCGGTACCCCGCCGTACAGGACCGACCCGCAGATTCCGGGGATGATGAAGGAGAGCGTCAGCGGCCCGGTCATCAGCGCGGCCAGGATGACGCCGCGCGACGCCGCGCGCACGCTGCGCCCGGCGAAGGACCGCTGCACCATGTACTGGCTCGTACACCAGTACGGCAGACCCAGGACCACGAACATCACCACGTCGCGCCAGGTGGGCCAGACCCCTGCCGTGCCCGCCTTCCAGAACACGAAGTAGCTCTCCGGTAGCTTGGCGTACAGGCCGCCCAGCCCCCCCACCTGCTTCAGGACCATGGGGGCCAGAATCAGCCCGCCCAGGATCATGATGAAGGCTTCGATCACCGAGGAATAGGCAGCCCCGATCAGGCCCGAACAGAAGCAGTAGAGCAGCACCACCGCCCCCACCGCGACAATCAGGCTCTCCATCGGCACCCCCAGCACCGGGGCCAGCACCGTGGACAGGGTACACATCCCCACCCCCGCGAAGCAGGAGTAGTAGAGCATCCACAACGCGGCTGGCAGCAGGCGCAGGACCACCCCGTACCGCTCCTCCAGGAATTCGGAGATGGTCGTGATCCGCATCCGCCGGAGATGGGGCACAAAGAAAAGCGCGCTGATCGCCGCGATCATGTTCCCCGTCCAGGCAATCAGCAGGGCCGAAACGCCCCCGCCGCCGTAGGCCGCCCCCGCCGGGCCCACCAGGTAGATGGCGGCCACGTTGGTGCTCATGATCGAGCCCGCGATGACCCAGTGGTTGAGCGAGCGCCCGGCCAGCAGGTAGTCGTCCTCGCTCTTCACGTAGCGGCTCAGATAGGCCCCCAGCAGCACGGTGCCGCACAGGTACACGAAGACAACGATGGCGTTCACGGTCAACATGCGCGGATACTCCTCGTGTGGCTTCGGAACGATGCCCCCCGCTCGCGGCGGGTTGTCCGCGTACTATGTCACCACCCAGAGTCCCTGCAATCGCCGTACTGCCCCCCGCCGACAAAAACGCGGCCACCCCGGCCGGAACCGGGATGACCGCGCGCGGAGGTCGAAAAGGTCGGGAACCGCCTACTGGGCGCTGCCCGGCAGGTTGTAGTGATGGACGTCCATCTGCGGGAACGGAATCTGGATGCCAGCCGCGTCGAGGGCTTCCTTGACCGCCCGGTTGGCGGCGAAGAACACAGTCCAGTAGTCCGCGGTCTTGCACCACGGCCGCACCACGAAGTTTACGCTCGAGTCGGCCATCTCGACCACCTCGACGGTGATCGCAGGTTCCGGCAGAACGCCCGCGACCGCCTTCACGGCGGCGACGATCACCTCGCGGGCCTGGCCGATATTCTCGCCATAGGCAATGCCCGCCGTTAGGTCCACGCGCCGGGTGTCGAGCGCGGTGTAGTTGGTGATGGCGGAACCCCAGACAGCGCGGTTGGGGACCACGATCTTCTTGTTGTCGGGCGTGGTCAGGGTGACGGCCATCATGTTCATCTCCTTCACCACTCCCGTGTGGCCCGCCACATCGACGAAATCACCGATATGGAACGGAGTGTTGAGGGCGATCATCATGCCGGAGGCCAGGTTGCCCAGCGACTCCTGGAAAGCGAAGCCCAGGATGAAACCGGTCACGCCGAGGCCGGCGATGATCGGCCCGACCTCGATGCCGAAACGGCTCACAGCCACCAGCAAGACCAGAATCCAGAGCACCTTGCTCACCACGTTGACCGTGAAGTTCTCCATCAGCTCGCTGACGTTCCGCGCCCGCTTCAGGGAAGCCCGGACGGCGGCGCAGGTCCAGTTCACGAGCACCTTGCCGATCAGCAGGATAATGAGGAAGACAATGAGGTTGACAACGAAGTCGGCCCCATTCTGCACCGCCCATTCCTTGGCCTTCTCGACATACCCGAGTTCGGTCTGGAACGCATTGTGCACGGCGGAGGCACCGCCTTCGGAAACCGCCTCGTTCATAGTGGCAACAGCCTGCAATAGCATCGTCTCGCTCCTTGAGCTTGGGGAATAGGGGAAAGAAACCGTCAACTCGTCTGTCCAAAGACATTGAGTCTAGTATATAGGTTCCGACCTCGGCAACCAATTGGTTTAGCCTGCAAAGTGCCGTTGCCCGGCGGATCGGTGCCGGCTAGTCGCCGTGGGGTCCCCCCAAAGCCGCGGACAGCCGGTATTCGGCGGGACCCCGAGCTACGGGCAAGTGCCGGTCGGCGATGTCGATGTCCGTATCCTGCCCACTAGGCCGAGTCATCCCTAACCTAGAGGCAGCCAGACCCGCATCTGCCGGTTGCCCCGGTTGAGCCAAGCGTAGTAGGGGATCAGGCGAATGGGTTGCGGTTCCGCCGGAGTGCTCGGCAGTTCCGCGTAGAGGCAGTCGGCCCAATCCGGCCCCGGCCGCCTCCATGCCTCGGTTTCGAGCAGAATGACTCCCCCCAGGAAGCTGGCATCGTGGCGCACGGTCCAGACCGCGTCGCGCGGCACGGAGATCTCGTGAATCGGCACGTCGGCAGGGAGGTCCGCTGCCTCCAGACAATAGACCACGGGGCCGCGCATGATAGCCACTTGGTTCCGGGTCTCTTCCACATTCGGGTTGGCCACCATTCGCCGGACCCGCAAGGGGAGGTCCAGCGTCACCGTGTCCCCAACCTGCCATTCGCGGCATAGGACAGCGTATTCGCCAGCAGGAACGGGCTCTGCTGGTTGGCCATTGAGGGCGATGGTGGCCTCGGCAGCCCAACCCGGCACCCGCAGACGGAGGGCGAAGGCACCGGTCGGAGCCTGTTCCATTCGCAGTTGCACCTTGCCATCCCAGGGATAGTCCGTCTCGATCGTCAGCGCGAGACACCCATTGCCGGGGACGTCCACGGTCAGACTACTGCTGCCGTAGAGGTGAACCCACAGGCTGCCATCGTCCCAGCCAAAAGCCCACTCGTGGAGACCAGCCAAGGTGCGGGCCACCTGGGGCGGACAGCAGTAGCAGGTGTGGGTACGCCACCGTTCGGGAGTGTCGTGGCTGAGCAAGGGCACCTCGGTTCCCTGCCGGGCCAGCGGATTGCAGTAGCAGAACCGGGTGCCGTCCAGGTCCATGGGCGAGAGGGCGCTGTTGTAGAGCACCCGTTCCATCTCGTCCGCATACTCCGCGCGGCCCGAGAGGGCCAGCAACCGCCGGGCCCACATGGCATTACCGATATTGGCGCAGGTCTCGTTGTAGGCGGTGGCATTGGGCAACTCGTAGTCGCGGCCAAAGGCTTCGTGTACCATGTCATGGCGGGAGGAGACCCCGTTGTGATAGGCCCCGATGGCCCCGGTGAGGTAGAGCTTGCGCCGGATCACGTTCCGCCAAACCCTCTCCAGTGAGTCAACCAAGACCGTTTCCCCGGTCTCAGCCGCCACGTCGGCAGCCCCGCAGTAGAGATAGGCGGCGGTGACGGCGTGCCCGACTGCCTCGTTCTCCTGGCGCAATGGTACCCGGTCCTGGTTCTGGTCGCCGGGATGGGGATCGTCGGTCCAGACCCGGCCCCAGGGATTGGCGGGCCAGGGCTGGGAACCCCGCATGTCCACGAAAATGCCCGCCAGCTCCAGATAGCGCGGCTCCCCGGTGACCCGGTAGAGATCGACCAAGCCCATGATGTTGGAGGGGTTCCACCCGAAGTGCCCCAACTCCGGCGGACGGGGCTGGAAGACGCCGTAGAGGTAGTCTGCCAGTTTGACGGCCACAGCGAGGAACTGGGGGCTGCCCGTGGCCGCGTGATGCACGCACGCCGCCGTCAGCAGGTGCCCCATGTTGTAGAGCTCGTGGTGAATCCGCTTGTCCCACCGCTGGCGTTGCGGATGGAACTGGATCTGGGTGTTGATGTAGCCGTCCGGTGCCTGGGTCCGAGCGATCAGACCGATCCAGTGCTCCATCTCCTGGGCGAGAGAGGGTTCGTGGGTCTGGGCATAGACATGGGCCATGGCCTCGATCCACTTGTAGCAGTCGCCATCGCTCCAGTTCACCCCCACGTGCTGGCCCTCGGCCACGCCTGCGCCGATCTCGAAATTGTGCAACCGCGCGGCATTGGTGGGAGAGAGGAGCGCTTCGCGCATGTTGGGCAGGATCGTCTGGCGGCACAGTTCGAAACGCTGTTGCCAGAACCCTCCGGTCCAGGCGACGGTTCCAAACGGCAAGGGCTGCACCAGGGCATGGGGGCTGCGATGGGCCGTGGCAAGGGAGACAGGACACATGGCAAGACTCCTCAACGTCAGGGACCGGGGTGCCCAGTGGCCAGGATGGTGCCAGCGGGAGAAAGATCGCCGATCTGCTCGGGCAAAGGGTCGCCGATTTCGCGCAACCAAGCCAGCAGCGACTGCCGAAGGCGCTGGCAGGTAGCCTGGTGGGCAGGATCATTGGCCAGATTCCGGCACTCATGGGGATCGGTGGTGTGATCGTACAACTCGTCCACGGCCTGGGGATTCCAGACGTAGGTCCAGCGCGCGTCGCGCCAAGCCCGGCAGGCGAAACTCATGCCGTTGTAGAGGTCGTAGACCCCATGCGCCACCTGCGGCCAATCGGCTGGACTGCTCTCGGTACCCACCAACGGGGACAGGTCCCGCCC
>QKCY01000497.1 GCA_003245525.1 Victivallales bacterium | reverse complement strand
ATCGACGAAACCCTGGCCCAGACGCGCCGCTGGGAGGAGCGCTGGCCCCAGGTGAACCCCTCCCCCATAATCTCCGGCACCATGGATTCCTGTCTCGAAAAGGGACGCGACGTCTCCCACAGCGGTACCAAGTACAGCACCTCCGGAGTGATGTGCGCCGGGTTGGGGACGGTTGCCGACTGCTTCGCCGCCATCGTCCTGGGACGAACTCCGCCGCTGCCTGGAACAGAATTGGGACGGGGCCGAGGCCCTGCGCCTCGTCGCCCAGCGGAAGGCCCCCAAGTGGGGCAACGACCTCGCTGCCGTCGATGATTTCGCGGTCGATGTGGCGAGCTACACGGCCGACCGGATCAACCACACACCCAACCAGCGCGGCGGACATTTCCAGATGGGTTGCTGGTCCATCGACCACAGCGTGAACTTCGGAAAGGTAACCAAGGCCACCCCGGACGGACGGCGGAACGGCGAACCCCTTACCAAGAACCTCAGTGCCACCATCTCCCGCGACACCTCCGGCATTACTTCCCTCATCAACAGCGTGGGCAAGCTCGACCACGCCGCCTTCCCCGACGGCTCGGTCCTGGACCTCATGCTCCACCCCTCGGTCGTGCGCGGCCCCGATGGCGCGAAGGTCATCGCGGACCTCATCAAGACCTACTTCCGCCGGGGCGGCCTCTTCGTCCATTTCAACGTCTTCGACGCCGAAACGCTCAAGGAAGCCCGCCGCCGCCCCGAGAAGTACGCCAACCTCCAAGTCCGGGTCTGCGGCTGGAACGCCCGTTTCATCGAACTCTCCCCCGAGATGCAGGAATGCTTCATCGCCGAGGCAGAGAGCAAGTGCGGGTAAAGGGAGCCGAGCAGGGGGCGAGCCTACGAGTGCTCAGATAGCTCCACAGTACTTGTAAGCGACTATTGCGACTAGCTTCTTGTCCTTGTCGAAATACCACGTCGCGCTGACCACTGTGACCGGGAACACCCCATGGGATGCCAACTGGCTTGACACGCAGTACACGGCATCTGCGGGAAATCTCTCGTCCCGGTTGTCGTTCCTTCTTATTTCATGCAGCACTTCGGGGCAGCAGTCCGGCCATTTCTCCTCATATAGCTGGCTGTTGAAATGGTACGGCCGAGGCCGATAGAGTTCTCCATTGATGAAGACGAGTGCTTCCTCTGCCGTAGTCCCAAGAGGGGTATGCCTCATCAACTTGCGCTCGATGCTGGCAATCCTACTGCGTGGATTGATGACCACGGATTTCGGATGCAGAATGGGCGGGAAAATGGTGCTGCATGAACTGCAGCCGAGAGCAACCAGCAAGACGCAGATGAGTCTCAGGACGCGATTCACAGAGTACCTCCACCAACCGGACATACCGGGAAATGCCTCACGATCCCCGCGCGGCGGCGGGGGAAGAAGCTAGTTGACGGCATCTGCCTGTTCAAGCCGGGACCTTCGTCGCCACGCGCCTACGGCATGGCTCCGAGGGTGATGGTGACGGTAGCGGGTTCGGTGGTGTCGGGAGCGAGGACGCGGAGTTCGAGGGTGTCGCCGGGCTGGTGGCGGTAGACTTCGTCGAGGAGATCGGTGCGGTAGCGGACCGGCTTGCCGTCCACGGCCACGATCAGGGATTCGCGGGTCAGGCCGGCCTCTGCGACCGGTCCGCCCTCCTCCAGGGGGACGGTGGCCACGCCCTCGGTACCGGGGGGGAAGCGGGCGATGAAGCCGGGCGATTGGGACCAGAGTTCCTCCAAGCCGCAACCCAGCCGGGGGCGCTCGATGGTCTGCTTTGCCACCAACAACGCCCGAATCGCATCCGGCGGCGACACGAGGGCCAGGCCGGACATGCTGGCGTCCTTGTAGTTCACGAAGCCGGACTGGACCCCGACGATCCGCCCGCCCTTGTCCACCCACGCGCCGCCGGAGGTGCCGGGTGGGGAGAAGCCGTTGACGAGCCAACAACGCATGAAGCCCTGACGGTCGGCGAAGTAGCGGTAGGAAGGCGTTTCGCTGGCCACGAAGCCGTGCAGACGCACCTCGTGGTCGAACTGGGCGGAGCCATGCAAGCGTAACGGAGCATCGGCCCTCGGAGCGTTTTCCGCCACCTCCAGGCAGGGGTAGGGAGCCCGTTCGGCGGGGAGTTGGAGAAGGGCAATGTCGTGCAGCACATCGCGGGCGACGAACTGGGCGGGCAGACGGCGGCCTTGCCAGAGCACTTCGCGCGTCACTTCCTCCCGTCCCTTGGCCACGTGGTCGGCGGTGAGCACGAGCCCCGACGAGTCGGCAATGCAGCCGGAGCCGTTCAAGTGACCGTCAATCAGGACTTCGACGGAGGCAGCCGGCAGCGAATCGGGATTCTGCCCAGTCCGGCACCCCACACAAAGAACCGCCACCACAAGAAGGACACGCCACATACGCCAACCTTTCTGCCTGAATCGCGGTACGTCCAGGCGAATCTATTGTCTCTTTCCACCGCTGTCATCACGGATACAGCCGTAACGGGTTGCAATCCGTGTGGTCGCTGGGTAGTTTTCGCAACTCTTGCGATTCCTTCATCGGAGATGAATCCCATGCGCCTGTTTTGTGCTTTGCTGGCTTTCGCGGTCACTGCGTCTACCCATGCCGCTTGGCTTAACCTGCGCCGGGCTGGCCAGGAAACCCCGGCCGGGATCGAATACTACGTCTCCCCCCACGGCGACGACCGCAATCCCGGCGGCCGGGCCATGCCCTTCCTCACCCTTGGCAAGGCCCGGGAGATGGTCCGGGAACTGATCGCGGCCAATGCCCTGCCCAAGGGCGGCGTCTGCGTGTTCGTCCGTGAAGGGACCTACTCGCTGCCGGCCGGCTTCGCCCTCGACGAGCACGATTCCGGCAAGGAAAAGGCCCCCATCGTCTGGCGTGCCTGGCCGGGCGACGAGGTGCGTCTGGTGGGCGGCAAGCAATTGGCGGCGGGAACGTTCCAGCCAGTGACCGATGCGGCGGTGCTGACCCGGCTGGTGCCCGAGGCGCGGAGCGCCGTGCTCTGCTGCGACCTCGCCGCGCTCGGCCTGGGCGAACTGCGTGATCTGCCTACCCAGTTCCGGGGTGCCTGCGGGGCCATGGAACTGTTCTGCGACCGCCAGCCCATGCAGTTGGCCCGCTGGCCCAACGAGGGTTGGGTCACCATCGAGGATGTGATCGACCGGGGGTCCACCGAAGAGAAGCGGGGCGGCACCTTCGTCTACCACGAGGACCGGCCCAGCCAGTGGGATGCGGCCAAGGGCGTGTGGCTTCAGGGCTACTGGTGCCATGACTGGGCCGACGAGACCATCCGGGTCGCGAAGATCGATCCGGCCACCAAGCAGATCACCCTCGCCGCCCCCCACGGCTACGGGATCGGGGCCTCCCATTCCTGGAACAAGGTTCCCCGCCGCTACTATGCCCTCAATTTGCTGGAGGAACTGGACGCTCCCGGCGAGTGGTACCTGGATACCCAGGCCGCCAAGCTCTACTTCTGGCCCCCGAGCCCCTTGGAGGCGGACAGCGAGGTCGTGCTCTCCACGGCCAAGGAGCCCGTGCTCTCCCTCCGCAACACCCAGTTCGTCACCGTCCAGGGCCTGACCGTCGAGGCAGGCTGTGCGGACGGCATCCGGGTCGACCGGGCCAGCGACTGTCTCGTGGCTGGCTGCACGGTCCGCAACACCGGTGGCAAGGGGGTTGCCGTCTCCGGCGAGCGCCTTGGGGTCGTGGGCTGCGACATCTACGGCAACGGCACCAGCGGCATCGTCATCAACGGCGGCGACCGCAAGAGCCTCAAGCCGGGCGACAACTATGCGGAGAACAACCACATCCACGATTTCGCCCGCCTACAGCGGACCTACGCCGCCGCCGTCCACCTGAGCGGGGTCGGCAACCGCGCCTCCCACAACCTGATCCACGACTGCCCCCATGCGGGCGTCCTCTACGGCGGCAACAACCAGGTCATCGAGTACAACGAGATCTTCAACACCTGCCTGGAAACCGGCGACGTGGGTGCCCTCTACACGGGCCGCGAGTGGGGCAGCCTCGGCAACGTGATCCGCTACAACTTCATCCACGACGTGGGGGGGATGCGCGGCTGGTCCATGGGCGTCTATCTCGACGACTGCGACAGCGGCGACACCATCCACGGCAACATCTTCTACAAGGTCCGCCGCGCCGCCTTCATCGGGGGCGGCCGCTACAACCGGGTGACCAACAACATCTTCGTCGACTGCTCCCCGGCGGTGCATCTGGACAGCCGGGGTACGTCCCGGATCCAGTGGAACGTGGGCCTCAAGGAGAGCTGGGACCTCCAGGCCAAGCTGGCCCAGTACAACTACACCCAGCCCCCGTGGAGCGAGGCCTACCCCTTCATCGTGAACATCATGGAGGACGACCCCGCCCTGCCCAAGCACAACGTGGTACTGAACAACCTCTGCGTGGCGGGTACCTGGCTGAACGCCAAGGGCGTGAAGCTCGAAGACCAGGAGTTCGCCGGCAACCGCGTCACCGCGGACGACCCCGGTTTCGAGAACCCCGGAAAACTCGATTTCCAGCTCCGCCGCAAATCCCTCGTCTGGCAGGAAATGCCCGGTTTCGAGCGCATCCCAACCGAGGAGATCGGCCTCTACAAGGATGATCTCCGGGCCAGTTGGCCGGTGGAGGTCGTCCGCCCCGCCGGTTGGGACGCCGAGGCGGACCAGAAGACCAAGGCGGAGGAGGCCGCGCGCCAACTGGCCGCCCTCCCCGTCTTCAAGGCCGCCAAGGCCAACGCGGGGATCGAGGTGGACGGCACCATCCGCGCCGAGGAATGGCGCGACGCCGGCGATGCCATGACACTGGCCAAGAATCCCGGCGGCGGGGCTTCCACCCCCGCCAGCGAGGCGTGGATCATGGCGGGGAGGGATGCCCTCTACATCGCCTTCGACAACCCCATGGGCGGCGATGTCCAGCCCGGCGACACCTGGGGCAAGTGCGATGCGGTCGAAGTGGCCCTCGGCGGCAAGGGGGGCATCGTCCTCCTGCGCGGCTATGTGGGGGGAAAATGGGAATCCAGCACCGAGGGGGGGCTGAGCAAAGCGGCGGCGGAACAGGCTGCCCAAGGCATCCGCTACGCGGCCCAGACCACCGGCAAGGACCGCTGGACGGCCGAATGGGAAATCCCCTGGAGTTCCTTGGGGCTGGACAAGCCCAGCGGCGCCCAGCTTCCGCTCAACCTGACCGTCCGCAAGGTGGCAGCCAACCAATGGGTCATGTGGCAGGGCACGGGAGGGTGGTCCTGGCAAGCCGACAAGGCCGGTCTTCTGCGTCTGCCCTAGACAACAACCGTTCACAACCCTTCACCCAGAAACCCCGCATCCATGACCTTCCGTTCCGTTCTTCTCGGCCTGGCCACCGCTCTCTTCATCGCCGGTTACAACCACTTCAGCGACTACATCGTGCGGCAGGGCCGGTTCATCTCGGACCTGATGCCGGTGGCGGTGTACGGCACCCTGCTGGTCTTCCTGCTACTAATCAATCCCCTGCTCCGTTGGTGCCGGACCAAGTGGGCCCTCTCGGGCAAGGAATTGGCCGTGGTGGTGGGGTTCGCCCTCGTGGCCTGTTCGGTGCCCAGCTACGGGGTCGTGGAGTGTATCCCGACGGGCATCATGCTGCCCCGCCACCTGCAACGGGTCGAACCGGGTTGGAAGAAGATCGACGCGGTGGGCATCGCCCCGCAACGGATGCTCCCCGATGTGTCGGCGGACGAGGAAACCTACCTCACCGGCTATGTCACCGGCCTGAGCGAAGGGGACAAGCACATCTCGCCCCGCCAGATTCCCTGGCACATCTGGTGGCGGCCGCTCGGATTCTGGATGCCGCTGGTGCTCTGCATGGCCATCGGCACTGTGGGCTTGGCCCTGGTCTTCCATCGCCAATGGAGCCGACATGAGCAGTTGCCCTACCCCATCACCCGGTTCACCCGCGCCCTGCTGCCCGAGTCGGGACAGGTTCTGGGCGGGGTCTTCCACATGCGCGCCTTCTGGATCGGCTTCCTCATTGTCTTCCTGATCCTGTTGAACAACTACCTCTGCCGCTGGTGGCCGGAGGCGCTCATCCAGGTCCGGCTCTATCTCGACTTCTCACCCCTGAACAAGCTCTTCCCGACTCTGATCCAAGGGCATGGCGACCGCCTGTTGCGCCCCAGCATTCTTTTCACCGTGATCGGGCTCTCCTACTTCCTGGCCTCCGACGTGTCCTTCTCCATGGCCTTCGGCCCCTTCCTCTTCTGCTTCATCGCCGGGGTGCTGGCCAAGTACGGCATCGCCCTGCGTACCGGGCATCACCAGTCGGTGAAGCTGGAGGCCTTCCTCTTCACCGGTGGCTACACCGGCATCGTGCTGATGGTCCTGTATACCGGGCGGCAGTACTACTGGAGCGTCCTCAAACGCTGCTTTGGCCTACGGGCGGGCGATACCGTTTCCCCGGCTGCGGCCTGGGGCATGCGGGTCTTCCTGGTCGCCACCGCCGCCTTTGTGGCCCAGTTGGTGGTGGTCGGGCTCGACTGGCAACTGGCCGTGCTCTACACGGGCCTCTGCCTGGTCATCTTCATCACCGTCAGCCGGACCATCGCGGAGACCGGTGCCTTCTACATCGGCACCGAAGTCTTCCCCGGCGCCATCATCTGGGGTTTCCTGGGGGCGACCGCATTGGGGCCATCCACCATGGTCATCATGTTCTTCGTCTCGGTCATTCTGGTGGTGGGACCAGGCTGGGCGCCGATGCCCTTCGCCATCCAGGCTCTCAAGATCACCGACGACGAGGACGTGCCTTCGGGACGCTTCTCCGCCGCCGCCGTGGGCACCATTCTGATCTGCGCGGTGGTGGCGCTCTTCGCCCTCATCTACTGGCAGTATGACCGCGGGGCCTTGCAGGCCAGCGGCGGTTGGCCGCGGTACTCCTGCGAGTTCCCGTGGCGGAACATGGTAGAAATCCACGACAAACTGACCGCCCAGGGCACCCTGGATCTCTCCGAAAGCCTGCATGGCTGGCAACGGTTCTCCCACATCCAGCCCACCTGGCCCGCCGTGGGCGCATTCCTCATCGCTTTGGGACTCTCGGTCGGCATCGGCATGGCCCGGCTGCGGTTCGTCCACTGGCCGCTCCATCCGGTCATGTTCGTCTTCCTGGGGGGAGCCCAGGCTCTCACCCTGAGCGGGTCGTTCATGATCGGCTGGATCATCAAGAGCCTGGTCAGCAAATATGGCGGCGAACGTATGTACCAGAACCTGAAGCCGCTGATGATCGGAGTCATCGCCGGTAGCATGGCGGGGCAGTTCGTGCCCATGCTGGTGGGCACGGTCTACTACCTGGCCACCGGCGACCGAATCTGAGTCGCGCCTGCAGACGGGCTTGTGCCCCTTGCCGGAACCGCTAGGTTTCGGGATAGCCGGAACGGGAGCCATGTCATGCCTGCACCCAACCTGATTCTGATCCTGACCGACCATTTCCGCCCCGACGCCCTGGGCAAGAGCACGCCCAACCTCAGTCGGTTGGCGGCGGAAGGCACGCGCTTCGAACACGCCTATTGCGCGTCGCCCCTCTGCCAACCGGCCCGCAACTGCATCATCACCGGCAAGTACCCCAGCCAGACCGGGATCAGCGGCAACCAGAATCCGCCCCTGGGCGAGGCGGAGCGGCATGACACCTTCATGCATCGCCTGCAGGCCGCCGGCTACTACACGGCCATGATCGGCAAGCACCACTACATCGACCGCTACGGGGTCGGGATGGATGTCAC
>QKCY01000202.1 GCA_003245525.1 Victivallales bacterium | reverse complement strand
GGTGTCGACCGCACAGCCGATACCTTCCAGTTTCAGGGCTGCGAACAGCGCGGCGCAGAAGTCGGCTTGCAGGAGAGGTTCGCCGCCGGACACGGTCACGCCCCCGCCGTCCCGGTAGAAGTCCCGGTCCTCCAGCACGATGTCCGTAGCCTCCGCGACGGAGATCTCGTATCCGAAGAGTCGTAGTGCGCGACCCAGGCAGGCCTCGACGCATTGCCCGCAGGCGATGCACTTCGCCCGGTCGAGAACATGCCGCCCATCTGCCAGGGAATGCGCGCCCTGGGGGCATACCCCGACACATTCGCCGCAATGCAGGCACTTCTGTTCGTGGTAGGCGAGCTGGGGTTTCGCTTCCATCCCTTCCGGATTGTGGCACCAGCGGCAACGGAGAGGGCACCCTTTCAGGAAGAGAGTGGTGCGGACGCCGGGACCGTCGTGGACGGCAAAGCGCTTGACCTCGAAGATGGTTCCCTGTTCGTGTCCTGGCCTGTCCATCTGTCGCTACCGAATCCCGTAGGTCTGGTTGAAATCGCCCGCGATGGGCAGGCCCGTGTTGTAGTCCAGCGCGGCGGGGATGAAACCGGGATCGCCGGGTGTTTCCCGCTTGTTCCCGCCGTAGTGGTAGGAGGCAGGGGTCGCGTCCCGCCGCCAGGGGCGGCGTTCCCAATGGTAGCTTCGGAACGGGTCCCGCGACCGGTTCATCCAGGCGAGAATCCGGTCGTGCAGTTCGTCCCGGATCGCGGCGTGTTCCGGCGAGTCGATGAGGTTGTGGAGTTCGGCGGGATCGTTCTCCAGATCGTAGAGCTCGTCCTGGTCGAGGAGGTTGATGCAGAGCTTGTACCGCCGGGTCACGCAGGCCCGGTAGGGCTGAAAACCGCCGAAGCCATCATGCGGCGTCGTGAAGCGGCCGTACTCGATGAATGCCTCCTCCTTGAAGCTGGCAGCGGGGTCCCGCAGAATCGGCATCATGCTCTGCCCGGCCAGCACGGGCGAGGACTCGTAGCCCATGAAATCCAGTACCGTGGGAACGAGATCAATGTGGGACGCGGGCTCCCCGTAGCGCGTGCCGGGCGGGATGAGCCCCCGGCAGCGGCAGATCAGGGGGATTCCCGTGATCTCCTCGCAGGACGACGGGCCCTTGTCGTACATGCCACCACGATTGCCCATGGAGAAGCCATGGTCCGCCGTGTAGATGACCAGGGCATCCGGGCATCTGGCCTCGATCCCCTCCAGCAGCCGGCCGATCTCGTGATCCAGATAGGAGTTGCAGGCCAGAAACCGTCGTTTGGTCTGTACGAAGGCAGCGGGAATCTGCTTCCGGTAGTGCTGGGCCCAGAGCCGGTGGAGTTCGGGACGCGCCGCATCCTGCTCGATGAAGGCGTCGTCGTCGAGTTGGACATCGACATCGTCAAACGCGCTGGCGAAGGGTTCGGGTGCCATCCACGGGTGGTGGGGTTCCTCGTACTCCACAACCAGCAGGAAATCCTCATCCGTCGTGCCGTCGAGGAACTCCAGGGCGCGCGCGCTGTTCTGGTGCGCGAAGCACATCTCGGGCGTGACCTTGCCGATGTACTTCGGACCACGCACCATCGGTCGCTCGTCCAAAGGCAGGCCCTCGATGTAGTTCCGGTTGTCGAACCACCATTTGGGGTCCCAGCCGGGCGGGGCGATCCCGTAGCCGTAGCTGCCGCCGTCCAGGTGCCATTTGCCGATATGCACGCAATGGATGCCGTGCCGGGAGAGGCGCTGCCCGATGTTGGCAATGTTCGTGCCCATGGCCTGCCCGTTCGACCAAGCCCCGTTGGTGTGCGGATAGGTGCCCGTGAATATCGCGGAACGGGCTGGCGTGCAGACGGGGTCCGCGCAGTATGCCCGTTCGAAAAGCATGCCCTCGGATGCCAGCCGGTCCAGATTGGGGGTCTTGACCTCGTCGCCGTAGTAGCAGCCCAGCATGTCGCGGCGCTGGGTGTCGGCGGTGATGATGACGACCTGTCTGCCTGCCATTGTCCCATCCTCCTGACTCTTGGCTGCGGGACTCCTATTCGGCGATGTTCCGGGCGCGCAGGATGTACATGTCCTGCTCCTTGCGGGAGAGTTCCGTGAAGTTGACGTTCCAGCCGCACACGCGCACCTGCAAGCCCTGGTACTTGTCCGGGTGCTGCTGCGCCTCGATCAGGGTGTCCGCATCGAAGACGTTGAAGTGGATCGCGATGCCGTTCCGGTCCATGTAGGTTTTCAGGAGGGTCCGCATGGCGGCGAGTCCCCCTTCGCCCTGCACCGTCGCCGGATGCAGCATCACGTCGAGCGGGAAGTCGCCGGGGAAGACGGCGGAATCGATGCTGGTGACGGATTTGACCAGCGCCGTCACGCCGCGGACGTCCATGCCCATGGTCGGCGAGATGTTCTTCGACATCTCCTCCCCGGCAAGGCGTCCGTCCGGCGTCGCCCCGGTCTTCTCGCCCATGGCGACGAAGAGGCGGGCGGTATGGACCGAGGCCTTGTAGATGCCGCCCCGCGCGCTCGGCCGCAGGTTGATCTTGTTGCCGATGTAGCGGGCTAGGGCCTGCGCGTAGAAGTCGACGGCGTCGATGCCGTTGCCGAACTTGTCCCGGTCGTGGAGAATCCGCAGGCGGAGCTTCTCGTTCCCTTTCCAGTTGTCCCGCAGGATCTCCCCGAGTTGGTCGAGAGTCAGCTCCTGCCGCTCGTAGACGAACTTCTTCACGGCCATCAGGGCGTCGATGGCGGTCGCGAAGCCGATGTTCAGGATACAGGAGAAGTTGTAGACGGAGCCGTCCTGGAAGGCGTCGCGCCCCGCCTTCAGGCTGCTCCCGACGGTGGCGGAGAAGACCTGGGCCGGGCTGATCGTGGACAGATACTGCTCGAAGTCCCGCGAACAGGTGATGATGGTCTCGATGATGTGGCTGAGCTGCTTCAGGTAGGCGGCGTAGAAGTCGTCGAAGGTCGCGAGTTCCGCAATGTCGCCGGTCCGGCAACCTAGGTCGATGCCGGTACGCGGGTCGACGCCGTTGGAGAAGATCAACTCGAAGGGCTTCAGCATATTCACGTGGCCGGAGCAGGTGCCGTTGCTCTTGCCCCGCGGCGAGAACTCGTAGCAGCCGGTGATGTCGCAGTTCCGGGCATCCTCGGCCGTGACGCCGACTCCCATCAGGGCGCGCCGGATCGGCTCCTCGCCCACGAAGACCAGGCTGTTGTGCCCGCGCCGCACCATGTCGAGCGCCCGGTCCAGGAACTCCTGCGGGGTGTTCGGCGCGATCTTGAGCTGCACCTTCGGGGTGTAGATGCCGAGCTGGTCGTACTCTTCGAGGATGATGTGGGACAGTTCGTTGATCTCGGTCTCCCCGTTCCTCTGCGTGCCGCCGAGGTAGACGGGTTGGCCCCAGTAGTTGTCGATGGACGCCCACTGCATGAGGAAGTAGTCGAGAAACTCGCGCAGTTGCTCCTCCGGGTAGCGGCCCGCCGCGAGGTCACGTGTCCAGTAGGGATGGAGGGTGCGGTCGATGTTGCCGAGAGAGCGCACCTGGTAGCGGTCGATGTGCTCGCCGAACATGAAGTAGAGGTAGATGAGCTGAAGCACCTCGTAGGTGTTCGTGGGCGCACCGTGCTGGAGCGTATGCAGGCACTCGGCGCAGGCGAGCATGCGGGCGTTGCCGTTGGCGTGCTCCAGCGCGTAGGAGCGGAAGCGTTCCAGCATCTCCAGGATCGCGCCGTAGGTGGTGTCGATGCCGACGAAGTAGGCCTCCGCCTCCGGGGTCATCTCGCCCCGTTCCTCCCGCTCCCGCCGATAGCGCCGGGCGCGTTCGCGGAGTCCGGGAAAACCGAGCGTGAACACGGCGTCCCAGTCCGGCACCGAGTGGTCGAAATCCTTCCACATGATGGCGCTGCCCGAGGAGTTGCAGGCGTTGACCAGACCCATCGTCTGCTGGAGATGGGTGGCGTTGACCTCGCGGTCCCACTGCGCGATCAGCGGGCTCAGCGGGCGGTCGTTGCGGTCCCAACAGCCAAAGGCGACGAACCAGTCGTGCGGGCTGACGTCGATGCGGACGTTGCGGGCGACGTACTCGAAGGCGCGCGCCTTGATCACCTGGTGGGGTTGCCCTGCCAACTCCCCGGCGAGTGCCAGGACGCCCGCCTTGACCGCCTCGTTGTCCAGGCCCGTCGCGGGATCGAACGCGATCCCTTCCCGCACCTTCCCCGCATTGCGGACGCGCAGGCCCCCGTCGGCGGAGCGCCGCTGAAACTTGCCCCAGAGATAGTCCGCATCCGGTTCGATCCGCTCCAACGCAACCATCGTGCCAGGCTCCTTTGCATTGCCATGTGCGTTTACTATTATATGTCCATCTGCGCGTTTCGCAGATGCAAATATCCGCACATGGTTTGCGATTCTATGACTGTTTTCCGCAAGAGTGCGCTCCTCTCGAACCATTCGCTCCTGAAGCTTACCCTGGTCCATGCGGCCTTCGTGGACTCCTATCCCATCCACGACAAGAGCGGCAAGCTGCCGGCAAACCGCCTGCTCTTCGTGCGTGGCGGCGACGCGGCGGGCCGGAGCCGCATCCACGATCCGGCCGACGGGCGCACCTATCCGATGCGGGCGGGCCACCTCTACTTCATCCCCTGCAACCGCCCCGTGGACTTGGACCTCGCCCCGGATCTGCACTTCCTCTCCCTCCAGTTCCGCCTCGATCTCATCTACGGCTTCGATGCCCTGGAAGCCTGTCCGCACTGCGCGGAGTTCCACGTTCCCGAGCTGGTGGACGAACTGGACGGACTGCTGGCGAACGAGGCGGAACTGCCGACGCTGCTCCGCATCAACGAGATCATCTTCGGGCTCTGCGTGCGCCTGTTACCCTCCGACGGCAAGGCCCTGCGCGAACGGCTGGCCCAAGGCCGCGAGTTCCGCAAGGCGCTGGATTTCGTGCGGAGGGAGGCCGACGCCACCACCACGGTCCGGACCCTGGCCGCCCTGAGCGGCATGCGCCAGGATGTGTTCTCGCGCCGGTTCGCCCGCAGCCTTGGCCTGCCCCCGAAGGAGTTCCTTTCCGACGCGATCGCGCGGAAGGCGTCGGAACTCCTCCTGGTGCCGGGCAACTCCGCGAAGGACGTCGCGCGGGTCCTGAACTTCAGTTCCCAGTACTACTTCTCGCACTTTTTCCGGCGGCGGACCGGGCACGCTCCCCTCCAATTCCAGCGCCTGAACGGCGTGAAATAGCCCCGCAGGGGCGGCACATGCCAGATCCGGGAGGCAGTCCTGGGTTGCGGGACCCCGGGAGAACGACCCGTACCTGACCTATGGCAGGTGTCGCCTCTCTGCCCGGGCTTGCCCTGGACGGCCCTGCGCCTTTCCTGTGCCCAATGGGGGCGAATGCCATTCTGGCCACGATAGGATGCTGGCACCCGGCAGGTGGACCAATCCGGGACCATCGGGCACGGTCCCCTCGGGGTGAATGCCGATGCTACGCGCTATATTCCGCCGCGCGTGCCGAAAGAGGCCGGTCCCCTGTTTCTCATGTCTTGATTGGAAAGACAAGGAGACGAAGCGATGGTCCACTGGAGAACGGTTGCTGTGGCGGCGGGAAGCGCGATCTCCTTTTGCATGTATGCCGGAGACGACAAGATGCTCGAAGAACTCAGGAAGGTGCCGGTCGACAAGGGCCAGATCGTGTCGGTCGAGTACTGCCCGGTGGGTTCGATCACGGACGGCAATGGGAACACGCGCGACAACATTCCTGCCCGGGTCGTGGTGAAGCTCAAGCTCTCGCCTGCGGCGGGCTCCAACATCAACGTGGAGGCCTGGCTGCCCGATCCCGACAAGTGGAACGGCCGCTTCATCGGCCTGGGCAATGGCGGGGCGGCGGGGCACATCAACCCCATGAGCCTGGTCGGGCCGCTCTTCGGCGGCTCCGCGGTGGCAACCACGGACATGGGGACCGCGCCCAACTCCGACTCCGGCATCGGCAACCCGGAGGTCTGGAAGGATTTCGGGTTCCGTGCCACCCACCTGATGACCGTCGCGGCAAAGCAGTTGGTCGAGGCCTACTACGGGAAGGCCCCGGACCATTCCTATTTCTTCGGAGGCTCCACCGGCGGCCAGCAGGCGCTCCAGGAAGCCCAGCGCTATCCCGAGGACTACGACGGCATCGTGGCCGGGGTTCCGGCCCACTGCCGGACGCCGCTCCACGCCTACTTCCTGTGGAACGACCAGATTCTCCGCAAGTGTCCGTTCAGCGAAGCCCAGCAGGGCGCGGTCATCGCGGCGGCGAACGAGTACATGGCTCCCCGCGAGACCCCGGCCACAGCCGGCAGAATCGTCTCCGATCCGCGTTGCACCCAGGAAGATATCGAGGCAGTCATCGCGCTCGCCCGGAAGAAGGACACGACGCTGACGGACGCGCATGCGGAAGCCCTCCGCAAGCTGTTCGACGGGCCCCGCAGTTCCCTCACGGGCGAACGGATCTTCTGCGGCATCCCGCTGGGGGCCTCGTTCGACATTGCCCATGGCCATCTCTACCTGTTCCGCTGGGTCTTCGGAGCGGAGAAGGACCCGATGACAATCGACTTCGGGAAAGACATCGATACCTACACGGCCGCCCTCGGACCCTATCTGAACGCCGAGAACCCCGACCTGAGCCGCTTCCGGGAACGCGGAGGCAAGCTCATCATGTACTCCGGGTCAGCGGACTCGTGTGTGCCGTACCACGCCAGCCTCGACTACTACGAGCGGGTGTGCGAGCACTTCGGCTCGCTGGAAGCGGTCGCCGCGTTCTGCAAGTTCTACATCATCCCGGGCATGAGCCACGGGCCTGGCCCGGGGATCAACGCGATCCCCAATTTCGGCGCCAGCGTCATCGATTGGCGGGAGAAGGGGGTCGAGCCGGGCGTGATTACCGGGAAGCGCGTCGTCGAGGGGAGGGTGGAGATCGAGATCCCCATCCATCCCTATCCGGCAACGACCTCCGGGAATGCCGAAACGGGCTACGGGTCCACCGACGGCCCGCGCGGCGGGGTGGAGCGTGTCGCCGAGAGGTTCCGACCAGCCGCCGCCGAATGAGGCCGGGCCGGGAACAGGCTTTCCCCGGCAGGGGTGGCGATCTGGCCGTTCCTGCGTCGCTTTTCGTGGCTGGGGTTTGCTTTTGCCCTCGCGGATGCCATCGTAGCGGGCAATCCGGCCAGTGGGCAATGCTTGCGGAGCAGCGGCTTCGGTCTCGATGAACGACGGCATCAACAGACTTCTCAACTCCCGCGAAATCGCGCGGATGAATAGCCTGACGCTGGGGTCGCGCTTCACGGTCGAAGGCACCCTCGCCGGGGCGCATCGTAGTCCGCTCAAGGGCTTCAGCGTCGAGTTCGCGGACTACCGCCAGTATGTGGCGGGCGACGACCTGCGCCACCTGGACTGGCGGGTCTACGGCAAGAACGAGCGGCTCTACATCCGCCAGTACGAGGAGGAATGCAACCTCCGCGTCTACCTCCTGGTGGATGGGTCCAACTCCATGTCCTACAGCCACGACGGCGACTCGAAGTACCGCTATGCGTCGCGGCTGGCCGGGGCGTTGGCCTACCTGACGGTCCACCAGCAGGACAGTGTGGGGGTGACCATCTTCGACTCCGAGATCCGGGCCAATCTGCCCGCCAAGTCGGGTCTGGAGCACCTCCGTATCGTGGCGAACACCTTGGCGGACCACACGCCCGAACACGACACGGACGTGGCCATGACCCTGCACCGGCTGGCCGAAAAACTCCGCCGCCGGGCGCTGGTCATCGTCTTCAGCGACCTGTTCGACGATCTCGAACGGATCCGCAACTCCCTGGCCCACTTCCGCCGCCGCCGCCACGACGTGATCGTCTATCACGTCCTCGACAAGGCCGAGATCGAGTTCCCCTTCCGCGACGTCGGGAACTTCCTCGACCTGGAATCGGGCGAGACCCTTATCACCAACCCGCGCGAAGTCCGCTCCGCCTACCAGGAGGCCTTCGCCGATTTCCTGCAAGGCTGCCAGCGCATCTGCGCTGGCCTCGACATTGAGTACGTTCTCGCGCCCACGGACCGTGCGGTGGGCGCTTTCGTTCAGGAACACATGATCCGCCGCAAGCGCACGGGCCGGTAGGATCGGGACAGGGGAGCATCCGGAGCAATGCCGTTTCTGGCACCATGGTTCATGCTGGCGAGCGCGGTGGCAGCCGTGCCGTTGGCCTTGCACCTGCTCCACCGCCGCCGTCCCCAGCCCGTCCCCTTTAGCACCATCCGGTTCCTGCGCGAGGCCATCGCCTCCACCCGGCGGTCGCGGAACCTGACGAACCTGCTGACGCTGTTGATGCGCGTCTTCATCATCCTGTTGCTGGCCTTGGCCTTTGCCCGGCCCATTGTCCGGTTCACCTCCTTCATCCCCGAGGGCAAGCGCACGGCCATCATCGTGCTCGACGGTAGCGCCAGCATGCAGTTCAAGGACGGCGAGCGGAGCTGTTTCGAGCAGGCCAAGGACTGGGCGCTGAAGCTGGTGGGGTCGATGGACGACGGCGACCGCATCGCGGTGCTTTGTCCCGGCATTGCCCTGCCCAGGGTGGTCTTCCCCCCGAACTCCGACCACGAAGCCATCGCCCGCACCATTGGCGAACTCCAGCCCGGCTACGGCGCGACTGATGTGGCCGAGACGCTCAGCGACCTGCTGGGGCGGCTGGATGACGTCGACCGGGCGAGCGGCGTCGAGGTCCACGTCTTCAGCGACTTCCAGCGCAGCGGCTGGCGGGAGGCCGAGATCGAGGCCCTGGACCCCGCGCTCGCCGACAAGGGCGTTCTGCTCTTCCTCAACCATGTGACGCCCACCGTGGCGGCGGACGCGGGCGTGGTGAAGGCCGACTTCATGCCGCCCGCGATCCTGGGCGACGGGCAGTTCCAGGCCCGGGCCACAGTCCGCTCCTCCCTGGAGTTCAGCGGTCCGAACACGCTGCGGTTGATGGTGGGCGGGGCCGAACAGGCGCGCCAGTCCTTCCGGCTGCAGCCCGAACAGGAGACGAAGTTCGTCCTGGCCGGGCAGGCCGGGGGGGCCGATTCCTTTGTCTCCGGGCAACTGGAACTGGAAACGGACGGCTTCCCGCTCGACGATGTCTACCGCTTCTCGCTCCCCCGGGTGCCGGGCATTCCCGTGCTGCTGGTGGACGGCAGCGCCCAGGGCGAGGAGGGCCAGCGCGACACCTATTTCCTGGAGCGCGCCATCCAGCCACGCGGCAAGGACACCTCCCTCTTCCTGCCCAAGGTGGTGGACTGGCCCACCTTCGTCTCCTCGCCCCTCACCGCCTACAACGTGGTCTACGTCTGCAACCCCCCGGCCCTGGGCGAGACCGCCGCCGAGAAGCTACTGGAGTTCGTCTCCGACGGCGGCACGGCGGTGCTCATGCCCGGCCAGCACCACATGCTGGAGGGCAATCTCGCCCGGCTGCCCGTCCTGCGCGGTCTGCAAGTGCGCAAGGATGTGCTGCCCGAGGAGAAGGCCTTGGGCATCGTGCCCTCCGAAGCGGCCTCCCAGTTGGAGAAGCGGCTGCTCTCGATCATGCCGCCGCCGCCCAATGTGGTGGTGCGCCAGCGGCTGGTTTTCGCGGGGCTGCCCGCCCATGCGGCGACGGTCTTCCACTATGCCGACGGAGCCCCGTTCATGCTGGAGATTCCCCACGGTCGGGGTAGCTTCTGGATCACCTCGGTCAGCGCCAACCGGGACTGGTCCGAATGGCCCCTCACGCCGTTCTTCGTGCTCTGCCAGCAGGAGCTCATCAAAGGCGGCGCCCGCCGCAATCTGACCCAGCTCACCGGAGCGGTCGGCAACCCCGTCGTCATCGAGTGGAGCGAACCGGTCACCGAGCTCGATTTCGAGCTGACCGGCCCTTCCGGCCATACCCGGACCGTCCACATCACCCGGGCGGCGACGGACAAGCCGGTCATCATCAACGAGTTCCCCGAACCGGGCTTCTATCTGCTCCGCCGCCAAGGCAAGGAGAGCCAGTTGGCCATCAACGTGCCGGACGGCGAATGCATGATGACCTATGTCAGCAAGGACGAGACCGCCCTGCCGCTGCGCGGCGTCTCCGTCTACCAGGCGGAGAACTGGCACCAGCACCAGCAGAATCTGGCCAATGTGCGCCAGGGCCGCCCGCTGTGGCCGGTGCTTCTCCTGCTGGCCTTCCTGCTGGCTGCCGCGGAGGAGGTCTTCGCGAACCTGCATAGCCGGGCCAAGGCTGTTCCCGAAGCCCTGCGCCAGTTCCTCGGACGGGGGGCCACCACATGATGCCCCGGTCTGCCACCATTCTCTTCGATCCGATCATCTCCCCCTGGCTGGTGCTGTTGGTGGTCCTGGGCGTCGGCTATGGCGCGTGGCGCACCTACCGGCAATGCCCGCTCAATCCCCGGCAGCGGATCGGCCTGTGGCTGTTGCGGGTGACGGCCATTCTCATCCTCGCCTGGCTGCTTATGTTGCCCAAGCGGCGCACGGTGACGGTGGAACGGGAGGACCCCGTCCTGGTCGTGGCCGTGGACATCTCCGCCAGCATGACCGACAATCCCGGCCAGCTCAAGCTCACCCGGCGCGACCGGGCAGTGGATTTCCTGCAGGACAGCAAGATCCAGCGGCTGTGCAGCCGCTACCGGGTGATCCGTTTCAACCTGGGGGCCGAGGCCGAGGAAGTGGTCGGCGAGACCGAGCCGCCCGTCTTCAATGCGCCCCGCAGCCATCTGGGTTCCGGGATCAACCGCATCGTGGAGCGTCTGAAAGCCGAGAACCTGGCCGGTATCGTTCTGCTCAGCGACGGGCTCGACCAGTCCGGCGAGCGCCTTACGCCGGCCAGCCTCTCCGTACCCATCTACATCCCCGAGTTGGAGCCGGTCTACGAGTTGCCGCCCGAACCGGAGGAGGACTGGTATATCGCCGATATCGCCTACCCGAAGATGATGGTGGTGAACTGGAAGGCGAACGTGGATGTGCTCATCCGCCGCCACGGCAAGGGGGCCGCCGAGTTCCCCATCCATCTCCGCCAGGGCAACAACCTGCTGCGCACCAGCATGGTCACCTTCGCCGAGGGCGAGGCCTTCCAGCAGGTCAGTTTCAGCATCGAGCCCACCCAGGTGGGACAGACCATCTACCAGGTGGAGATCGGCCCCGGCGAGGATGCCGACCCCAGCAACAACAAGCGTGATTTCCTGATCGATGTGAGTGATCCGAAGAACCGGGTGCTCTACTTGGAGGGCGTGCCGCGTTGGGAGTTCAAGTTCCTCAAGCGGGCGTTGCTCACCGAGAAGAACTACCAGCTCTCCGCCTATGTGCGGGGCGGCGACGGGGCCTTCATCAACTTCGACGAGATGTCGGGCCGCGCAGGCGGCGAGGTGCCGAAGTTCACCACCGAGAGCCTGGCCGAGTACCGGGTTGTCATTCTCGGCGACATGGCGGCCAGCGCCCTCACCGAGGAGGACTGCACGAACCTCCGCGACTTCGTGGACAAGGGCGGCGGCCTGCTGTTCTACGGGGCCAAGACCAGCTACGGCCCCGACGGTTTGGCCAAGTCCCCGGTTCTGGCCGAGTTGATGCCCGCCGTCTCGGAACCCGGCGCGACCATGCGCGAGGGGCGCTTCACCGCCGATCTCAGTGCGAAAGGGCGGACCCATCCGGCCATGGCCGAACTGGCCTCGGCCACCCAGTTGCCGCCCATCCTCAGCTTCTGGTCGCCGGTCAAGGTGAGCGAGTTCTCTTCCAGCCTGCTGATGACGGCGGATGGCTCGCCGGTGCTGGTGGTCCGTCCCTACGGCCAGGGCCGGGTGGCGATGGTCCTGAGCGATTCGCTCTGGCGCTGGCAGTTGGGCGGGAGCGCGGGCGGCAGCGAGAAGAGCCTCTACAGCCGTTTCGTCACCCAGTTGGTCTACTGGCTGGCCCCGAACGAGAAGGATCTGGAGAACACGGCTTTGCTCCAGGCCGTCATCAGCCATAGCCAGGCCGAACTGCGCGAGAAAGTCACGGTCGGGGCGGTCTACGATCCCGGCGAGAACCAGGACCAGGCGGGGGTCACCTGCAAGATCACCACGCCGGACGGCAAGGTGCTGGTCTTCCCGATGATGGCCAGTACGCTGGGAACCGATGTGGGCCTGACCAAGTCGGTGAACGGGTACAAGTGCTTCTTCACCCCCCAGGAACCCGGCCAATACCAAATCGCGCTGAGCACCGCCGACGGCACCCAGGAGGCCTCCGCCACCGTTCTGGCCGAGAAGCCCGAGAACGAGCGGACGGGAGAGCCCCTGAACCGCAAGTACCTCGGGGAACTGGCCGAAGACACCGGGGGTTTGTTCGTGGAGTGGCCCAAGCGACGCGAGATTTTCGACACCATGCCCTACCAGCCCCAGGAAGTGACCCTGGCCCCGGAATACCCCATCTGGAACAAGTGGTGGTGGCTGGTGATCCTGCTTGCCCTGTTCTGCGCGGAGTGGTGGTGGCGCCGGCGCTCCGACCTGGTATAGGGGGGCGGAGCCATGGCGGCGACTGTCTGGGTTCTGCTCTGTTCCCTGCTGGCCATAGTGGTGGAAGTGATTGTGGGTGGCTACGGCATCTGCCTACCCGTCTTCGCGGCCACTGCCTTCTGCCTGGACGTGGCCCAGGGCTGGCGGCGCGCGTTCCCGGCGCTGGCCGTGTGTGGCGCCATCCTGGATCTCTCCTTCGCCCGCAGCTTTCCGGCCCAACTGGTGCTCCTGCCGCTGCTCGGCGTCCTCTCGGAGATCTGGCGGCGGCATGGCGACTGTCCCCATGCCCTGGCCCAGGCGTTGCCGGGGCTGGCGGTCGGCGGTTTCAGTGGTGCCGTGCTGGTGGTGTTTGTCTGTCTCCCCGGCACCCCGCTCGGCTGGGACATCCTGTGGCGCAATGGCTGGCTCGTCCTGCAGAGCGTGGTGGGCGGGGCGGTGCTGACTCCCTTCGCGATGGTGCTCCTCGATGGCGGTGGCAGGCGTCTGGGCCTGCCGCTCTACGCCCGGGCCCGCAACCGGCAGGAGGAGTAGCCCACCATGCCCGATGAAGCCCAGACCCCCACCTACAACCTGCGCGTCTATCTGATCGGCGCGGTCCTGGTCGCCCTGCTCGGCCTACTGGTCCTGCGCCTGTGGTACGTGCAGGTCCGGGAGGGCAGCAAGCATGTCCAGGAGATCACCCGCGAGAGCGTGCGCCCCCTTACGCTGAACGCCGTCCGGGGCCGCCTGATCGCCGCCGACGGCACCGTGCTGGTGGACAACGACTGCCGCTACGACCTGGTCTTTCACGTCTCCGAGATGCGTCAGCCGGGGATGCGCCGCAACACGGTCTCCTACATCATCCGCCAGAGCCTGGACCTCGCCCGGTTGCTCGGGCGGGACGCTCCGGTCAACCAGAAGATGGTCGAGCAGCACCTGCGCGCGGGCCCGGCCCGGCCCATGACCGTGTTCGAGAACCTGTCGCCCGCCGAGGTCGCCAAGGTCATGGAACTGGTCCCTCCCGTGCCCGGTGTCGAGGTCACGACCCAGGCCGTCCGTCGCTACCTCGAACCCGCCCTGGCCCCCCATGTGCTCGGCTGGGTCGGTCGCGACCGGCCTGAGAAGACCGAGGAGCTTGACCAGTACGGGGCGGCCTACATCGCGTTTGAGATGCGGGGCCGGGGCGGCCTGGAAATGCAGTACGACGACGTCTTGGCGGGCGAGGGCGGGCACAAGCTCGTCCTCGTGGACCCCGTGGGCTATGTCCGCCGCGAGATCGGCGTCTCGCGCGAACCGGTCGATGGTCGCGATCTGCTCCTCACCTTGGAGCCCAAGGCCCAAGCTGCCGCCAACCACGCGCTGGTGGGCCATGTGGGCGCTATGGTCGTGCTGGAGGTGGACTCCGGCGCCGTTCTGGCCATGACCTCGTCCCCTTCCTTCTCTCTCGACGACCTCACGCTCGACAACTACCACTTCGGGGAGCTGGACCAGCAGGAAGGCAAGCCGATGCTGAACCGGGCCATCAGCGAACGCTATGCCCCCGGCTCCATCGTCAAGCCGCTCATCGCCCTGGCCGCCCTGGAGTGCGGGGCGATCAGCCCCGGAACCACCTACACCTGCGATGGCGCGTACTCCGAGCACAAGCTCCACATCCGCTGCGCCAGCCGTTGGGGGCACGGCACGCTGGACCTGCTCGGGGCGATCAAGTTCTCCTGCAATCCCTACTTCATCAGCGCGGGCGTCAAGACCGGCCTGGACAACATCCAGCCCATCCTTGCCGCCAGCGGGATCGGCCGCCGTCCCCGGATCGATCTGCCCAACGCCGACGGCGGGGTTTTCCCCAGCCGCGATCTTGCCCGTAAGCTCCGCGGCTCCGACCAGCCCTGGGGGTTGGCCGACACGGCCCTGATCAGCATCGGCCAGGGGCTCAGCGCCCTCACGCCCCTCCAGGCGGCCGTCTACACCGCCGCCCTGGCCAACGGCGGGCTGGTCTACCGGCCCTTCCTGGTGCGCTCGGTGCTCAATCCCGACGGCAAGGTCTGGCGCAACACCGCGCCCGTGGTGGAGCACCGGCTGCCGGTCACCCCCGAACACCTGGCCGTGGTCCGCCAGGGCATGTTCGAAGTGGTCAACGGCGAGCGCGGTAGCGGCGAGCGTGCCCGGACCGATGTCATCCGACTGGCGGGCAAGACCGGTTCCGCCGAGGTCACCCCCCGCAACGGCCCCAAGACCAAGAACACCTGGTTCATCGCTTTCGGCCCCTTCGCCCAACCCCGCTATGCCTGCGCCATGGTCATCGAGGAGGGCGACTCCGGCGGGCGCACCTGCGCCCCGCTTGTCCGCCAGTTTTTCGAGGAATGGCTGGGCCGGCCGGAAACGACCGAATAGCCTCGCGCCAAGCCTGGTGCTACAGTGGCATCCAGGCACGAACCAACGGAGACCGGATCACAATGCAACGGGTATGTCTGCTGGCAGCGGTATTGGGCATGACGGGACTGGCGGGAACGGCCGCCGAGGGGGACATCATGTACCACGGCATCAAGGCGAACAAGGTCCTGTTCCTGGGCAACAGCATCACCAAGCACGGTCCTTCCGCCAAGATCGGTTGGACGGGGAACTGGGGGATGGCCGCCTCGGCCGAGGACAAGGACTATGCCCACCTCGTCCTCAAGGGCATCGCCGAGACCACCGGCAAGGAGCCCGAGGCGATGATCGCCAACATTGCCACCTACGAGCGCGAGTACGCCACCTACGACCTCGATACCGGACTGGCCAGCCAGTTTGCCTTCAAGCCCGATCTGGTCATCGTCGCCATCGGCGAAAACGTGCCGAATCCGGCTGACGACCAAGCGAAGGCCGCCCTCCTGGCCAGCGTCACCAAGCTCCTCCAGAAGCTCAAGGCCAACGGCAACCCCACCATCCTGGTGCGGAGCTGCTTCTGGCCCTCCGCCGCCAAGGACGCGGCCCTCAAGCAAGCCTGCGCCGAGGTCGGCGGGATCTTTGCCGACGCCGGACCGCTGGGCCGCGACGAGGCCAACTTCGCCCGCTCCGAACGGCAGTTCGAGCACCAGGGCGTGGCCAACCATCCCGGCGACCGGGGGATGCAGGGCATCGCGGACCTGATCCTCAAGGCCCTGGCCGCCGCCGGGAAGTAGCCTACATCACCTTGAAACGGGGCAGGTCCTGGATGTCCACCAGGCCGACCGCGTGGTTGGCATCGTCCACCACGATGATGTCGTCGATCTTGCGTTGCTCCAGGATACGCACCAGCTCGACCGCCATGGCCCGGGCGTTCACGGTGATGGGCTTGGGGGTCATCACCTCCTGGATCTGACTCTCCAGCAGGTTGGGGTTGGTCATGATATGCCGCCGGAAGTCGCCGTCGGTGAAGATGCCGAGCAGGGCCTGGTCGGGGGCGACGATGGCCACCGAACCGCTGCGCGCCTTGGTCATGGTCACCAGCACCTCGCGCACGGGGGTCTCGGGGGCCACGGTGGGGAAGGCGTCGCCCTGGCGCATGATATCCGCCACCCCGAGGGTGATGCTGCGGCCGATGGCGCCAGCCGGATGGAGCTTGGCGTAGTCGTTCAGCTCGAAGCGGCGGCAGTCGAGCAGGACCATGGCCAGCGCGTCGCCCAGCGCCAGCAGGGCGGTGGTCGAGGTGGTGGGGGCCAGGTTGAAGGGACAGGCCTCGCGGGGAACCGGCATCGGGACCGTCAGGTCCGCCCATTGGGCCAGCCGGGAGGCGGGGTTGCCCGTGATGGCCACGATCTTCGCCCCCAGGCGTTTGGCCGCCGGGAGGACAGCCAGCAACTCGTCGGTCTCGCCGCTATAGCTCAGGGCCAGCAGGGCGTCCTGCTCCGCCACGATGCCCAGGTCGCCGTGCATGGCCTCGACCGGGTGGAGGAAAGCGGCGCGGGAGCCGGTGCTGGAAAGGGTGGCCGCCAGCTTCTGCCCGATGTGGCCGCTCTTCCCCACGCCCACGCAGACGAGCTTGCCGTTGCGCTCCAGGGTGTCGAGCGCGAGGCGTACCAGCGCCTCGAATTCGGCCCCGAGACCATCGCGGACCGCAGCCAGGCCGGCGATCTCGGCATCGAACACCTCCCGGGCACGGCCCAGCACGTCGGGGGATGCATCCACTTCCCCAGTGGCCAGGTGGGAAAAAAACCGGTCCGACATTTGCAAACTCCAATAAAGGTCGCTTTAGTGTCTACGTAGGAACGCTAGGCTGGATGCACATCTTGGGCTAGTGGGTTCCCGTTATCGTTCGGTCCGGGGAATATACCCGACTCCCCGGGGGGTTAAAGCGGGCATCATACATCGGAAAGGCAAGATCATGGCTGAGATGGCGTACTGCGTGAAGTGCAAGGCCAAGCAAGAGATGAAGGGCGCCAAGAAGGTGACCATGAAGAATGGTCGTCCGGCCATGCAGGGCAAGTGCGGTGCCTGTGGCACGGGCATGTACAAGATTCTGCCCCTGAAATAACATTCCTTCTTCGCTAGGGCCTCGGCAGCGAGGTCCAGGTAACGAAAGCTCACCGCTTCGGGCGCCCTTCTCCCGTCGCGGTGGGCTTTCTGCTTTCCGTCGGCCCCATACACCACTCGGTTTCCAGAGGTTCGCGTAGGAGCTCTCCTTCGATATGGCCCAGGAACTCGCCTTCGTCGTCGTCACTCCCCATACCATCCGCAAGTCGCGCACCGGTTCGGTGATCGGGCGGTTGCTCAGTCTCACCAACGCCGAGCTGATCGCGACCCGCCTGTTCGCCACGTGCCGCGACATGGCCGAACGGTATGCGGCAACCATCCGCCCCGGGGTGAACCCGGACGAGGAACAGCACCGCCAGCAGATCCGCGAGTACATCCTCCGCAGTTTCAGCCCCGACCCCGATGGTCGGCGGCACCGGTCCTTGGTGCTCGTCTTCCGCGGCGAGAATGCCTTCGCCGACATCAAACGGGTCGTGGGCAACATGCGGGTGAACACCGACACCGGCGAGACGGTGCGCGACACCTACGGCGAGTTGATCTACAACGCCGATGGTTCGCTGCGCTACTTCGAGCCTGCCGTGCTCATCCCCGATTCGCCGGAGACGGTGGTTTCCGACCTGGACATCTGGGTGAAGTGCTCGGAGGCCGAGCCGACCCTGTTGGCGGGCGTGCCGGTCTACCGGAACCCGGATCGGGTGCAGCAGACACTGGTGATGATCAAGCCGGACAGTTGGCGGGCGCGCAGCTCGCGCCCCGGCGCCGTGATCGACATGTTCAGCCGCACCGGCCTGCGCATGATCGGCATGAAGCTGAACTATATGAGCGTCGCCCAGGCCCTGGAATTCTACGGCCCGGTCGAGGAGGTGCTCCAGCGGAAGCTGGCCCCGGTGGCCGCCCGCCGTGCCCTCGCCGCCGTCAAGGCCGAACTGGGCTTCTCCCTGCCGCGGGGCAGCCTCAAGAAGCTGGTCGACCTGGTCGGCGTGCCCTATGCCCGGCACCAGTTCGAGGAGATCGTGAACTTTATGACTGGTCGCCGTCCCAGCGACTGCACCCGCGATGAACTGCGGGAGGATGGCCTGGTCAAGAGCCTGGTGATCGTCTACGAGGGCGAGGAAGCGGTCGGCAAGATCCGCGACGTCCTCGGCCCGACGGATCCCAGCAAGGCCCCCGGCGGGACCGTGCGCAGCGAGTTCGGCTCGAACATCATGGTCAACACCGCCCACGCCTCGGACAGTCCCGAGAACGCCGCGCGGGAGATCGGCGTTCTGCGCATGCAGGAGAACAGTTTCGGGCCCATGGTCCGTCGCGCCATCGCCGAACTTGGCCAGTGACACTGGCCCCAGCCCAGGGAGCGCCATCATGCCCGATCCGATCATCCTGATCGACGGCTACGCCCACGTCTACCGCAGTTTCTATGCGATCCGCGATCTGAGCAACGCCAAAGGCGAGCCAACCAACGCCCTCTACGGCATGGTCCGGCTGCTTCTGAAGATCGATCAGGAGATGCCCAGTTCCCTGGGTGTCGTGGTCTTCGACAAGGGGAAATGTACCCGGCGGCTGGCCATCCGCCCCGAGTACAAGGGCACCCGGGCCCCGATGCCCGATCCCCTCCGCCAGCAGGTCCCCGCCATCCGCGACGCCATCGCCTGGCTGGGCTGGCCCATCCTCGACTGGGAGGGGCACGAGGCCGACGATCTGATCGCGGGCCTCGTCGCCGTCCGCGGCGCGCATCCTGCCCGTATCCTCTCGGCCGACAAGGACCTTTCCCAACTGGTGTCGGGCGACGTCACCCTCACCGTTCCCGGCGGCAAGGGGACCTGGCTCGACCTGGGACCCGCGGAAGTGGCCGACAAGTTTGGCGTCAGGCCCGAAGCCATCGCCGACTACCTGGCCTTGGTGGGCGATACGTCCGACAACATCGCGGGGGTACCCGGCGTGGGCGCCAAGACGGCCGCCAAGCTCCTGGCGGCGCACGGCAGCATCGAGGGCATTCTGAGCCATGTCGATTACGTGGGCAACCTGCGCGTGCGGGAAGCCCTGGCCGCTTCCGCCGATCTGCTCCGGGCCAACCGCGAGCTTACCGTGCTGCGGCTCGACCTGCCCGAAGGCTGGTCAGACCCCGCCGCCCTCCGGCGGCGCCCGCCGGATTGGCAACGGCTGCTCGACAATGCCCGCGAAAACGACTTCAAGTCCCTGACCGACCTCTTCCGCAAGCGCCTGGACGACGCCCGCAACCCCTCCCTGTTCTGAACCCCGCTCCGGCTCTGTCCCGCCTCTGGTCAGCGTCTCTCTACGACGCTGCTTTCGCCTGGAACCGGCGGATCGGAGCCAAGGGCTGGGCCGGGGGAGGGAAGGGGAAGAGCCTACCAGTTGGCGCAGTCGGCCAGAATGCGCAGGACCTCCTCGGTCGTCCCCACCTTGCCGAACTCGGCGGAGACCACGCCGCGATAGCCGGTCTCGTGGATCGCCTTGAAGATGTTCCTGTAGTTCAGCTCGCCGGTGGTGGGCTCATGACGGCCGGGATTGTCGCCGAAGTGGTAGTGCCCGATCTGGTCCTTGTAGTCCGTGAGGTTGCGGATCACGTCGCCTTCGCTGATCTGCTGGTGGTAGACATCGAAGAGGAACTTCACGGCGGGGCTGCCGGTGCGGATCACGATGTCCGCCGCGTCCTTCGAGTAGACCAGAAAGTAGCCGCCGTGGTTGACCTTCACGTTGAGGGGCTCCCAGACGAGGGTCATGCCCGCGTCCTCCAAGTACGGGGCCACGAGCTTGCCGGCGGCGACCACGTTCTCGGCCTGTAGTTCCCGGCTCATGTCGTCGCGTTCGGCCCCGGTCACGGCCAGGAGGGTCTTGGTGCCCAGCTCCTGCGCCTTGACGATGGTGGCCCGGATTTCGGCCAGGAACTGCTCGTGGAACGCGGGGTTCACCGGTCCGTCGCCCCGGAGGGTGCCCGAACTGCTGACGGCCCCGACACTGACTCCCAGCTCCTCGCATTTGGCGCGGACCGCCAGCCGGTCCTCCCAGTTGCGGGCGCCCAGGTCCTCGAAGGCCCGGAAGCCGTAGGCGGCGACCTGCTCGACCATTTCCACATGGCTCAGGCCGGGAAACCAACCGGTGACGACGCCGATGTTGTTCTTGCAGACGGCACCGATCTTCTCGACAGCATAGTTCACGGGCATCGTGGGAATCTCCGACTGGTGGGAACGGGACATGAGGGGCGAAATATGCCCGGTTCGCGGTCCCCGTGCAACCGCAGGACAAACGGACTGCCTCAGATGTGGTCGGCGTGGGTGAGCTCGTTCTCGAGCGAATCGGCCTCGGTCGCCATGGTCAGCACCACGTCGCGCACCAGAGTCTCGGTGAGCCGGTTCATGGGGATGTTCTCCCGCATGACCACCTTCTCCGTGTCGCCGGTCCCTTCCAGGACGAAACGCCCGTACTTGGTGGTCACGTTCCGCCGGGTGATGAGGCTCATCACCTCCGGCGTGGGATGCCCGCATTCGGTGTAGATGGTGGCCAGGGGGTGCCCGCTGGGGTCGGTGTTCCGGAAGGTGACCACCATCTGCTGCTTGCGCCCGCCGGCCAGTTCGAACCGCATGTAGAGATAGCCTTCCTCTTCCCATTTGAACTCGGAGGCCTGCTCGGCGAGGGCCCGCTTGAAGAGGTTGTAGCCCCCTTCCTCCTGCTCCTCCTTCTGCTCCTCCTCGGTGGTGGGGTGCTCCGCGACAGCCTGCTGGGCCGCATAGGCGGTCGGATCGAACACGGCTTTCTGCCACTCGTCCAGATCCTCGCCCAACTGCAGCCCGGTGATCCGCTCGAGCGCGTGCAGGGCCTCGCCGTACAGCCCGCGGTCCGTCCGCGCCACTTCCAGTATCGTGGGGGCGGCCGGCACATGCTGCCAGGTCACCATCAGGGAAAGCACCGCCCAGCGCAGGTTCTCGGGCTGCGACGGATCGGTCAGCAAGGGCAACAGGCGGCCTGCCGCCACCGCGCCGATGGCCTCGATCCGCTTGCGGGCGGCGTGGCGCGTCTGGAAGTCGGCGAGCTGGGGGATCAGGGCTTCAAGCTGCTGTACGTCCGCCATGGATGGTTCTCCCTTGGGCCAGCGCCTGCGACGGGCCGACTGCGTGACAATCCGACTCCACGAGCATACCACAACTACCGGGAAGGTGCAAAGGGAACCTATCGATGACAGCACAGTCTGTAGTTGGTGTATTGCATGTGTGACTCGTCGCGTCAGACAGAGCCAAAGAATGACAAAAACATCAAGGAGACACATCATGTTCACGAGAAACGTTGGACGATCCCTGCTGGCCGGGTTGGCGGCGGCGGCATTGCTGGCCGGGGGGCTTCCCTCCCGGGCGGACGACGCCAGCGACGGGCTGGAACTGGCCATGAAACTGGAGGCGGCCCTGACCGGCGTGGCCGACAAGGCCTCGCAGGCGGTGGTGGTCATTACCAATAAGCAACGTCCGCAGATGCAGCAAGCGCAGGGAGTCCCCCCGGAATTCCGTTGGTTCTTCGGCCTTCCGGAGGATGGCAATCCCTATGGCCGCGGTGGGCGCAACCGGCCAGCCCCCCGGCCGCAGGATGACCGTCCCCAGCCCGCTGGCATGGGGTCCGGGGTCATCATTCGGCCCGAGGGCTACGTGGTTACCAACCTGCACGTGATCCAGGACCAGGACGAACTGGAAGTCAAACTGCAGGACGGGCGGGTGTTCGACAGCGCCAAGGGCGACGACCAGGTGAAAGTGGTCGGCTACGACGAGGACACGGACATTGCCGTCCTCCAACTCGGCGGCGGCAAGCTCAACGACTTGCCGAGCATTGCCTTTGGCGACTCCGACCGGATCAAGGTGGGGCAGTACGCCATCGCGGTGGGAGCTCCCTTCAATCTGGACTATTCCGTGACCATCGGGCACATCAGCCAGAAGGGTCGGCATGGGATGCGGATGACCAATTTCGAGGACTACATCCAGACCGACGCCTCGATCAACCCCGGCAATAGCGGTGGTCCGTTGCTCAACATCCACGGCGAGATGATCGGCATCAACCAGTTCATCATGACCGGCGGCGGCTCCTCCCGCGGCAATATCGGTCTTGGTTTTGCCATCCCCAGCAATCTGGTGCGGCGGGTCGCCACCGATCTGATCGACCACGGCGAAGTCGCGCGTCCCTTCCTGGGCATCAGCATGCAGGAACTGACCGATGTGCTCAAGAAGCGCTACGGGGTCGAGCATGGGGTGCTGGTGGAATCGGTGATGGAGGGCGAGGCCGCCGAGAAGGCCGGGGTCAAGGCGGGCGACGTGGTCACCAAGATCGGCGACAAGACGGTAGACTCCCCCCATGACCTGCTCTTTGCCGTCCTCGCCTACAAGCCGGGCGACAAGGTCGCCCTGACCGTCAGTCGCGACGGTGCCGAGAAGGTCTTCCAGGTCGTGGCTCGGCAGCGGACCGGCGAAGCGGGGAAAGGCCCCGATGGCACGGTCGGGGTCGAGAGCCTGGGACTGCGGATGCAGCCCACGGACGATGGCCTGGTGATCGTCGCCATCCTTCCCAACAGCCCCGCCTCGCGTGCCCAGCCGGAGTTGCAGCCCGGCGATCTCGTCACCCAGGTGAATGGCGAGAAGGTGAAGAGCCCGGAAGAGGTCACCAAGGCCCTGAAGAAGACCAAGAACGACGTGGTCCTGCTCTATGTGCAGCGGGGCGACGAAGGCAATTACCTGGTCGGTATCCCCCTCGGCAAGGGCAAGTAGCCGACCCGAGGACCCATTCGCCCCCGGCAGATCCCTGCCGGGGGCGTTTTGCGTTCCGTTCCCGGCAGGGGTTTCCGCCAGGGCAGAAGGACCCCTGGACGGGCTTGACAGAACCCGGCCAACGGGTGACGTTGGAGCCCCGAGAGTTGGGTGTTGGCCAAGAGGATACCGGAATCACCTCCCCAGGCGGAGCAGACTATGCGTACAGTTGCGGTGTTGGTAGGGCTGGCGATGGGTGTTGTGGCGCAACCGAGACCGGTCTCCCTGCCTGCGGGGACGACCCATCTCGGTGACATCGGGCGCTACCGGGTGGCGTACCAGTCCTACGGCGGCGACGTGGTCGAGATGCCGCCCTCCTGGTCGGGACACTTCGAGGAGAAGAGCGGAATCTCGTACCAGACGGGGCACCGCCTGCTTGGTCGGTCGGCCTTCCTGCTCCATTCCCCGTGGCGGGTGAAGCCGGGCAAGGCGTGGGTGGACTACCGGCTTGTCCTGCCCGACGCCAAGCCCCTGACTCTGGCGTTCGGCATCGCCATGGGGCCCGGCATGGTCGCCCCCAAGAAGAGCGACGGGGTGACCTTCTCCTGCTACCTTGATGCGGGCGGCGGCATGGCCGAACTGATGCGTCAGCACTACACCGAGGCGGTCTGGAAGGACTACCAGTTCGATCTCGCCCCCTTCGCCGGGCGCACCGTGACGGTCCGCCTTCAGGTCGAGCCTGGGCCGGCCAATGATGCCGGCTTCGACTACTCCTATTTCGGCGACGCCCGGATCGAGGCGGGCACCACGGTCGAGGCCCAGCGGACTACCGTTGCCCGCCTTACCTCCCGTGCGGCCTACCGGGCGGTGGCGGGAAAGAGCTTGGTGCCGCTGGCCAACGACGGTGCGCGCGGCATTGTCCCCGCTTCGCTGGTGGCGGGGGAGAACACGGTCCGGGCCGACGGCGACGGCTGGCTTCTCTCCTACCAGGGCGAGGACTGCCGGATCGAATACCGCTACCAGCCGAACACCGGCACGCTCGACGATCTCACCGTGCAGGTGGATGGCGGCGAATCCTTCCGTCCCGCCGCTGACGGCGGCGTGCGTTTTGCCGGGGATGTCGCGCTCAAGCGGGACTCCGTGGCGCGCGAGGGCAACACGGTGGTTGCCGCTTTCCAGGGACCCGGCTGCCGCATCGTCTGGCGGTTCGGCATCCGCGACAAGGCGCTGCTGGTGGGGGTGACCTGCGACCAGCCGGTGGCAACCGGAGTGGATCTCGGCGGCATCGCCGACACCGACTTGCGCCGGTCCCTGGCCATCCCCTATCTCTACGGCGCGGCGGACTACCTTCCCGGCCTGGAACTCTTCACCTGCCGCGGCTGGGACTGGACCCAGAGCAACGCCTCGGTCTGTGCCCAGCGCTCGGCCAGCTACCAGCCAAAGACCGATGGCACCCTCAACCGTCTGGCGGAATCCGGCTACATCGCGGTGTCGTCCAGCATCCACGAGGTACTCCCGAATCTGCCGCATCCCGTCTCGCCCTATCTGGACGTGCTCGGCGACCGGATCATGCTCGATGTCTGGGCCCATCATCGCGACGGCACCTTCCAGGGCGATGCCGTGACTCTGCGCGAGCTGAAGGACAGCGGCGTGGACCATCTCGCCATCATCCAGCACGTCTGGCAGCGCTACGGCTACGACGCCAAACTCCCCGACCACATCCCGGCGAACCCCCACATGGGCGGCGACCCCGGCATGGCCGAGTACGGCAAGGCCGCCAATGAGTGCGGCTACGTGTGGAGCGTCCACGAGAACTACATCGACCTCTATCCCGACGCCCCCTCCTACGATGCCTCCGCGCGGGTGCTGAAGGCGGATGGCGAGCCCTCCAAGGCCTGGTTCAACCGGGGCACGGGGGTCCAGAGCTACGGGCTGAAGTGCAACCGGGCTCTCGGCTACGCCAAGCAGAACTCCCCCGAGATCCATCGCCACTACCAGACTACCGCCGCCTATCTCGACGTGCATACTTGCGTGCCGCCGTGGCACCAGCTCGACCACGAGGCCAACCAGCCCTTCGCCGCCATGGGCAAGGCGAAGGTGCAGTTCGACACCGAGCTCTTCCAGTACATGCGCGACACCCATCAGGGCCCGCTCTTTGGCGAAGGCGCCAACCACATGTATTGGGCGGGTCGCTGCGATGGCGTGGAAGCCCAGGTGCAGGGCGGCGAGGACCACGCTCCCTTCCTCGATTTCGACCTGCTGCGCCTCCATCCGCAGATGGTCAACCACGGCATGGGCTACTACGAACGCTGGTTTCGCCGGGGCTACGACCACGTGCCCGGCGTAGACTCCTGCGCCCCGTTCCAGATCGACAAGTACCGAGCCCAGGAGCTGGCTTACGGCCATGCGGGTTTCATCGGCAACCTCTCCACCGCCAACCTGCAGTGGGTCGCCAAGGAGCACAACCTGATGCATCCCGTGCAACGGCTCTACGGCACCGCCAAGGCCAGCCGGATCGAGTACGAGGTGGCCGGGCAGTTCGTCACCGCCAGCGTCGCCCTGTCGGTGGATTGCCGCACCCGCCAGCGCATCACCTACGACAGCGGGCTCCGTGTCTGGGTGAACTGGGACGTGGAGCCCTGGCTGGTGGAGGGGCGGACCCTGCCCCAGTGGGGCTTCCTGGCCCTCGGTCCCGACACCGAGGTCTGGACCGCCCAGACGAAACAGGGCATGGCCGACTACGCGAGCTGTCCCGAGTTCGTCTTCGCCGACTCCCGGACCTATCTCAATATGCCCTACCGCAAGGGGGGAACGGCGCTGGAACCGAAGCTGCGCTCCTTCAAATGGCTGGGCGACCGCAAGGCCGAGTTGACCTATGAGTGGCAGGTCGGCCAGGAGATCGCCGACGACTACAACTGCTTCGTCCACTTCCTCAACGAGGGAGCGTCCAACGCCATGATTGCCGGCCAGGCCGACCACGCCCTGCCGAGGCCCACCAGCACCTGGCGCGCGGGCGAGACCATCGTGGATGGCCCCCATGTCGTCGAGTTCCCTGCTGGCTACGAGCACTTCGAGATCGTGGTCGGCCTCTACAACCGCAAGGGCCGGATGCAGATGAAGGGCACCGACCGCGAGGGCAACCGTTACCTGATCGGGGTGGTGGACATCGCCAACGGCGAAGGCAAGCTGGGCGACCTCGCCGCCGCCAGCGCCAAGTACCGGAAGGAGATCGAACAGGTCGATTTCACCCGCGACCTGAACCCCGTCGGCACGTGGGTGGATCTGGGCACCGTCGCCACCGACGGCTCGGTGAAGGTGAACCGGGGCGCCGACCGGCTCGTGGTCTTCCCCTATCCGCGCAATCGCCGCTTCACGGTGGAACTCGATGCCAAGGCCCTCGGCCTCGCCCAGGCACCTACCCGAGTCCAGGCCCTCAAGGCCCTCAGCGACGAAACACTCGCCGACATCCCCTGCGAGCACCGCGACGGCCGCATCCGCTTCACCGTCGGCCAGGAAGGCGCCGGCCGCTATCTCGTTCTGCCGTAGGCACCCGCCCAGCCGGTGAAGTTCGTGTTCTGGACACTCCCCTGGTTGGGTCTGGTGGCACGGTTGTCACGTTGGGTGGCGAAGGCCGCTCCACCGGTCGAGCTTGGGGTGCGTGCGCGACGCAGATCACGATATGTCCTACGCCCGAAAGCTGTCCGATTCCCATTGACGTGGGTTGCTCCGGATGTACTCCCGGATGCGCGTCAATTCCTGTTCATTGCGGATGATGTGGTCGTGGTAGTTCCCTTGCCAGATCGCTGGTAGGTTGCGGTTCGGGGGCAATACGTCACATGGTTCGAGGAGGGGGGGTCTGCCGGTCGCCCCTACCTCGTTGCGCATGCGGGAGATACGTCGCGTGACCGATGATTTGTACCCCGCGATTAACGATCCCAACGACCGTGGGCGCGGACCGTTGGGCAATGTCCTTGTAGGGGCGACCGGCGGGTCGCCCTGTATCATGTC
>QKCY01000150.1 GCA_003245525.1 Victivallales bacterium | reverse complement strand
AAGGTGAACACCCGGACCTCGGCTACCCGGACATAGCCATTGTCGAGGGCGACCAAGCGGACGGCGTTGGTGGTCAACGGCTCCTCGAAGGCACATTCCCAGGCATACTTCGCGTTGTCCACGGCAGCCGCGCCGGGAAGGGGCAGCCATTCCTCCCCCTTGCGGTATTCGAAATGGAAGGACTTCACCGGATGAATCCACGCGCCATCCGGGCACCAGCCCGATACCAGATGCACACAGCCGATCTCGGTGGGCTCGTCCCATTCGATGGTGAGGATATGGGGCCCCTCCTTGCTGGCGCTCACCCAGCGGGAGTCGTTGCTGACCTCGCCATCCACCGCCTTGTCGGCGGAATAGGCTCCATTGGTGGAGGTGGCAGTCGCGCGCGCGTGTTCGGCAAGGTTGGTCATGGGAACCCCCAACGCCACAGCGGTTGTAGCTAGCATAGCAACAAGTACGGAACGCATATAACAGCTCCTGGAGCAGATGGCACCTATCCTGCAATTTACTCCGTCTGCGGATTTGTGCAGGCGGTGCCCAGCAGCGAGCGGATCTCGCCGAGGGTACGGCAGGCAGAGAGCCGGAGAAACAGCGGGTCGTCGCTGCCGAGGGAACGGGCGGCGAAGTCGAGCACGAAACCCGGCGACGCGGCGTCATCCTGGCCCGGATCGCTCGCGATATCGGCCAACAGGGGCAAGCTGTCGGCCCGGCTGTAGGGCAGGGGAGTTTGGCCCTGGCACATGGCCTCGATATCGCAGAGCAGGCGGGGATTGCGGAGCAGCCCCCGGGCGGGGGCTACGCCATCGACCCGGCATTCGCGCCAGAGCCGCAGGGCATCCTCGGCCGTGTAGATATCCCCGCTGGCGAGGAGAGGGACACTGCCAGCCAGTTCCTTGGCCTGAGCCAGACGGCTCCACCCATCCGGGATGCGCCGGTAGAGTTCCTCCACGGTCCGGTAGTGCAGGATGGCGAAATCGGGTTGTCCCTCGCGCATGGCGGCCATGAGGTCGGGGAGGGCGCTCGGCGAGGAGAACCCGGTACGCAGCTTCACGCTGAGCCCCACGCCGGGACACGCCGTCCGCAGGGCTAACAAGGCTTCCCGAATCCATTCGGGACGCCGCAGCAGAGCCCCCCCGGCCCCATTGCCAATCACCGTCTTGGTGGGACAGGCGCAGTTGAGGTCGATGCCAATGATGCCAAGCTCGGTCAACCGTCGGGCGGCGGCGGCAAGGAGGCCGATGTCGTGCCCCATGATCTGGACAACCACCGGCAACCCGGTCTCCCGGTAGGGTGCCAGACGGCTTTCCAGGCGACTGCGCCGCGGGACCCCCGTGGTCAGGCGGATGAAGGGGGTGATCCAGCAGCGCACGAGCCTTCTGAGAGCCAGGGCTCGGCAGAAGGAACCCTCGGTGATTCCTTCCATGGGACCGGGCGGAATGCGGTTTGGCAGCGCCTGCCTACCCGGCAAGGGAAGGGGCTCAAGCCATTGGACGGGCAGGTCGGTCATGCTACTCGGTGATCCGCAGAATCCGGGTCTGGCCGAAGCCCAGAGGCACGGTCAGGACCGGCCCCTTGCCGAGCTTTTCGCCCGTCAGCACATCGCTGACGGCCTTGCCGTTCCCGGTATCGAGCCGCACCGGCTCGGGCTTCGTACCATGCAACACCACGAAGGGGCCGTTGGCGTAGAGCACGCAATCGTCCGCCGTCCAGACATGGACCCCGGCCCGCTTGGCCGCGAAGCGGAGCAGGCTGGTAGTGAGACGCGGCACGCCGCAGAAGATGCTGGTACCACCATTGTCCGCCGCCCAGGCGACGGCCGGTTCGCCGCTCGCGTAACGAGCCAACACTTGTTCTGCAGGGGCAGTGGCCTGGAAGAGCGGATGCACGGGCTGGTTGCTGCCGAAGGCTTCGGCTTCCAGTCCAGCCGCCTTGCCCGCCTCGGTGGGAGTGGCCTCGGGAACCAGTGGCTCGCCAAGGGGCGCGCAGGAGAAACCGGTCAGTTCGCGCATGGCGTCCAGGGAGACCCGGTTGCCGTCGTGATAGCCGGGGGCATAGCACCAGATGACGGTCTTGCCCTGCAAGCGCTGGCGCAGTTGGGCGCGCTCCTCGGCGGTCAGGACCCAGGCGTTGAGCATGACATAGAGCTTGGCGTCCACCCGTCCGGCGAGCACATCGTCCAGCAGGTATTGGCCAAAGGGCGCGCCCATGCGGGCGAGGGGGGCACGGGACTCGTAGACCAGCGACCGGGTCACAGCGGCACCGCCCGCCGCTACCTCGCACATGGAGCGGGCATCGTTCACCAAGACCACATCCGGATGGAAGGGCGTGGGGTTCTGCAACAGCGGCAGATCGATGGCTTCGAGCCGCTTCATCTCCGCCCACAAGCCCGGATCGTCGAACCAGCCGGTGGCACCGAGATCCATCCACCAGGTGGCGAGGTTGCGGCAGGCGGCCTCGGCCACGTTGCGGGACAACTCGCAGTTCGTCTTTTCCCGCGTGTCCACTTTCTCCTTGTGGCCGGGGAAGGTGCCGGAACAGAGGTAGGTGGCGGTGTCGTCCTCGTTCAGCCAGAGCTTGTTGGCCAAGGCGACGGATTCGGTAGCGGTCATGCTCGGGGCGCTCTGGCCGAGCCCCCGGTCGAAATAGGAGATCGGCGAGCAGAGGATATCGATGTCCGGACAGTCCAGCACGCGGCGCAGCCCGTAGTGACCCGAGGCGCTCGGTCCACGGGAAGCCGGGGCGAACTCGAAGACGTAGCCGAAGAAGAAGACCGAGAGCTTGCGGCCCTTGCTGCCGTCGCGCACGGCCTTGGCCAGGGCGCAGACGCAGTCGGCCATGGCGTCCTGCTGGAAGATGGCGAAATCGATGATGTCCTGTTCGGTGGTGGGATCGCGGAGGGTACCGGCGGGGGCGGCATGGCGACGGGCGGGTGAGGGGACCTCAGCCGTGGCCAAGGAAACTTCCGGCTGGTTCCAGGCCGTCCGCAGGGCGGCGTCGGTGCCGTAATGCTGGCGCAGCCAGTCCCGGAACCCGGCGAGGGAAGCGGGGGAATAGCCGTCGAACTTGCCCATCCAGGTATCCTGATAGAACCACTCGCCCGTGTTGTGGCCGCTGGGATGGTAGCCCACCATGTTATCGGGGAAGGTGGCCTCCAAGTGTTCGACCACGGCCTGCAGGCGAGCGGCAGCATCCTCCCGGTAGATGGTCGAGGCGGGAACGACACCCCGGTTGCGGGGGCCGTCCTCCCAGACCATGACCTGGTCGGGATGGGCGTCCTTCCACCATTTGGGGGGCTCCATGCCCAGACGCGGCATCAGGAGGGCTTTCGGGTTTGCCGCCAGGATGTTGCGGCAACGGGCATCCACCGGTCGCCAGTCGGGCTCCTCGCCGGGTTTCGGCCAGGGCATGGGGAGGCTGAAGCTAACCATATCCACGCCCACGTCGGCGGCCAGCCGGATCTGGCTCTCGAAGACACCGGGCACATTCATCAGGGCGATGAAGGGGGTACCGGGGATGTAGCAGCCCAGCGACCACTTGCGCTCGTGGTCGGCCCAGCCCCGGAAGGAGACGCGGTAGCGTTTGCCGCCGGTCAGTTCGAGGTCGGCCTTGGTGTAGATATGGAAACCGGGCCATTTGCCCCCTTTGGCGGGGGCTGCCAAACGCACTTGGAGAGCACCGTCTTCGACGCCAATCGTACCCACCGTATTATCCTCGCCGGTGGGCCAGAAGCTCCACTGGGCGGCGAAGTCGTCCATGCCACCCGCAAAGGTGCAGGGACCCACCACCAGGCGACCGGTATCCACCTCCTCGATCTGGAAGTCGTCGATCCAGCAGGTCCCCGGCTCGTCGCCGAAGCGGAAATGGAAGGTGCCGTGGCCACCGGAATCCTGGGCGGCCTCGAACTCGAAGGAGTGGCGGGTGGGGGTGGTGCCAACCGTCAGCCGTCCCTGCTGGGGATTGCCGAAGAAGATCCGTCCGCGCACCGGCTTGCCGTCGATCACGATCTGCGGCACGCCTTCCACCATGCGGACCCGGGCATCCATGCCTTGGGCGACCAGTGTTCCCATGACCATTCCTCCCGCGACCAACCATGCCATCCTGGACATCCTGCGTCTCCTGCTGCCGTCACCAAACGAAAACGGGGACGCCTCCAGTCGGAAGCGTCCCCGCAATGTAGCGCGACGGTCGGTGCTAGGCCATGTTGGCGATGAGGGCGTCGCCGAACTCGGAGCACTTGAGGAGCTTGGCCCCGTCCATGAGCCGCTCGAAGTCGTAGGTCACGGTCTTCTGGGCGATGGTGCGGCTGAGGGCGAGCAGGATCTTGTCGGCGGCCTCGGTCCAACCGAGGTAGCGGAACATCATCTCGCCGGAGAGGATGAGGCTGCCGGGGTTCACCTTGTCCTGGTTGGCGTACTTCGGCGCGGTGCCGTGGGTCGCCTCGAAGACAGCGTGGCCGCTGGTGTAGTTGATGTTGCCGCCGGGAGCGATACCGATACCGCCCACGCAGGCCGCGAGGGCATCGGAGATGTAGTCGCCGTTGAGGTTCAGGGTGGCGATGACGCTGTACTCGGCCGGCCGGGTCAGAATCTGCTGGAGGAAGGCGTCGGCGATGCAGTCCTTGACGATGATCTGCTTGCCGGTCTTCGGGTTGGCAAAGCTGCACCAGGGACCGCCGTCCAGCTCGACCGCGCCGAAGTCGGTCTTGGCGACCTCGTAGCCCCAATCACGGAAGGCACCCTCGGTGAACTTCATGATGTTGCCCTTGTGGACCAGGGTCACGGAGGGCTTGTCGTTGTCGATGGCATACTGGATGGCGCTCTTGACCAACCGCCACGTGCCTTCCTTGGAGACGGGCTTGATGCCGATGCCGGTGGTCTCGGGGAAGCGGATCTTGCCGTAGAGCTTGGGACTGGCCGCCTGGAAGGAGGCGAGGAACTGGGTACACTCGGGCGTGCCCTGGCGGAACTCGATGCCGGCGTAGATGTCCTCCGTGTTCTCGCGGAAGATCACCATGTCCACCTTCTCGGGCGCCTTGACCGGCGAGGGGACGCCGGTGAAGTACTGCACCGGGCGCTGGCAGACGTAGAGGTCCAGCTCCTGGCGGATGGCCACGTTCAGGCTGCGGATACCGCCGCCGACCGGGGTGGTCAGGGGGCCCTTGATGCCGACCAGATACTTGGAGAACGCCTCGATGGTCGCCGAGGGCAGCCATTCGCCGGTCTGGTTGAAGGCCTTTTCGCCCGCCAGGACTTCGACCCACTCCACCTTGCGCGTGTCGCCGTAGGCGGCCTTCACTGCGCCGTCGAGCACCCGGACCGTGGCCCGCCAGATGTCGGGACCGGTGCCGTCGCCTTCGATGAAGGGGATGATGGGGTTGTTGCCGACACAAAGGCCGGAATCGGTCATGGTGATCACATTGGGCATGACGGTGTTCCTTCGGATGGGGGAAGGGTATGAACTGAACTGGTACTATACCCCCGATCAGCGACCTTTCGACCCCACCGGAGATGTGCCGCGCCCATGGCGGCATATAGTATGGACCTTGTGTCGCATGGGATCATGGCAGAGCTTCAACCGGTCGCCGGACACCCAATCCTTCCATGGCTACGCAAGCCCAGACCACCACGCCCACCCTCCGGGATTCCCTGCGCTACATCATCGTTGCCTGGCTCTTCGGCTCGGCCTGGATGTACTTGGCGGGCGGAGCGGCCTTCACGCGCTACGCCAAGCTGCTGAAGGTGACCCCTTTCGGCTTCGGCCTGTTGGCCGCGATTCCCTTCCTGGCGGCCGGGGTGCAGTTGCCCACCAGTCTCTTTCTGGAACGCCACGGTGGACGCAAGGCGGTCTTCATCTGGTGCTGCACCATCCACCGCTTCCTCTGGATCGTTCTGGGCCTGCTCCCGTGGCTGCTGCCGGACAGTTGGCAATGGCCGGGCCTGCTGGCGGTCAACTTCGTTTCCGTGGTGCTGGCCAACGTGTCGTCGCCGGCCTGGATGTCCTGGATGGCGGATGTCATTCCTTCGCGTCTGCGGGGACGTTTCAACGCCCGGCGCATCCAGTTCGGGCAGGGGGTCGGCCTCGCCATTTCGCTGCTGGCCGGCTTGGCGCTGGACTGGCCGAATCCGGACCAGCAGGTGTTGCTGCGCCACATCATCAGCGGCATGTTCATCGTGGCTGGCCTGTGCGGGATGACCGATATCCTGCTGTTCCTGCCGATTCCCGACCCCAAACCTCTGCACCATCGTCCGGTCTTGTCTCTGCTTGAGCTGGTCAAACCGCCCCTGCGCAATCCGGCCTTCCGCGCGTTCCTGGGCTATTCCGCGACCATGACCTTCGCCACGGGCTTCGTCGGCCAGTTCATCTGGCTCTACGTGTTCGATGTCGTGGGCATGAGCAACACGCGGGCGAACCTGCTGCTCTGCGCCGTGCCCATCCTGGTCTCCATGGGAACCTACCCATTCTGGGGCCGCATGGTCGACCGGTTCGGTTCCAAGCCGACCCTGTTGCTGGCCGGGCTGGTGGTCATCAACGGAGCCAACACCTGGATCCTGGTGACCCCGGATTCCTGGATACCCGGCTATATCCTGGTGCTGACGGCGGTGGCCGCGTGGCCGGGCATGGAGTTGGCGGGGTTCAATCTGCTGCTGCGTCTGACCGGGACCGGCAGCCGGGGCAGGGCGAGTTCGGCGGTCATCGCCATCAACAGCCTGGCCGTGGCCGTGGCGGGCACACTCAGTGGACTGTTCGGCGGCATGTTGATGGAGACGCTCGGCTCCGGCTGGCGCACCACCATACTGGGCTGGCCCGTGACCTCCCACGGGATTCTCTTTCTCGTCTCCGCCGTACTCCGGACCTTGGCCCTGGTGTGGGTGCTCGCCCTGAAGGAGGAGCGGAAGGTGGGAACCCGGGACGCCCTCCACTACATGATGGTCAACCTTTTCTCCAACCTGCAACAGGTCGGCTTCCTGCCGATCCGGATGCTGGCCAACCTGGCGCGGCAGACCTGGCGGCTACCTACGCGGCGGCGATAGAGGGGATCAGTCCTTCTTCTCTTCCTCGAAGGCGAAGACGGTGAAGACGGAGAGCTCCGCTCTGCCGTCGTGCCAGGCATTGCCGGGCAGGTGGGCCTTCTGCTCGCAGAGGATCGTGAGGAATTCGTCCTTGCCGGGCAGTTGCTCCCATACCTGGGGCAGGAAGAGCCCCGTGTGGAATCCCTCGCGCACCACCACCCCGTGCTTGCCGGGAATGATGGCGTCGGCATTGGGCACGGGCGCGAGCGGCGAAAGCACCGAAATCTCGATGTGCAGGTCCGCCACCTCGGCGGCAGTCACCGGCGGAAAGCGAGGATCGCGGAATGCGGCGGATTGGGCCAGCTCGTAGACCGCCTTCCACAGCGGGTCACGGGCTACCGTGGTGCCGATGCAACCCCGTAGACGCCCCCGCTTGTGCAGGGTAACGAAGACAGCGGCTGGCTCTTCCATCTGGGCGCGGAGTTCGGCGGGCGGGGTGTAGCTCAGCGTGTCCCCGGCGGCGGCGGTCGCGATCCGCTGGCGGGCCAAGGCCAGGAGTTCCCGGCAGACGGCATCCGG
>QKCY01000478.1 GCA_003245525.1 Victivallales bacterium | reverse complement strand
GGTGAACCGCGACGACTACCAGCGCCTGGTCCGGGTGCCCGGCCTCGGCATCCGGTCCGCCAAACGCATCTGCGCGGCCCGGCGCCACGGTGCGCTGCGCATCGAGGACGTGGCCAAGATCGGGGTGATCGTGAAACGCGCCCAGTTCTTCCTCACTGTGAATGGCCAGTTGCTCGCCGGTCGCTCGGTGACGGCCGACCGGCTGCGCCACTGCCTGTTGACCGGCGACGGGCGGACCACCGGGGCCTGGCAGCCCGAATTCAGCCTGCTGGCCGACGATGCCGCGCCCGGCACGGAGCTGGTCCGTGCATAGCTACCTGTACGAGGACTGCTTCGAGGGGTTGCTTTCCGCCCTGGCCTTGGCCCTGTCCGAAGGAGCCCCGGCCTGCGAGTTCGTGACCACCGATCCGGGGTTGCTCTTCGGGCCGATCCGGGTGGCGACGGACCCGGCGGTGGCGACGGGCTTGTTGGATCAAGTGCGGAAACTCGCGGGCGAGGAGAGCGTCCATCGTGTCTGCCAAGCGCCCCTGGCGGAACGCCCCGATCCGGGCGGCGTCCTCTTTGCCTACTTGCAGACCTTGTTCGAGGCGGGCCGCAATGTGGACGGCTGGCGGACCAATGCCGCCGTGCGGGAGGTGCTGGAACGGGTCCGGCTGGTCGGGGCGGAGGCGCACAAGTTCAAGGGCCTGCTCCGGTTCATGGAACTGCGCGACGGCACCTACTACGCCCCCTTCGAGCCCGACCACCGGATTATCCTGCCCGTGGCCCACTACTTCACCCAGCGGCTGGCGGACCAGCATTGGGTGATCCACGACCGCAAGCGGGACGTGGCCTTGCTCTGGGACGGCCGTGCCCTGCAGGCCGCCGACTTCGCCGGGGCGGGCGATCCGCGCGACTGGGTGAGCGACGCGGAACGCCATTTCCAGGATTGCTGGCGCACCTACACGCGCCACATCGCCATCGACGAGCGCCGCAATCCCCGCCTGCAAGCCCAGTTCATGCCCCGGCGGTACTGGCAGTACCTGCCGGAGATGAACGCCCTATAGGTTCCGGAACAGGACCTTCGCCGCCAATTCCCGCGAGAACATGGAGCGGGAGGATACCTCCACGGTGACGTTCCCCCCGTCCTCGGTGCAGAAGACGCCGACCTGGGTGGTGTCCACCGAGCCGGGCACGTGATCGAAGACCACCAGATGGTCCTTCGGGAACTCGCGGAACACCGTCCATTTGTAGGCGCTGGCGATGGCCAGGACCTTCTGGTAGACCTCGTCCGCCGTGCCCGGTACCACCTGGCTCTTGGCTTGCGGGCGCGCGTCGTAGACGGGCTGCACGCTGCGGCCAGCCGGGTCCATGAGAACGGCGCAGCCGCAGAGCGTGGCAAGGCCGAGGATGGCGAGAAGGGGGAGACGGGACATACGCATGGAAAAGCTCCTGGTCGGGGGAATGGCGGAGACGGCGACTACTGCTCGGGTGCGGGTTCGGTGGTGGCGGGTGCCCCGAGTTTGGCCTCGGCATCCCTCAGCATGCGGAGGATGGCGGGGTTCTTGATCGCGGTCTCGTCATAGCTCGCAGCCTGGCGGTAGAGTTCCATCTGCTTGTCCACCGACAGTTCGGTGCCGTCCTCTGCCTGGCCGACGAAGGTGCGGGCGATGCTGGTCTCGTGCCGTTTGCGGGCATCCCCCTTCGCCTTCTCATGGAGTTGGAGGAGGATGGTCCGGGCTTCCTCGTACTTGCCGTCGTCGAGGAGGGCAATCGCCTGGTTCTCCTGGTTGATCGCTTGGCGTTGCTCGACCTTCTTCCAGACAAACAGGCCAGCAGCCACGATGAAGACGACCATCAGTACGTTTTTGATTACGTTGCCGCCCTTGCTCTTGCTCTGTTCCGCCATTGTCGTTCTCCGGTTCGGGTTGGATTGGATCACAGCCAGCCGTTGCGGTCCCAGGCTGGCAGGTCAAGGAAATCGGGGTCGGGATAGGGGAGGGAGTCCCAGGCCTGCCGCGTGGCGGCGGGCAAGGGTGGCGAGGCAGCCGTGGCCAGGGCTTGCTCCAGGTACGCCAGACGATCGATGCCCAGCAGTACCGAGGAGACGCCCGGCATCCCCAGAATATACTGCGTGGCGGCCTGTGCCAAACCGATCCCCGCAGGAAGGGCGTCGATCAGCCGTTGGCGATGGGCCGCAACCGGGGCGAGGGCGGGGTGCAACTGCCGTCCCCGGTCGGTGAGGATGCCCTTGAAGAGCACCGAGCGGGTGACGATACCCACTCCCGTTTCCGCCGCCTGGTGGAGGTAGGCTTCCTCGCGCCGGTCCATGACGTGGATGGCGATCTGGAGCACATCCCAAGCCCCGCTCGCGATGGCGGTGCCGGTGGTGCCGCCGGGATAGGTCGAGGCACCGATGGCCCGGATCATGCCCTGGTCCCGGAACTCGCGGAGGATACCGGTCAAAGCCGGGCTGCGCAGGGCCTCGTCGGTGGCGCGATGGAGCATGTAGACGTCCACGTAGTCCGTGCGCAGTTGGCGCAGACTCTCGGTCAGGGCCGCCGCCACGACCCGGCGCAACTCGTCGGGGCGGGCCAGCAGTTCGGGATCGGCGGCCTGATGGGGGGCCTTGGTGCAGATCACGGCCCGGGCCCGGCGGTCGGCGAAGGCCTTGCCGAGCAGGGCTTCGCTGGTGCCGTAGGCCGGAGCAGTGTCGAAGAAGTTGACGCCGCGGTCGAGGGCGGTGCGGAGCAGGGCGATGGCGTCGGCCTCCGGCAGCATGTCGCTGGCGTGTTTCACGCCGATGCCGTAGGGAATGCCCAGTTCGACGCAGCCGAAGGAGACTTCGGACACCAGAATGCCGGTCTTGCCGAGAGGACGCTGGCGCATGGTTCGCTCTCCTAGCAGTGCATCCCACCGTCCATGAGGATGCTCTCGCCGGTGATGTAGGCGGAGGCTTGGGAGGCGAGGAAGACAACCACGCCCTTGATATCGTCGGGATTGGCCAGCCGCTGGCCGCAGAGGACTTTCTTGGTGTAGTTCTGCACGAAGCGTTCGGGCTGGATCTCGGGCGCGGCCAGCCCGCCAGGGCAGATGCAGTTGGCTCGGATGTTGTGCTTGGCCAACACGTGGGACTGGTAGCGCGCCAGGTTCAGCAACCCGGCGTTGTGGAAGAAGTAGTCCGGGGGCGGATCGCCCATGCTCGTGCCATCGTAGTTCGAGAGATCGGGGCCGAACATCCCCATCATGGAGCTGATATGGACGATGCTGCCGCCACCTCGCGCGATGAGCAGATCGGTCATCTCTCGGCAGAGGTCGAACATGCCGGTGGCGTTGACCCGCATGGATTCCTCGAACTGGGCAAGGTCGCCCCGGTAGCCCTTCATGGGGCGGGCGACGGAGTTGTTGACCAGCACGTCGAGCCCGCCGAAATCCGCCTGCAAGCCCTCGCGCAGGGCCACCACGGAAGCATGGTCGGCCTGGTCCACGGCCCGGGCGTGGACACTGAGCCCACGGGCGCGGAATTCCTCGGCCACCCGCTCGTTGGCGGCGAGGTCGCGCGAGGCGGTGACGACCGTGCCGTCGGCCTCGGCCAGCCCTTCGACGATACACTTGCCGTAGCGGCCGGCCCCGCCGGTCACCAGACAGACTTTGCCCTTGAGACTGAGCAATTCCTTGACGTGCATGGGACACTCCTCCAACTACTGGACAGCAACCGGGCCGCCGCCGTTCTCCAGGCTTTCGCGGGCGGCGACCAGGGTTCCGATCACGTTGCGGGTGATGGCGAAGTCGAGCCGGGGCCGCCCCTCGCGGAAGGAGCGGATGGCCTCGACCAAGCTATTGCGGAAGGCAGGATAGGTCCCGCCGTGGTCTACCCGGACGATGCCGTCCCGACCGTAGAGGTTGAGTTCGCCGCCGGGGGCGATGTCCTGGAAGACATGCACCGTGGCCTGCGTGCCGTTGGCGAAGTCGACCAGCAGGATGTCCCGGTCCGGCTCGCCCACGTGGCGCACCTGCTTGGCGACGGGGTCGCCGAGCACGGAGAACAGACCTTCGAGATAATGGATGGCATACTTGCGAAGATCCTTCTTGCCCACCGCTACGGCCAGTTGCACCGGACCGATTTCCGCCACCTGCACGCGGGCCCCCTGGACCCCGGCCGAATAGCGCAGGGCGCTGCACGACATGAGGAACTTACCCGCCGCCTGCTGTTGGTCGAAGTAGTCGAGATCGGCGCGCGAGAAGGCGAGGGGCTTGTCGATGAAGATGGGCACTCCGGCGTCAAGGAACGGTTTCGCCATGGCCACATGGTTCTCGGGGTCGTCTCGGGCGAGCAGCACGGCGTCCACCGCCCCGATCAGGTCCTCCAACCGACTCACGACGTGGTCGATGTGGCTGGCGGCGGCCACATGCTCGGAGACGGCCCGGTCCTGGGTCCAGACATGGGTGACGCGGGCCCCCTCGATGCCCAATGTGTCGCGGTTGGCCGCGAGATAGGCGGGGATGACCGGGAAGCCGCACTCCGCCATCCGCGCCTCGTCGTAGTCGCCGTTGACGATGGCCGACCAGGAATAGGGATGCCCGTTGCCTTCGCTGAGACCGATCACGCCAAGCCGCAGCATGGATCTTCTCCTCGGAAACGCCTGGACTACAAGCAAATCAAGATATCTGGCGGAGTGCCATTAGGAAGTGGGGGAGAGCAGGAAACGCTGGAGCAGCACGGGGGGGACAAAGGCGTCGCAGCGGTTGCGGACCCGCTCTCGCAAGCCGAAGTCGTCAGTGACTAGCCACGTGACGTCAGCCCGGTCGTGGACCATGTGCAACCGCTGGACGAGATGGTCGTCGGCGTTCTGGGACTCCCCGGCGGCGCGGGAATAGACCACCCGAACCCCGGCACAGCTCTCGGTGGCGGCGGTGGTCTCGGTGCCGTCGAAGACGATCTCCACATGGGCGAAACGGTGGGCGTGACGGCGGCAGAGCTCACAGAGCAGGTGGCGGGCGGCAGGCAGCCCCTGTTCTTGCTCGATTCGCGCCCACTCGCCGACCCGGCGGATGGCGTTGTAGCCATCGACGAAGAGCCAGACGGTGGCGGGCGGGTGGCAGCCCAGGCGTTCCGCCAGGTTCCAGATCTCCCGCTCCTCGGGCGGGTTGGCCGAGGGTGTTGCCGGGCCGGCAGTGGCATCCAGCAGGCGGTCGGCGGCCAACTGGCTGTGGGTGCGCTCCAACTGGCTCAGCCGACCGTGGACCCGGTCCCCGAGCAGCTCGCGCACCACGTCCGTATCGAGAATCTGCTTGAGATGCTCCAGTTCCGCGGTCGCATCGCTGCCAAGCTGGGCGTTCTTGATGCGGCCGAGCAGGGCGGCGGCCAGATCGGGGCTCTCGCTGTCGGCATCCATCTCGCCCAGGGCCTCGCGGAGTTCGCGCAGGCGCTGGCCGACGCGGATGCTGGTCTCGTGCAGTCCGGGGGCCAGGACCAGGGATTCGGCCAGACTCCGGCGCAGGCGCTTCTCCATCTCCTCGAGTTGATCGAGTTCGGCCCGGACCTGGGAACGCGTCCCGCGCTGGCGGTCTAGGGCGTCCTGGCGGTTCAGGACCCGTTCGGCCTGCTCGGCCAGGGAGAGGGCGTCCAGTTCGGCTGGTTCCGGGGCGGCCGGGGCGACGAACAGGCGCTCGCGCAACTGGGCCATCTGTTGATGCAACCGGGTCTCGAACTGGTCGCGGAACCGGGCCAGTTCGTCCTCCTTGGCGCGCAGTTCGCGGCGGAGCTGACGGACATCCTCGCGCAGGCGGTCCTGTTCCTGGCTCGCCTGGGTCTCCGTCTCCGCGTGCTTGCGTTTCCAGCGGTCGGCGGCTTCGCGGGCCTGGGCCAACTGCCGTTCCAGTTCCGGCACCCGCGATTCCCCCGCCCCTTCGGCAATGGCCGGGGCAGTGGGGGCCAGGAGCTTGGTCAGTTCGTCCCAGCCGGGGGGCAGCGTGGCGCAGCGGGAGGCGTCCGGCTTCCAGAAGGAGGCGAGGCGCATCATCCGGTCCCCCCGGTTGCGGAGCGCTTCCCGCTCCTCCAGGGCCAGGGCGACTGCCGGGGAAGGACCGTAGTGGCGCACCAGGGCTCGCCAATGCCGTCGCAGCCACGCCTCGTCGAGCAGGGCGAACACCTGCCGCCAGGGTTGCCACGGGGCGTGGGGGGAGAGGCAGATGCGTCCGGCCAGTCGTGGATGGCGGCCCAGGCCGCGCGCCAGCAAGTGGCGGACCGAGGATCGGCCCAGCGCCCGGAGGGAGAGGGAGAACCCGGGCAGGAGTTCGCCGATCTCGCGGCCCAGCCCCCGCACGGCCTCGAACAGTGCCTCCGGCGAGAGGGCCTCGACCAGCCATTCGCAGGCGGTCTGGCTGGGAGACAGGTCCGGGTGCTGCTCTCGGCTCGGCGTTGACAAGGGGGAGAATCCTCCGGTTGGCGGTCTGGCGCTACGCAGGAACATAGCGCCAGCCGCCGCGAACCCCAATTGGCGATTTGCGGGAACGCCAAGATGGAGTACAATGGTTCTGGGGCCTTCCGGACCGCACCTGTATTGGAGGCTACTTCATGCCCTGTGTCGCATCGCGCCGCTCCTTCCTCCGAGGACTCGGTGCCGCTTTCGCCGCAGGTATTCTGACTGGGATCGGAGAGGAGAAGCCGAAGCCGAACGTGGTGTTCATCCTGATCGACGATCTGGGATGGCGCGACGTGGGGTGCAACGGCAGCACGTTCTACGAGACCCCCAACGTGGACCGGCTGGCGCGCGAGGGGATGCGGTTCACCGACGGCTATGCCGCCTGCACGGTCTGCTCGCCTACCCGTGCCAGCCTGATGACCGGCAAGTACCCGGCCCGGCTGCATCTGACCGACTGGATCGCGGGGCATGCGCGTCCCTATGCCAAGCTGCGCATTCCCCCATGGACCCAGTACCTGCCCTTGGAGGAGGTGACCTTGGCGGAGGCGGTGCGTCCGCTGGGCTACACCACCGGTTTCATCGGGAAATGGCATCTGGGCGACCGCGAAGAGTACTGGCCGCTGCAGCAGGGCTTCCAGGTGAACATCGGCGGCTACTCACGTGGCCAGCCGCCCAGCTACTTCGCCCCCTACCGTATTCCCACCATGACCGAGGGGCCGACCGGGGAGTATCTCACCGACCGGCATGCGAACGATGCCGTGGCCTTCCTCGAAGCCCATCGGGACGAGCCGTTCCTGCTCTACCTGTCCATGTACGCGGTCCATACCCCACTCCAGGCCAAGCCGGACCTGATTGCCAAGTACGAGGAGAAGATCCGGCAGGCTCCGGAAAAGGCTCAGGGCAGGGCGGTCTATGCTGCCATGGTCGAGAGCATGGACCAGTGCGTCGGCCGGGTGCTCGACGCCCTCGGTCGGCTTGGCCTGATCCAGAACACCGTGGTCTTCTTCACCGGCGACAACGGCGGTCTGGTCGGTAGCGCCAAGAATCCCATCACCAACAATGCGCCCCTGCGGGCGGGCAAGGGTTCCGCCTACGAGGGCGGCGTCCGCGAGCCCTTCCTGGTGCGCTGGCCGGGAGTGGTGAAACCCGGCAGCGTCTGCGCCGACCCGGTCATCTCCGTGGACGTGTACCCC
>QKCY01000566.1 GCA_003245525.1 Victivallales bacterium | reverse complement strand
TCGGAGAGGGTGGTGTCGCCCTGTCCGATCACGCGCAGGCCGTCCTCGTAGAGGGATCGCCAGCCATAGCCATAGGCCGCCTCGCGCAACTGCCCGGCGGAACAACCTTCCATGATCAGGCGCCGCAGGTCCTCGCGCAAGTCAAGCAGTTCGAAGATGCCCCGCCGTCCGCTGAACCCCGTCTGCCGACAGGCTTCGCAGCCGACGGCGCGGTAGGCGCGGCCCCCCTTCAGCGCCCGGCGCGTCTCCTCGGAGTCGTCGATCGCCTTGCAGTGGGGGCAAAGCACCCGCACCAGCCGCTGGGAGAGAATCGCATCCACCGACGACGCCACCAGATAGGGCTCGACCCCCATGTCCACCAACCGGGTCAGGGCACTCGGGGAGTCGTTGGTATGCAGAGTGGAGAAGACCAAGTGGCCAGTCAGCGAGGCCTGGACGGCGATGGAGGCGGTCTCCGCATCGCGGATCTCACCCACCAGCACCACGTCGGGGTCGTGCCGCAGAATGGAACGCAGGCCGCGGGCGAAGGTCAGGCCGGTCTTCTCGTTGACCTGGATCTGGTTCACGCCCTTGATCTGGTATTCCACCGGGTCCTCGATGGTGATGATCTTCCGTTCCAGGTCGTTGATCTCCTGGAGTCCGGCATAGAGCGTGGTAGTCTTGCCGCTACCGGTCGGCCCGGTCACCAGCACGATGCCGTGGGACAGGGCGAGGGTCTCGCGGAAAAGGCGCAGTTCGCGCTCGCCCATCGCCAGGGTATCCAGACCCATGATCGTGCCATCCTGGCGCAGGAGGCGCATCACCACGGCCTCGCCGTGCAGCATGGGGATCACGGACACGCGGACGTCGATCTGGGCTCCGGCCAGACGCAGTTTCACGCGACCGTCCTGGGGCAGCCGTTTCTCGGCGATATCCAGGTTGGCCAGGATCTTCACGCGCGACACGATGGCGGGCTGGAAGCGCTTCATGTTGGCCGGCACCGGCACGTCCTGGAGAACGCCGTCGATGCGGTAGCGTACCCGGAACTCGTCTTCGAAGGGTTCCAGGTGGATGTCCGTCGTCCGCTGGCGGATGGCGTCCGCCAGGATCTGGTTCACGAAGCGGATGATGGAGGCGTCGTGGGCGGCCTCTTCGAGGTCCACCCCGAGATCCATCTCCACGCTGGCGAACATGCCGCGCTCGCCCAGCGAGTCGAGGGTGTCGGCCCCCACGCCGAGGTGGGTTTTGAGCGCCGTGCGCAGGGCCTCGGCCGGGACCAGCACGGGCACCAGCTCCTCACCCGCCAGACGCCGGAGGGCGTCCAGCCCTTCGGTGCGGAAGAGGGCTGCGGTGGCGACCTCGATCCCCTGGTCGGTCCGCCGGAGGGGCAACAGCTCCTCCCGAGACAGCACCGCCGCCGGGAACCGGGCGAGGAGGGCCGCTTCGGGCTCCTCCTCGCGCAGGTCGGAGTAGCGCACGCCGTACCGGTCGGCCGTCCAGCGCAGGCAATCCGCCTCGCTGGCGTTGTCCCGGTCGGCCAGGAAATGGGCGAGTCGCTCGCGATCGCTCGCGGCGACCCGCCCATCGTTGATCATCCTGTTCAGGAGTTCAGTCATGATGTCTCCAGAAGGGCTGTGACAGCCATCTGCGAGAGAGTTAGTCGAGAATCCCCATCAGGACGAGGCGCGCTTCCTGCCGGGCCGTGACCACCGCCCGCAGCTTCTCGCGCGCTTCCTTCAGTTCGGCCTCCTTGGTGACCAGGGATGCGCGATAGGCTTCCAGCTTGGCCTGGATGTCGGCCGGGGTGGTGTTGGGATCGTCCAGAGCCGCGGACAACGCCTCGGCCGCAGGATCCTGCTCGCCGCCCATCCGGGGAGGCTGTCCTTCGGGACCGCCCTGGGGGCCGCCTTCGGGACCGCCCTGGGGGCCGCCCTGCATGCCGCCTTCGGGACCGCCCTGCGGGCCGCCCTGCGCGCCGCCTTCGTTGTTACGGCGGCGGAAACCGCCCATCCGCATGCCGCCACCCGCCGAACGACGCTTCTCGTTGACGGCGGTCACCAGCGGGCCAAGCACCTGCCAGTCCTCGTCGCTCGCGCCGATCTGCTCCTTCAGCATTTGTTCGAAACGGGCGCGCATTTCCTCGGGATTCCAGTTGCCCCGATTGCCGCCACGATTGCCGCCACGATTGCCGCCAGCGCCACCACCGGCGCCCTGGGCCATGGCCATGCCGCTGAAACCGACGAGCAGGGCGAGACACGCCACCATCACGTTCCGGGTCATTTTCGCATTCATCATCGGCTTGCTCCTTGTTGTTTTGACGGCCCACCGGGGTCGTCTCTATGCACTGCTTCGGAACCCCTGCCAGTCGAGCTGCCGACTGACGGTTTCCGCAATGCATGGGCCGTGCCAAGTCGCTACGAGGGGGGAGGAATTCCTCTGCGCCAAGCTGGACAAGCGATCCCGACAACACGTATTGCGCAAATGCGCCCGCCTGGCTGCGCAAATCTTGCGCAGTCGCCTGATTTACCGACCCCGTTTTCCCTGCTTCGCCGATGGCAAATTGTGGATTCCGCACTACATGCTGTAGAGTTGCAGTACTGGGGACGTCGTGTGAGTTTCCCCGGCTCGCATGGGAAGGCAACATGCCAACCTTCGCCCGTCACTACCATTCCCCTTCGGTTGCCTCTCGGCAAGGGATTCTCCTGGGCCGCGGAACGGCAGTCGCCGGGATCGCGTTCGCTGCGCTGGGCACCGGGGGAATCCCACACGACAGCACCAGGTCCCAGGAAGAACCAGTAGATACCGACGCCCTGGCGAGAGGACTCCGCCAGGCACTCGGCGATCCGGCCAACGAGGAATAGCGCAATGGGCGAGGAAATGGGGAAGTTGTCCATCCTGATTGTGGACGACGAGCAGTTCATCCGGGATATCGTGTTCCGCTGGCTGAGCCGGGAAGGCTATCTGTGTGCCAAGGCACGCGATGGGGAGGAGGCGCTCGCCATCCTGGCCCAACAGGAATTCGCCCTCGTTGTCTCGGATATCATGATGCCCGGCATGACCGGCATCGACCTGCTTCGCGAGATCCGGACGCGGTATCCCCAGACGGCGGTCATCATGCTGACCGGCGTGGACGACCGCGCCACGGCCACCGAAACCATCGAGCTCGGGGCCTATGGGTACATTATCAAGCCCTTCGAGGCGAGCGAGTTGCTCATCAACGTGACGAATGCCCTGCGGCGGCGGGAGCTCGAACTGGAACGGGACCGCTACGAGGAGCAACTGGAGGCGGCAGTCGGGCAGCGAACCCGGGAACTGCAGACCACCCAGGACGTGACCATCTACGGACTGGCCGTGCTGGCGGAATACCGCGATTCCGAGACCGGCGGACACATCATGCGCACCCAGCGCTACGTCCATGTGCTAGCCGATCACCTGGCATCGTTCCCCCGCTTCCGGGACGAACTCGTTCCCGCCACCATCGAGCTGTTCCACAAGTCCACCCCCCTCCACGACATCGGCAAGGTGGGGGTCCCCGACGCGATTTTGCAGAAACCCGGCAAGCTCACGCCCGAGGAGTTCGAGATCATGAAGCAGCATACGGTCTATGGGCGCGACGCCATCGCCCGGGCCGAAAGCATGCTCGGAGTGGACGCGGGCAACTCGTTCCTGCGCATCGCCCGGGACATCACGATCAGCCATCACGAGAAATGGGACGGTTCCGGCTACCCGTACGGCCTGGCGGGAGAGGCGATTCCCCTGGTCGGCCGGATCATGGCGATCATCGATGTCTACGATGCGCTGGTCAGCCGCCGCATCTACAAGCCGCCCTTCACCCATCGGCGGGCCCTGGAGATCATCACCGAGGGCGATGGCCGGGTCATGCCGGGCCACTTCGACCCCGACATTCTGACCGCCTTCCGGGAGAAGTCCGAGGCGATCCGCCAGATTGCGTTCACCTATGCGGACTCTGACGAGGAGCGGGCCGCCGTCGCCCTGGCATAGCCAGCATGGCCGGATGGGCGAACAAGCTCGTTTTTGGCCGCAAATCCTGGCCGCAACCGGGAGTTTGCCTCTTTGCAGGGCTTGACCGACCCCGTATAGTATGAGTTTGCGTGTGCGACCGGGTGGTCGCGCCCTGTTTCCCATGTGTGTTCCCGGCCGAATCAAGGAGTATGCCCGATGACCAAGCCTCCGCTCTCTCCCGAGGCGAAGTCTGCGGCCCCCGCCGACACCGAGGCGGTGGATTTCATCCGCGCCATCATCAACGAACACATGGCCAAGGGCACCTACCAACAACGCGTCCACACCCGGTTCCCCCCCGAGCCCAACGGCTACCTCCATATCGGGCACGCGAAGGCCATCTGCATCGACTTCGGCATGGCGCTGGAATACGGCGGCAAGTGCAACCTCCGCATGGACGACACCAATCCGTGCAAGGAGGACACCGAGTACGTCGACGCCATCATCGAGGACGTGCACTGGCTGGGCTTCGACTGGGACGACCGGTTCTACTACGCCTCCGACTACTTCGACCAGATGTACGAGTACGCGGAGGAGATGATCAACCAGGGCAAGGCCTACGTGGACGACCTTACCGCCGACGAGATCCGCGAGTACCGCGGCACCCTCACCGAGCCCGGCAAGGAAAGTCCTTGCCGCAACCGCTCTATCGCGGAGAACCTCGCTCTCTTCCGGCGGATGCGCGCGGGCGAGTTCCCCGACGGTAGCCGGACGCTGCGCGCCAAGATCGACATGGCGTCGCCGAACCTCAACATGCGCGACCCGGTCATGTACCGCGTGCTCCACGCCGAGCACCACCGGACCGGGGACAAGTGGTGCATCTACCCGATGTACGACTGGGCCCACGGCCTGGAAGACTCGCTGGAAGGCATCACCCACTCCCTGTGCAGTCTGGAGTTCGAGAACCACCGACCGCTCTACGACTGGTTCCTCATCCAGCTCGGGGTCCACAAGCCCCAGCAGATCGAGTTCTCGCGCCTGAACCTGACCTACACGGTCATGAGCAAGCGCAAGCTCCTGCGGCTGGTCAAGGAGGGCTTTGTCTCCGGTTGGGACGACCCCCGCATGCCCACCCTGTGCGGGCTGCGCCGCCGGGGCTACACCCCCGAATCGCTCCGCAACTTCGTCGCCAAGGTCGGCATCACCAAGTTCGCCAGCACCACCGACGTGGTGCTGCTGGAGCACTGCCTGCGCGAGCATCTGAACCAGATCGCGCCGCGGGCCATGGCGGTGCTCGATCCCCTCAAGGTGGTCATCACGAACTACCCCGAGGGCCAGGTGGAGTACCTGGAGGCCATCAACAATCCCGAGGACCCGAACGCGGGGACCCGGCAGATTCCCTTTGGCCGCGAACTGTACATCGAGCGGGAGGACTTCATGGAGAATCCTCCGGCCAAGTTCCACCGCCTCAGTCCCGGCAGCGAAGTGCGGTTGCGCTGGGGCTACTTCCTCACCTGCACCGAGGCCGTCAAGGACGCGGCGGGCAACGTGGTCGAGCTGCGTTGCACCTACGACCCAGCCACCAAGGGCGGCAACGCCCCCGACGGCCGCAAGGTCAAGGGCACCATCCACTGGGTGAGTGCCACTCACGCCAAGGACGCCGAAATCCGGCTCTACGACCGGCTCTTCGTCAAGGAGAACCCCGAGGAGTGCGAGGAAGGCCAGGACTTCACCGCGAACCTGAACCCCGACTCGCTGACCATGCTCAAGGGCTGCAAGCTGGAGCCCAGCCTGGCGGAAGCCCCCGCCGGCACCACCTACCAGTTCGAGCGCCTGGGCTACTTCTGTCCGGACAACCGGGACAGCAAGCCCGGCCACCTCGTCTTCAACCGGACGGTGCAGCTCCGCGACACCTGGGCCAAGATCGCCCAGAAGGAAGCGCCCAAGCCGGCACCCAAGGCCCCCGCCGCCGAAGCGCCGGTCGAGGGCGTAGCCCTGATCGGCATCGACGACTTCGCCAAGGTGGAGCTGAAGACCGCCAAGGTCCTCGCCGCCGAGGTCGTCCCCGAGGCCGACCGGCTGCTCAAGCTGCAAGTGGAGATCGGCAGCGAGACCCGGCAGATCGTGGCTGGCGTCGCCCAGTTCTACACCCCCGAAGAGATCGTCGGCAAGACCATCGTCGTCGTGGCGAATCTAGAACCGGCGGTGATCCGGGGCGTGCAATCCAACGGCATGTTGCTGGCGGCCAAGAAGAAGCGCAACCTGCGCCTGATCACGGTCGACGGCGACATCCCCTCCGGGGCATCCATCGGCTAATTCCACCATGTACCTCTGGCTCGAACAAGCACCGTGGCGGCATCTTCTCCTGCTGGGGAGTGTTGGTGCGGTGCTGTTCGAGCTGTTCACCTGCTGGTGCCGGTTCGGGCTAGGGCTCCGGGCTGCGCACCACACCTCGTGGCTGGCCAACCTCACCTTCGGGGTCCGGCTCCACCACGGCTTCACCGGCCTGCTCTGCCTGTTCCTGGCCGTCCTGCCCCTCTCGCCGGTGCCCTGCCACCTGCTGGCCATCTGCGGGCTGGCCCTGTTCCTGTCCGACCTGGCCCACCATGGCGTCGTCCTCCCCCTTGCTGTCGGGGCCACGGAGTTCGACCTCTTCTACCCGCGTCCCGACGATGAATCTTGACGCCTGGGCGGAAGTCTACCTCACCCCGGAACGCCGCCAACGCTTCCGCGAGGTGCTGGCGGAGCGCCTGGGCTGTCTGACCGTGGTCTTCGAGCACGTCGGGGACCCGCGCAACATCAGCGCCTGCCTGCGGGTCGCCGATGCCTTCGGCGTCGGCCGCGTCATCAACTACGGCGACGGGCGCTACCACCGCAACCGCCAGATCAGCATGCACAGCGACCTCTGGGTCGAAGTGCTCAACCTCCAGCGCTTCGAGGACACCGTCGCCCGCCTCCACCAGGAGGGCTTTGCACTGGTGGGTACCGTGGTGGACGAACCCACCGCCACCCCGCTCGACCAGTTCGAGCCTCCGGCCAAGACCGCCCTGGTCTTCGGCAGCGAGCGCAACGGCCTCAGCCCCGAAATGCGCCAAGCCTGCCAGCACCTCGTCACCATTCCCACCTACGGCTTTGCCGACAGCCTCAACCTCGGCACCGCCGCTGCCGTCATGGTGCGCCACTTGGCCGAGACCTACCGCCAACGTGGCGGCCCCGACCTCCGCCTCCCCGCCGGCGAACAGGAACGCCTCTACCGCCTCTGGGTCGAGCGCGACGTCCGTACCAAGCTCCGCAAGCGCGGCATCCCCGCCGACTGACCTCGCCTTGCCAGGGACGGCGAGCCCGGCATTTGAACGCCTCGGATTCCTATGTTATTATGGAAGGGCCGAGCGTAACTTAGTTAGGGGGCATCAAACAGGAGAGCAGCGATGGATTGCGCATCCCGCAGATGGTGGTTGGTCGCTCTGATCGGCATGATGGCTCTGCCGGTTGCCAAGTCCGCAGACGAACCTGCGGTGCCCCAGACGGCGGCGGATGTGATTCCCCCGCCGCTGGCCGCCGAGGAGAACGCCGCCCCGCTCTATCTCCTGGCCGTCGAAACGCTGGAATCGGAGGCTGTCTGGGACACCGATCTCGCGGAACTCGCCGCCTACGCTGGTCTGG
>QKCY01000229.1 GCA_003245525.1 Victivallales bacterium | reverse complement strand
GCCGGGTTCAGCGCCCTGTCCCTGGCCGCCTTCGCCCTGGGCGACATCGTTTCCCTGATTCTGTGCTTCCTGCCCCGGCTGGTCGCCACCCCCGTTCTGGGCGGCTTCCTCGCCTTGGCCAGGCACCTGGCCCGCGTCCCCTTGCCCCGGAACGCCACCCGGCTGAGCGACGCCCTGGGCAGCGACACCCTGACCCTGATTTTGGCCCTCGCCGGGCTGAGCGCCCTGGCCCGGAGCTCCTTGACCCTGACCTTGCCCCTGGCCCTCGCCGGGCTCAGCGCCTTTCCCTTGGTCGCCTTCGCCTTGGGCGACATCGTTCCCTTGGCCGGGAGCGTCCTGGCCCTGGGCACCCTCACCTTGATCTTGCCCTTGGTCCTGCCCCTCGCCGGGTTCAGCGCCCTGTCCCTGGCCGCCTTCGCCCTGGGCGACATCATTTCCTTGGGCACCTTGATCTTGCCCTTGGTCCTGCCCCTCGCCGGGTTCAGCGCCCTGTCCCTGGCCGCCTTCGCCCTGGGCGACATCGTTTCCCTGATTCTGTGCTTCCTGCCCCGGCTGGTCGCCACCCCCGTTCTGGGCGGCTTCCTCGCCTTGGCCAGGCTGGTTCGGCTGCCCCTCGCCGGGTTCAGCCTGCGCCGGGTGCTCCCCCTGCCCAGGTTGGCCTTCCTGGTCCTCGGCATTGCCCTGGGCCACCTCCTCCTCTTGTCCCTGCTGCCCCGTTCCGTTCTCGGCCGGGTTCTCCTTCCCCGGCTGATCCTGGGAGTCGGCCGCCGCCTCCTCGCCCTGCTTGGGCTCCGGTTCCGTTTCCTGCTGTTCCATCTGGTCCAGATTGTCCGCCAAGGCCGAACCCACGTCGTTCTCCGGCGGGGATGCCTGATCCTGGGGCTGCGACGTCGGCTCGGAGGCAGGAGTCGCCTCCGGCAACAGGTAGAAACGGGAGGGGGACTCGCCCCGGTTGGCGGGCATGCCGTCATCCTCGGCAACCGCCCAAACCATCAGGTAGCGACCACCGCGTCCGCGCAGCTTCGTTTCAGCCAAGGAGAGTTCCCCCTTCATCCACCCGGCCTCGTCGGGTGCCAGTTCAAGGGGGAAGGTCTCCTGCCACCCGCGCAGGTCGGCCACCGCCACCGCCGCCCGCCGGACCGCCGAGTCATCGAGCGCGGAGACGCGCAGAACCAAAGGCAGATCGACCGCCTGTTCGTCGGGCTGGGGCGGACCGGACAGGCTGACGTCCGGAGGATCGTCGGGGACCACCTTCACCTGAAAGCGGTCCTGAACGACGGGCACCTCGCCGGGCGGTTCCCAGAAGGTGAAGAACTCGGCATCGTTCTCGGCGACGCACTCCCAGGTGTCAGTCGCCGTACGGGTCAGCGACACGCTGCGTGAACTGACGCCATAGGCCCGCAGGGGGCAGGCGGCAACCTGGACGTGCCAACGCAACCGACGCCCGAAGCGCACCGTGAGCGATCTCTCCGCCGGGCCATGCACCGCGACCACCTTGCCAGCCCCGTCCACCACCTCCAGGGAGATCAGGGACACGACCGATGCCGGAAACACCTGGTAGGTGCGCGGCGGCGTCACCCGGTTCTCGCAGTCGACCTGAAGCCGGAAGGACTCCGTAGGCGTCACGAAAGGGGCGGAATAGACATCGCCCGACACGCGTAGCGGGATTCTCGTCGTCAACCCCGCCGAGTCGGTCAATAAGGCCGCCACTTCCTCCATCGGGGTTCCATTGAAGGTGACCCGCAGCACCGTGGCTTGGTCGGGCAACAGCCATTCCCGTTCGGGGGCGAAGGAAAGGATCGTCAGGGGCGTGGTCCGCAGCCGCAACAACCGCCGGAAGTCCGCCACCAGACGCGGGGGCGTGAAACCAAGAAACCACGGGATCAGCCAGACCAGCAGAGTGAGGAGCAGACACGCCCACAACGGCCTTGCCCGCAGGCGGAAGACCGGCTGGCGATGCCCGCGCTGGGCAAGATACTGCGACAGCCGGTCCCGGCAGATGTCCCGCACCGCCTCGTCGCGAATGCCACCAACCAGATGGTCGGCAAAATAGGCATGAATGTCCGCATGGACTTCGGGCGCATCGTCCACCAGGAGGCGAACCGCCCGGTGACGCAGTCGTCGGGACGACCGGGCGAGGAGCAGGCAGCCCAGTACAAGCGCCAGCAGCAACCCCGTGCTCCAGGGCAGTACCTGGCGCAACACGGCGGGCTCGACCCAGGACCGGGCCAGCAGGACACTACCCACGACGGTCAGTTGCAGCCCGGCCGCGACCGCCAGCAGCCCCAGCAACAGGGCACGCAGGGACAGCAGACGGGAGGCACTACGGAAGTACCCGTCAATCCCTGCCCTGTCGCCCGCACCGTCCATGCCCGTATGCCTTTCAGGTCTTTCTGCGCAGAACCAACCGTTCCAGCAACCACTCCAATGCCAGGGCCAGCGCCATCACCCCTGCCGCCAACGCTTCCCGCCGGAAAGACCGCTCCCGTCGGCTAAACTGAGGGTCCTGGGGCAGACTGTCAAGCATGGTCCTCACGATCCGTTCGGCATCCTCGTAGGTGCCTGCATCCTCGGGCACCGTGGCGATGGACTGGCAGACGGCCAGATCGGGAATCGGTCGCTCGTACTCCGCCACGGCGATCTCACGGAAGACGGGGACCCGCTCCGACACCAGGGTCCGGTCCACCAAGCGGACTTCGGCCTGGGCCCACTCCACCTGCCCGGGGCAAGCGTAGTCGGTCTCGGCAACGTAGGCCTGGGCCTCCTCGGCGTAGCGGGCGGTCACTTCGCTTTTCCTCCCATCCGGCAGATCGAGCCGAATGGCGAGGGATTTGGGCAACTCGGAACGGACGCTGGCGATGGGGCGGACCAGGAAACGAACGGTGTTCGCGGGGGGTGCCGCCAGCTCGGCGGAGAGCTCCAGTTCCGTCCGTTCCTCCTGCACGAGCCAGTCGAGAGCGGTCCGCCAGAAGGTCTCGTATCCTGTCCGAGTAGCCGCGTCATGGCCGAGCAGCCAACGCCAGGTGTCGTCCAACAGCAGCAGCGCCACCGTGGGTTGTTGCGGATGATCGGCCAGCAACACAGGCAGACCACCGCCCACCGTCCCCAGCACCTGGGTCCCCGGTCGCGGGGTGGCGAGCAGATAGCGGCGCACCGGGAGTTTGGCCTCGTTGATTGCCGCCAGCGCGCGCAGTCCAGCGGGGGCGTTCAGGACCAGGGGCGTGGTGAGAACCCGGGGGGCGACGGGGCCGCTCACCAAGCGGTCCATGCCACGCCACTCGGCAGCCCATTCCGTCCCCAGGTAGAGCACCCGGGTGGAACCGGAACCGAGGCAGTCCCGCACGCATCCTTCCACCCGGTCGGGGTGTACCCGCCCCACGATCAGCAGAGCCAACCGATCCGGCTCCAGGCGACGCTCGCCAGCATCCTCTTCCGACAGCAGGATCAGCCGGTTGCCAAGCCGACGGCGGAGTAGCCGGGCCAACTCCATCTGCTCGCGGTCCACCCGGCCATAGAGGAAGGCGACGTGCCGGTCACCGGTGACCCGAAACACGGCCCGCCGGGTGTTGTTCTCGGTGCAGACCTCGCCGGTCTGGACCGGTACGGAGGCCTCCAATTCATGCCAGCCGGGCGGGACTTCGGTCAGGGAACAGACCGCCATGCCGCCGCGGTTCAGGCGACTGGTCGCCTGGTCGACCCCATCCACCCGCCAGCGCACGTCCACGCCATAGCCCGGCGGCATCCCGTCGATACGCACCTCGGCGCTGGCCCGTTCGGGGTTCAGTTCATCGACCTGAATCGGCCCCAGCCCCAGTTCCCGCCATTCCTGGTCCGCCCCCACGCAGGCGACGGCGTAGAAGCGCACGCCCCGTTCCTCGGCGAGGACCTTGCCGAACCCGCTCGCCTCGCCCGCCGAAGCGCAGCCGTCAGTCAGAACCAACACCCCTCCCCGTCCAACCCGGGCCGCCAACGCCTCGGTGGCGGGAGCCAGCCGGGTCCGTTCCCGGTCCACCCGGTCTGCCTGGGCCAACGGCATCACGTTCCCGCCGAAGCAGAACCGCTGCACGGTGATTGAGGGCCGCCGGGCCGCTTCCCGCTCCACCAGGTCCACCACCTGATCCCGCAACCGGGCACGGGAGAGTCCCCCGTCCGCGCCCCGGAGATCCATGCTGAGGGAACGGTCTTCGAGGATGACCACCTCGCGCTCCTCCCTGCTCTGCCGGTCCTCGTTCCGCTCGTCGCCCCGGAAAACGAACCAGAACAGCACCACCAACCCGGCCAGCGCCACCACCCGACACCCCAGGGCCAGCCATCCCGCCCAAGCGGGACTCCCGGCGCGGCATGCCCGGACGTGAGCCAGGAGAATCCCCGACACCAGCAGCAGAAAGAGGACCTCAAGCATCATCGGTCCTCCCCCGCCATGTCGCCCAAACCCGGAGCACCCCTTCCCCCACCAAACCCATCAGCAAGAGGATGGCGGCGGCTGCCGAGGCATCGTATGCCATGGCCCGGGCACCCTCGCGCCGGTAGAGGCCGGGATCGCCCAGGCTGGTCACCGCCGTCGTCCAGGACGCGGCCAGGCCCGGATGGCGGGCCGTCCAGTCGGCCACGGTCGGCGGCGGGACTGGCGCTGGCCGGGGCAGATTCACCCCCGCCACCGATCCCTTGCCCGCCAGCCGCCACAGTCCCGGCAGGGCCAGGAATACCCGGTCGGTACGGTTTGGCACCCGATGCCGCGTTTGGTCGGGAGCGACGACCTCGCCGCTGGCATCGGGCGAACCGAAGAGTTCCGCCACGGTCGGCCGGTCACCCACCGTCCAACCCTCGGTGCCGCTTCGCACCGTGCTGCCGCAGACCAACCCGGCCAGGAGATGGGGAAAGACAGGATGGAAGACCGGGCTGTCCGTGGCCAAGTCCAAGGGGATTCCGCAGGCAACTATCCGGCCCCGGTCTCGTTCGAGGCCGAGCGCGGCGACCCCTTCGGCAACCGTCAGCAGCGGCAGCGAGTCCTCTACGGTCGCGGGCGGACGCAGGCGGGGCAGCCGCAGGTCGGCCAGACCGGACAACTCCAGCCCCTCGACCGGCAGCCAGCTCTCCGCCCCCTCGCCAGGGGCAGGCGAACCCTTGGTCTCCTTCATCTCCCCCCAGGCCGACAGCCCCGGCAGATCCCCGCCGACAGGCGGACAGAAGATACTCACGCGCCCCTCGCCAGCCAGGACCCGCGCGACCAATTCCGCCAGCCCCGGCGGCGAGGACGCAAGCGCCAACAGAACCAGTTGCCCCGGCATCCGCGAGGGTGCGTCCCGCAACGAATCGGCGGCGAGCACCCGGAGCCGGAGATTGGGCCGGACCGCCTGGAGGGCGGCCACCAACAGGGCCTTCGCCGTCTGCGAGGGTGCCGACTCATCCGCGACCAGCCACGCCGTATCGCCGCCGGCCAACACCGCCTCGCCCGCCAGGTACCAGCGATCCCACGCGCCATCGCTTCCCGCCACGGCCGCCGTCAGCGTCCGCTCGCGGGGCAGATTCGGCAGCACTGCCCGCAGGTGCCCCTGCAAGACCTCTTGGGCGCTGACCGGGCAGACCGTTTCCTGCCCTCCGGGGGCCGAGAAGACCAGCGACGGCAGCGTGGCGTCGGTGGCGTCGAAGCCGAACAGGTCCACCTCGAAGCCATCCGGGTCCGCCGGATTCCACGCCACCCGGCGGATGCCCTGTGGCGGAGCCAGCCCGGTGGTGTCGTGGATCAGCAGCCGTCCCCGTTGCTCCTCGTCGGGCCACAGGTCAAGATCGCGGGACGCGACCACGCAGAGGAGGGACGGCATTCCCGCCATTTGCTCCTGCAAGACCCGCACCGCTTCGCTGACATTCCCGGCGACCGGTGCCGGATGCATGGTGGCCAGCAGCCGGGCAGCTTCGGGCGGAGCGAGCAAGGGAGCGGCCATGGGTTGGGTGGTGGTGGCGAGGGCCACGGCCACATCGGCCGGCAAGGCCGCCAACTGCTTCACCAACCAGTCGCGTTGCTGCTCGAACCGGGTGCCATTGTCATCTCGGCCCAGCGCTCGCAGACTGGTGTCCACCACCACACCCAGTACCCGTTGGTCCTGGTCCAGCAGCGGCAGGGGCAACCCCCAGCGGGTGCGCAGCCAGGGCCGGGCAACCACGAGGCAGAGCGCGGTCAGGATGAGGAGCCGCGACAGTAACAGCAGCAGATCGGACACCCGCCGCCGTCGATCCTTGCGGCGCTCAAGGGAAAAGAGCACCAAGGAGGGCACAACGACAATGCGAGGCTGACGGCGACGGAACAGGTGCAGATAGAGCGGCCAGGCCAGACCGGCCAGACCTGCTAGGGCGCCCGCTGCCAGGAAACCGATCACGCGGGTTCCTCCTCGCCCATCATCGCCGCCTCGTTGTGGGACTCGACGATAGTGAGAATCGCGGTCACGTAGTCCACTTCGGTGGTCAGGGGCACATAGGCCACGCCCGCCTCGCGGCAGACCTTGCGCCACTGCGCCCGGAATTCCCTCACCCGGGCCGCCTGCCGCCGCCGCAAGGCGGCCAAGTCCACGCGCAGGAGTTCGCCGGTTTCCGAATCCCGCAGGTGGGTGGTTCCCTCGGGGAAAGGCAAGGCGACCTCGGCCTGGTCCAGCAGATGCACGACCAGCACCCCGTGTCCCATCCCGCGCAGTTCGGCCAACCGCAGTCCCGCATCCGGGGCTTCCTCCTCGAAATCGGAGACCACGATCACCTGGCCCCGGGCCGAACGCATTTCCAGGCACGCCTGCAAGAGCTCATCGATCACCGGCCGTCCCAGCTCGGGCGTGGTGCCGAGCACGCTCAGAAGATGGTCGAGATGCTGCCGCCGCGAGGAAGGGGGAAGCACCCTCACCCCGTCGGGCTCCGCCTTCAGCAGCCCCACCGGGTCCTGCTGGGAGAGGAACAGCCAGGCCATGCCCGCCACCAGGGCGGCGGCGTACTGGCGCTTGTTGACGGTCTCTTCCCACTGCCACCCCATCGAGGGGCTGGAATCCACCACAAAGGTGACCTCCATGCTGGTCTCCGCCTCGAACCGGCGGACATAGGGCTTGCCAGTCCGGGCGTAGACCCGCCAGTCAAGCTGCCGGATATCGTCGCCCGGCGAGTAGGGCTGGAAGTCGCTGAACTCGGTGCTGAACCCCCGGATGGTGCTCCGGTGCAGCCCCTGGCGCAGGCCATCGACGATACTCTGCGCAATCCAGTCCAGCCGTCCCAACCGGGCCACGACCGACGGGTCGAACGTGTTGTCCGGCACTTCCCTCATTCGATCCGCATGACCTCCGCCAGGAAGTTGATCAGCAGCCGGGACGCCGCCTGGAGGTCGTAGCCCAGCACATCGTCCTCCAAATCCCCCTCGAAGGAGCAGCAGAAGTCCACCGGGGAATAGAGCACGATCCAACGTCCCCCGCGGCGGACACCGAGCACCGGTCCCCAGCGGTCCGGATACGTCTGGACCAATCGGGCGTTGCCCTGCGGACGCCAGCCCCGGAGGTCGAAAGGGCGTTGCCACAACGCATCGTCCTGGGGCACTTCCTCCAGCCGATCATTGGGCAGGATCTGGGCGATGGCGGC
>QKCY01000447.1 GCA_003245525.1 Victivallales bacterium | reverse complement strand
CAAGGCTCCCCGCATGACCTTTGCCGACGGCAAGACCGGGCATGTGGCCTACGTGGATCCCGAGTCGCTGCGCACCATTGCCGAACGGGGAACGGCTCTCGCCGAAGCCCTGAAGGGCGTACCGGGACTCGCCGCCTACAACCTCGGCAACGAGTATAGCTGGGTCGGGACGAACAAGGAGGGCAAGTACCAGTACCAGGGCTTCGACGAGCCCACCCTCGCCGCCTTCCGCCGGAATCTGGAGCAGCGGTTCGGCGACATCGCCACCTGGCAGCGGCTCACCGGCCAGGACGACGCCAGTTTCGCGGCGATCATGCCCCCCACCGGCCAGAAGGACACGTTGCTGTTCTGGGAGTGGTGGCGGTTCCAGCGCGAGGCCTTTGGCGCGTACCTGAAGGCGGGGCATGATGCCATTCGCGCCGTCGATCCCACCACCCCGGTCACCTACGCCCTGCTCTGCGGCAGCCGCTGGGACGCCGCCACCGAGGATGCCGACCTGCCCTTCCTCGAACTCCAGGGCGACAATCTCTACTACCACTGGGACAGGAACTGGCTGGGCTACTGCGTCCGGCTCTCGCGCCGGATCGGCCCCGCCCGCCCGATTCTGCTGACTGAAACCGGGATCAACACCAACCGTTTTCCCGATCCCGCCGTGGCCGACCGGCTCATGCGGCAGATGCTCTGGGCCCTCCTCCTGCACAGCGAAGTCAAGGGCATCTTCCCCTTCGTCTACTGCGACGAGTGGTGGCACGGCAAGGACCCCAAAGCGCCGGATACGGGCGAAGACTACTGGGGCATCCTAACCGCCGACCGCAAGCCCAAGAGCACCTACCAGGCCGTGAAGGAGACCTATGGGGAATGGGAGCGGCTGGACGCCATCGTCAGCCACCGCGAGAGTACCGTCGACGTGCTGGTGAGCGATCACGCCATTGACCGCTGGCACGGAGTGTCCGGCCCCGAGGTGAAGGATGTTTGCCGCGAGCTCTACACGCATGGCATCAGCTTCCGCCTCGTTTCCACTCTCCGCCCCAGCGACCTCGCCGCCACCGATTGCCGCCGCCTACTGCTCCTCGACAGTTGCCTGCCCGACAACCCGGACGGCAGCAGCCCCTTCCGCGATGCCCTGCGGACCTTCGAGAAGAACGGCGGTGAAGTCCTCTACCTGAACAGCAAGCCGTTCCAGTCCCTCTACGGCCAGCCCGGGGCGAACGGCATCGTCGCCACGGTGCGGAATCCGGAGAACCCGGCGGACATCTGGTCCGCCATCGCGGATTTCGTGCCGCAACCAGACCTAGCCGTCGCCGCCGAGGGCGAGGTGTTCTGGCGTGAGTTCCGGGCCGGGGAACGCCGGTTCGTGCTTCTGGTAGCGACCGGAGAGGAGCCGGCCGCCAACGTCCGCATCGCCACTGCGGCCAGACTGCAACTCGTCTCCACCGACGCCTTGCAGACCGCATCGACCGTCGCCGGTTGGGAACTGCCCAACCTGCCGATCTACGCCCTCTTCGAGCGCTTGCCCTAGTCGGCGGCCTTGACCACGATCACGGGGCAGTCGGCTTGGTCGAGGATGTGCTGGCGCTCGACGCTGGCAGAGTCCTTGCGGGCAATCGTCCGCTTCCAGCCACCCAGCACGATGGCGTCCACATTCCGGGCGTGGGCTTCTTTCAGGATCTCCTGATGGATGCTGCCATGGCGGAGAACGGTCTCCACCTGGGCCCCGTGCTTGCGGGCGATGGTAGTCACGAACTCCAGGTAGCGCGCCCCGGTCTTCGCCAGGTCCTGTTCGAAACCCTCGCGTTCCTGGTTTACGAGAATCCGCATCTGGAGCAGGTAGTCCAGGGTGGCCGTATCGACCACATAGACGGCAGTCAGGGAACAGCCCTGCTGGGCCGCCATCCGGACCGCCATGTTCGCGGCGGCTACGGAAGGCTCGGAGCCGTCCACTACCAGCAACACGTTCGTGAAGAGTGGAGCCTCGGCATCGGATGCTGATTTGGTCTTGAAGCCAAACATGAATTGTGTCTTCCGCCGTACGATGATCGGGCCATCCGTTGAGACAATAGCTGTCTTTGCGGCAACCCGCAACAGGCAGGGCGAAATGCCGCTATTGCAGGGCCGGGGCAGCCACGGTCAGGAGCGCCGTCAACGGGCGGTGGTCGGAGGCCTGCCGCTCGCCGCCAACCCGCGCCCGGGACAAGGCCATGCCGGGCGCCAGGTTCCGGGCCAGCAAATAGTCGATCCGGATCTCGGGCTGATCGGCAGGATAGGTGGGCGTCCGCTGGTCGCCAGCCGCCATCTGCCAACCTTGCGCGAGAAACGCCCGCAAGGTGGGGCTGTCTGGCACAGCATTGAAGTCGCCGCCCAGGACCGTGGGCATGGGGGGCAGGCTGTCCAGGAAGGCGAGCAGAACCGCCACCGACTCCAGGCGACAGGCGTCGTCCAGATCGAGATGGACGACGACGAAACGCAGGCATCCGTTTTGCGGCAGCCCGAGATCACAAGCCAGAGCCGAACGGGGTTCGCGCCCGGGAAGGGAGCACCGGTGCTCGGCCACCACCGGCAGGCGGTAGAGCAAGGCGTTGCCGTAACTGCCGTTGCGGAAGTCGATACTCTTGCTGAAGGTCCCCCCGAGCTCCGTGCCCTCGATCAGGTCCACCAGCTCGTCGCGCCCGGCCACTCGGTCCGTGTGCCGGTCCACTTCCTGCACAGCGACCAGATCGGCCCCCGCCTGCCGGATCGCCTCCGCCGCGCGCCGCATGTCGAGGTGGCCGTCCAGCCCCAGCCCATGCCGGATGTTGTAGGTCATCAGACGGTAGGTATCCATCATGGCTCCCGCATGCGGTTCCGGCCACCGCCAGCAACCGTTGGGCACAAACCTAGCCTGCCTCTCACCGTTCAGCCACCAGATTCTTGCAGGATCGGGAGGCGACGGTATGCTTCGACGGTTCCCCGGAGCCCAGGAGAAACCATGCGCCTGTCCATCCTCGCCGCCCTGTTCGCCACCTCCCTCTTCGCCTTGTCTCCGCAGCCGGTGGAGCCGGGAGTCACCCGCCTGCTCGACGACTTGCGAGCCACGGTAGGCTACCGCCTGTTCAGTGCCACACAAGAGACCATCCTGGGCGAGTATTGGCAGGGGGCCGACCGGGCCAGCGGGGCGGCATTCCAGTACTTCGGAGCCCCCGAGAACGGACGGCGCGCCGTGTTCATGCACTGCCCCTACGCGAAAGGTCCCGGCACCACCTTTGCCGAGTTCCCCCTGGCCTTGCCTGGCGTCCACCCACTGGAACTGCAACTCGCCGTCGCCCTCCGCCGGGATGCGCCGGACAGCGACGGGGTCACCTATCGGGTGCTGATCGATGGGAAGGAGGGGTTCCAGACCCTCTGCACCTGGAAGGAACCCCGCGAGTTCACCGTTGATCTCGCGGCCTACGCCGGACAGACCGTTGCGCTCCGTCTGACCGTGGACCCCGGCCCCAACCAGAACACCCGCGACGACTGGTCCTTGTGGTACCGGGCGGACCTCGTCGCGGGTACGCCCAGACAGATTGCCGCCGCCGAAGCCCAGGCCAAGGCCCGGCAAGCCGCCGCGCTGGCCGCTGAATTCACCCATGCCGAACAGGCGGCGCAGGTCGATCTCGGTCCCCTTTCCGGTCCCGAAGCCCGCGATTTCGCCCCCACCCCGCTCGGTCCGGTGCGGAGCCAGACCGAACTCCTCGGCCAGACCGCCCGTTTCTCCTTCACCGATGCAACCGACGCCATCGTCTATGAGCTGCTGCCCGCCAAGACACTGGCGTTCCAGATCACCGTCAATGGCCAGACCATCGAACCGCTTCCCTTCCGGCTGGCCTTCCGTCCGCTGGCAAACCGCAAGCCCGTCGACGTCGACACGGTGCAGGTCACGCAGGCGGAACGGCTGGAGGATGGCGCTGTCCACTGGCAGCTCGCGGTACAGGCTGGCGGCGAATCCCTTCCCCTTTCCCTGCGCGTCCGGCCCCTGCGCAAGTCGCTGGTGATCGAATTGCAGGCCGCCGCCGACCTCTTTGCGGGGAGCACCATCGAACGGCGCGGCGGGGTACCGGTTCCCTGCGTCTACGAGATCACACCCACCACCTACTACCCCGATTCCCGTGCCTATGCTTCCCTGATGACCGATCCCTGGCACTCAAACGCCAGTTCCGTCGGGACGCGCGGCAACGACTACTCCCCGCGCACCGACGGCTCGCGCAATCCCCTGTTCGACCGCTATGCGTTGACCGTCTCCACCCGCTACGAGGAGACCATCCCCAACGTGCCCCATGCCCCCTCCCCCTTCCTGCCCGAGTTCGCTGGCCGGGTCATGCTCGATCTCTGGAGTGGCGGTTTTGCGGACGATGTGGCGTGGCTGGAGCAGATGGCGGGCTATGGACTCGACCATTTCCTCATCATCAAGCACGTCTGGCAGCGGGACGGCTACGACCGGACCTATCCCGACGTCATGCCCGCCAACGCCAGACAGGGCGGGGACGCGGGGTTGCGGCAACTGGCCGACACCGCCAGACGGCTCGGGCACCGGTTCTGCGTCCACGAGAACTTCTACGACTACTACCCCAACGCCGAGAGTTTCCGCGAAACCGACTGCGCCCTGCTGCCCGACGGCAAGAAGGTACCTGGCTACGCCGCCGGACCGGTGGACGCCTTCATCCTCAAGCCCTCGCTCCTGCTCGACTACGCCCAGCGTTTCAGCCCCGAGGCGGAGCGGCGTTACGGCTGCACCGCCGCCTATCACGACATCATGCCCACCTGGAAGATCGATTTCGACGCGAATGTCCCGGACGCAGGCATGATCCGCTACACCCACGAGCAGACCCGCCGCCTCTGCAACTACGACCGCGAACTCTACGGCGGCCCGGTCTTCTTCGAGGCGGCAGACAAGCTGATGGCGGGCGTCTATGACGGCGGCACCTCCATGGGCAAAGCCATCGAACGCTACCCCTTCCTGCCCGCCACCGAACTGCTCCGAACCCACGTCAAGATGTCGAACCACGGCATGAGCTACTACGAGCGCTGGCTGGACTGGGGCTACGGGGCCGGGTGGGCCGCCTACCTCATGACCGATCTTGAGCGGGACAAGTACCGGGCCATGACCGTGGCCTTCGGCCGTACTGGTTTCATCGGCAAGCAGACCCTGCGCAGCACCCATGCCGTGGTCCGCGAGTTCTATCTCATGCAGGCCTTTGCCCGCGCCTACACCAGCCAGCCAGTCCGCTACCTGCAGTACGAACGGAACGGCCATTGGCTGGACGGCGGCACCGCCGCCCGGCACGGGGCCAGCGAACACCTGCGCGTCGTCTACGACGGCCAGCAGGAAGTGGTGGTGAACTCGGGTTCGGCTGACTTCCCCTATGCCGGGCAAACTCTACCCCAGTACGGCACGTTCACCCGCGGTCCCCGCGCCACCGCCTGGACGGCATTGGTGGATGGCCAGCGCGCCGACTATGCGGCATACGACGACGTGGTCTACGCCGACGCCCGTTCGGAAGCCTGGGCACCGCCGCAAGCCGCTGGCATCCTGGCGAAGGCGGTGCAATTCGAGGATCTGGGCGCCCATCGTTTCCGGGTTGCCGTGCGCTGGCAACCGCAACGCACCGCGAGCCGGGACCTGAAGGTGTTCTGGCACTTCCGGACCGACGAAACCATCGCCTTCCAGAGCGATCACCGCCCCAAATCCGCCACCACTACCTGGCGGCCAGGACAGAGCATCATGGATGGTCCCTTTGACCTGCAGATTCCCGAGACACTGAACAGCCGCTCCTTCACCATGCAGGTGGGCCTCTACGGCGAAGGTGGCCGGGAGGAACTGGTTCCCGGCGGCGACACCCTTACCCTCGGCACGGTGACCATCCTGGCCGACAACACCCTCCGCTTCGCGCCCAGCGCCAGTCCCTTCCCTCCCGGTTGCGACGCAGCTCCCTATCGGGCGGGGCTGAATCGTGACCGCCGCGTGCTGCGCTTCCCGACCCTGGCCACCAACGGAGCCATAGTCTGTCACCGTACCGACGCGGGAGAATTGCTCACGCCGGTCCCCATGACCGAGACGATCACCGTGGGCTTGCCCGGCGAGGTCAAAGCCATCGTCTCCGCGACCGACGGTACCGCCGCCAAGCTCACCCGCCGCGAGGGCTGGACCTACGCCGAAATCGGCGGCCGTCCCGGCTCCTGGCGAGTCGAACGATAGACACCGAGCGATCCGGGCACGAGAGTCTATATTGCGGCCAGCAATCCTATTTACGCGGAGATTCCCATCATGGCCCTGCCCAAAGCCCTTTTCGTTCTCAACGAAGGCAGCTATTCCCTGATCTACGGTCCTAAGGAGCGCGCCGCCATCGACGAGATGGTCGAGATCTACGCCCTCCCCCAAACCGCCGCCTCGGTCAAGGAAAACCCCTCCCTGCTGGCCGACGTCAAGGTCATCTTCTCCGGCTGGGGCGCGCCCAAAATGGACGCCGAGTTCCTCGCCGCCGCCCCCAATCTGAAGGCGGTGTTCTACGGGGCCGGTTCGGTCAAGGGCATGGTCACCGACGACCTCTGGAACCGGGGCATCGTGGTCACCAGTTCCTGGGGCGCGAACGCCATCCCGGTGATCGAATACACCCTCTCCCAGATTCTCTTCAGCCTCAAGCACGGCTGGCAGTTTGCCCTGACCATCAAGCGCGACGGCAAGTACCCGCGCAAGGACCCCGTGCCCGGCGCCTACGGCAGCACGGTCGCCCTCATTTCCCTCGGCATGATCGGCCGGGGCGTCTGCGAACACCTCAAGCGCTTCGACGTGAACGTGATCGCCTACGATCCCTTCATCGACCCCCAGGCCGCCGCCGACCTCGGCGTGGAACTGGTCTCCTTGGACGAGGCCTTTGCCCGCGCCGACGTGGTCAGCCTGCACACGCCCTGGCTGAAGGAGACCGAGAAGATGATCAAGGGCGAGCACTTCCGGGCCATGAAGGAAGGCGCGACCTTCATCAACACCGCCCGCGGGGCCGTGGTGGACGAACCGGCCATGATCGAAGTGCTCGCCGCCCGGCCCGATCTCTTCGCCCTGCTCGACGTCACCTACCCCGAGCCCCCGGCCCCGGATTCGCCCCTCTACACTCTCCCCAACGTGATTCTGACCCCCCACATCGCGGGCTCGATGAACAACGAGTGCCGCCGCATGGGCCAGTACGCGGTGGACGAGTGCCGTCGCTACCTGAACGGCGAACCGCTCCAGTGGCAGGTGACCCGCGAACTCGCCGCCAAGCTCGCCTAGAGGATTTGCCATGATCCGGCCCGGACTCGTCTCCATCAGTTTCCGCTCGCTCTCGCCCGCCCAGATCATCGATCTCTGCGTGAAAGGCGGTCTGTCCGGCATCGAATGGGGCGGCGACGTCCATGTGCCCCACGGCAACCTGGAGATCGCCCGCGAAGTGGGCCAAGCCACCGTGGCGGCGGGCCTGACCGTCGCCGCCTACGGCTCCTACTACCGGGTCGGCGAGACCATCGACAACCCCACCTTTGCCGACGTGCTGGCCAGCGCCCAGGCGTTGGGTGCGCCCCTGATCCGGGTCTGGGCCGGGAAGCGCGGTTCCGCCGATACCACCGCCGAACAGCGCGCCCAAGTGGTTGCCGACCTCCGCCACATTGCGGCGGCCGCCGCCGCTGCCGGTATCGTCGTGGCCTGCGAATTCCACGGCGGCACCCTGACCGACACCAACGATTCCGCCCTCGCCCTCTACCGCGAGGTGGATCATCCCAACCTCCGCGCCTACTGGCAGCCGCCGGTAGCCCAGCCCACCGGCTACTGCGAAGCGGGGCTCACCTCCCTGCTGCCCATCCTGACCAACCTGCATGTCTTCCACTGGGTGGTCCAGGACGGCAAGCGCAGCCGGGAACCCCTCGCCGCCGGAGCCGACTGCTGGAGCTCCTTCCTGGCCCTCGCCAACCAGGCACCCGGCGACCGCTACGCCCTGCTCGAATTCGTCCGCGACGACCGCCCCGAGCAACTCCTCGCCGACGCGGAAACACTCCGCCAATGGCTGGGAAATGCAGAATGAAGAAGTGAGAATGCAGAATGGTCCGGGACCAATCTCCGGCCTCTTCCTCCCATTGGTCCCATAGGTCCCACAGTTCCCATAGATCCCATTCCGGGAGCCCTCCGCCCATGACCAGCCGCGAACGCGTCCTCGCCGCCTGTCATTTCCAGGAGCCGGACCGGGTCCCCGTCGATCTCGGCGGTAGCACCGGGGCTAGCAGCATCCATGTGCGGGCCTATGACAGCCTGCGCCGCCATCTGGGCCTGCCCTCCGGCACGGTGACCTGCAACGACATCATGCAGATGCTGGCCGTGGTCGAGGGCGATATCCGGGAGCGTTTCGGCCTGGATGTGGCCGCCATCGATGCCACGTGTGTCGTGCAGGACTGGGACACCTATCCGCTGGTGGACGGCCTCTCCATCCGCCTGCCTGCCGGGCTGGACCTCGCCCGCCAAGCCGACGACACCTGGGTGCTGACCCACCCCAACGGCAAGCGTTATCTCAAGCCTGCTGCATCCCACTACTTCGACGCGGAGGACGGCAAGGGGTGGTACGGTCTCGGCCCTGGCCTAACCGACGAGACGCTGGCCGCCTTGCAGACCTATGGCCGCACCCTCTACCACGAGACGGATCTCGCCCTCACCGCCCGCTTCGGCGGCGGCTTCTCCTCGCACCAGCCCGAGTTCCTCATGGACCTCATCCTGGAACCGGCCAAAATCCAGGACCGTCTGGCCAGGCAGTGCGACGCCCTGATCGAGCGTTACCGGCTCCTCCACCAAGCCATCGGCGACTACACCTTCTGCGCCGTCTTCGCCGACGACCTCGGCACCCAAAACGCACCCATGCTCAGTCCCGACCTCTTCGCCGAGGCCATCGCGCCCCACTACCGTCGCTTCACCGACTGGCTGCACACGCACACCAATTGGCAGCTCTACCTGCACAGTTGCGGGGCTATCGAACCCCTCATCGAGACTCTGATCGAGTCGGGCGTGGACATTCTGAACCCGATCCAGACCTCCGCCGCGGGCATGGACCCCGCCGAACTCAAGCGCAAGTACGGCGGCCGAATCGTCTTCTGGGGCGGCGGCTGCGATACGCAGCAAGTCCTCGGCTTCCGTCCGCCCGAGGAGATCGCCGAGCACGTCCGCGAACGCATCCGCATCTTCGCGCCGGGCGGTGGCTTCGTCTTCAACCAAGTCCACGTGATCCAGCCGAACGTGCCCCCCGAACACGTCTGCGCCATGTTCGACACCGTCCGCGACCACGGCACCTATCCGATTCGGTAGTCCCCGTTCGTAGTCCAGGCTCTGGCTTGCGGCTTGGTTCATGCCAGTCTGCCATCATACGAAGAGGACTGGGCACCCCTCCCCCCACGTTTCCTCGGCAACTGATCCATGGTCGGGGGTTTCCACCCGGAACCCCTGCATGTCCCCGGTGTGGAGCGGTCGCGGCCCCGCGACCACTTCTCCCGGACCATGCCCGACAGGACCCTGGGAGCGGGTTGGTCCGCGCACGGCAGACGTTCCGGGACGGGCAGCGCGGTCCCGGCGCTCCGCGCCGTGGTCGCGGGGCCGCGACCGCTCCCCCCGTGACCCCGATCCGGCATCGGTCCCCAAGCCCAGGCAGCCAACTGCCCGAACCCCACGGGATTCCCCAGTACTCTATGGCTGTTGTCCAATTGGCATCAGATCCGCCCCACGTGTTGCTCGAAGGCCCAGGGATGGGAATGGCCTTTGGCCAGGGCGATTTCCCCGCACTGCCCGCTGTGGTAGGTCCAGTGCCAGATGAGGTGCATCAGCACACCGTGGACGGTCAGTTTCCCCTGGCCACGCCAGGGCAGCGGCTGGTGGGGATCGGTCACCTGGCGCAGGTGCGCCAGCCCGGTCTCCCGGACAGCGACGCAGGCGGCGATGGTTTCCTCCAACGAGAAGGGGCTCGGCGGTTCGTGCCGGTCACGGTCGAGAACCGCATCGACGGGAATGGCCTCGCCCCGCAGGCAACCCAGCCAGTAGGCATCGGCCCAGCCGAGGTGGGACAGGACTTGCAGCACGCTGCTGGGTGCTTCCTCCAGCCGCACGTCGAGCAGTTCGGTCGGCAGACGGCGCGCAAAGTCGAAATGGCGTTCCGTGGTTTCGGCCAAAGCGGCGGCGAGCCAGCCGACGTACTCGTTGGCAAACCCGGCGAGGGGGGAGAAACTGTAGCTGCGGGGACGGGGAGGCAGTTCCATGATGCACTCCTTGGTTCAGCGGCTGGCGACCAGCCGGAAGAGTTCGCGACGGACCTGGAGCCGCCAGCTTTCCTGCTTCGGGAAATCGTCGAAGCCGCACAGGGGCTGAAGCAGCTCGTGGTCGCGCGGCAGGCCGAGGGTCTGGAGCAGTTGATAGTCCTGCAGGCTCTCCGCGAAGACCTCCCAGCGCAGGGAATCGAGGGGGCCCGCCGGACCGGGATAGACGACGCAGGTGTCGCCGTAGGCCCAGTTCGGCCACTTGTAGCCATCCTGCACGGTGAAGGGGTCAATCAACTCGCGGGTCTGGGACCGGAACCAGTAGTTGTAGCCCCAGTGCAGGAAGCCCTTGAAGGGCCAGCGGTAGAAGAGGAAGCCGTGCATGGCGATCTTCGGCAACGGCGTGTCGAGCAGCCGGTTCAGGAACCTGCCACGCGGGCCGCAGCAGTAGTAGCACCAGGACTCGATGCCCTCCTCGGCGAACTGGAGCGCCGTGCGGATGCTGGGCACCGGCATGTCGGTGAGCTGTTCGCGGCCGTAGGCGATGTCGGTCAGGGCGTCCATGGTCTTCATCCACGGTGCCAATTCCTTGAGCAGGGCGCGGGCGGCCTTGTAGTTCGCCTTGTCGTCCTCGTTGTGCGGCTCGTCGGAGACGTGGAAGACGGAGTGCTCCAGCAGCCCCTCCGCCTCCAGGAAGGCTTTCAGTTCAGGTAGGAATTGGGAGAGGAAGCCCCGGTAGACGGTCCCGGTCGCGGGGGTCTCGGGAGGCCAGAGCAGCGCTTCGTCCTCGCCCTGGCCCTCGTAGATGCGGATGGCGTGGCGCACGCCCCACTGGGTGAAGGGATGGGTCCACTCGAAATCCCCGATCCCGCAGTCCTTCGCCAGACGAACCCAGCGCCGCACATCGGTCCAGTCGAAGCTGTACTCGCCGTCGCCCTGGTTGGTCACGCGCAGCAACTGCGTGGGTCGCTTCACCCCGTCGAGCGGCGGCGTGAAGACGGGCACATAGATCATGTCGTTGCCATGGGCCGCGTAGTCGCGCATGTAGGCTTCGCACAGCGACCAGAACTCCTCGCCGAAGGGCTTCACCCGGTACCACTCGATCAGCGAATCGGCGTAGAACCAATGGGTCATGGAGAAGCCTTGCCGGGGCTGGAGCAGCAGGTCGTGGACCTTCACCTTCACGGTCCGGATCTGGACCTTGCCCCGTTCGGGCAGCACCCGCACCTTCAGAGCGTAGTCGCCCGCCGGGGCACTGGCGGGATTCACCGTAATCCAGAAGGCGTGGGTCTCGGCCTTGGGCAGAACCACCGCCGTCTCTTCGAAGAGCGGATCAGGCACGTAGCCGGGGATATGCCCGACTCCATCCACTTCCAGCGGGCCCTCGGCCAAAGCCGTGTTCAGGTGCCGGACCGGGACAAAGCCAACCCGGCGTACCCGGACCGACCAACCCTCGGGGCCGTTCACTTCGACCCGGACCGTCTGGGTGTTCGCCTCGTCGCTCTGTAGCGCGACCTGGAAACTGAACTGCTCGTTGCGCGCCGCCTCCAACGCCAGGGAACGATAGGGACGGGGAGCACTGGCGGGATACCAGCGGACACAGGACGTGGACAACCAAGATTGCACAGGCATGATGCGTTACCTCGGTGAATGAAGGTGCGCGAACGCCGCAATGTCCCCCGCGAAGGACGGAATGCAAGAGGCGGGAACCGCTTGACATTCCGGGCAGGTCGGCCACCGTTCCGGCAGTACCGATGAACCATCTTCAGGAGAACTCCATGCGCATCGTCTCTTGTCTCGGCATCCTCGCCGTGGCCGCCCTGTTGCTGACTGGTTGCGGCAAGACCCAGCGCCAGACCGCCGCCGACCGGGCCGCCCAGGAAGGCATCCTGCTACTCGGCAACGGCACGGAGCCAAAGGGGCTGGACCCCCACACGGTGACGGGGGTCACCGAGCACAACCTCATCTCCTCCCTGCTGGAAGGGCTGGTGGCGGAGGACCCCAAGACCCTCAAGCCCGTGCCAGGGGTGGCCGAGTCCTGGGATATCTCCCCCGACGGCCTCACCTACACCTTCCATCTGCGCGAAAACGCCAAGTGGTCCAACGGCGACCCCGTCGTGGCCGGCGACTTCGTCTTCTCCTTCCAGCGCATCCTCTCTCCCGGCCTGGCCGCCGAGTACGCCTACATGCTCTACCCGCTGACCAACGCCAAGGAGTTCAACGAGGGCAAGCTGACCGATTTCGCGCAGGTCGGTGCCAAGGCGGTGGACGACCATACGCTGGTGCTCTCGCTGCATGACTCCGTGCCCTATTTCCTCCAGCTCCTCAACCACTACTCCTGGTGGCCGGTCCATCCCGCCACCATCCTCAAGTTCGGCGCGATCGACAATCCCCAGACGCCCTGGACCCAGCCGGGGAACTATGTGGGTAACGGCCCTTTTATCCTCAAGAGCTGGCAGACCAACCAGAAGATCGTGGTCGTCCCCAATCCGCTCTACTGGGATGCGGCGACCGTGAAGCTGAAGGGGATCGAGTTCCTCGCCATCGACGACACGGAAACCGAGGAACGCGCCTTCCGCAACGGCCAGTTGCATGTCACCTACTCGGTTCCCCTCCACCGGATCGAGTACTACCAGAAGACGGAGCCCGACCTGCTGCGCATCGACCCCTACCTGGGCACCTATTTCTACCGCCTCAACTGCACCCACAAACCCCTGGACGACCCCCGCGTGCGCCGGGCCTTGGCCATGACCATCAACCGGGAGCAGATCTGCCGGGCCATTCTGAAGGCCGGGCAGTTGCCCGCCTACTGTCTTACCCCGCCCAACACGGGTGGCTATGTCTGCGAGGCCAAGCTCGCCGAGGACCTTGCCGAGGCCAAGCGCCTGCTCGCCGAAGCAGGCTATCCCGACGGACAGGGCTTCCCCGAGCTGCGCCTGCTCTACAACACCAGCGAAGCCCACAAGGTCATCGCCGAAGCCATCCAGCAGATGTGGAAGACCAGCCTCGGCGTCCAGATCACCCTCGACAACCAGGAGTGGAAAGTCTATCTCGACTCCATGCGCCGGATGGACTACGACATCGTCCGGGCCTCCTGGATCGGGGACTACAACGACCCGAACACCTTCCTCGACATGTGGGTGACCGACGGCGGCAACAACCGTACCGGTTGGAGCAATGCCGACTACGACCGGCTGATCGAGGCTGCCAGCCGCGAACGCGATCCCGCCGCCCGCTTCCAGCGTTTCCAGGAAGCCGAAGCGCTGCTGGTGAACGAGCTGCCCATTCTGCCGGTCTACTTCTACGTCCGCGCCACCCTAATCCGCCCGCAGGTCCAAGGTTGGTACCCCACCATCCTCGACCATCATCCGTACAAATACGTCTCCTTCGCCACTCCCTGACCCTTCGCGTGCGTTCTCGCACAAAGAGTTGGTTCTCTCTCCGCAACCGAGGTCCATCGCATGAAACGCAGTTCGCTGTTGTTCTACATTCCGCCCCCGCTCATCGCCGGCATCGCGATTGGGGTCTGGCAGTACCTCCAGCACCAGCCCGCCCAGGATGCCCCGCCGGAGCCCACCGACAAGGCCCCGGCGGCCGTGCAGCCCAAGGACGAGCCCGGCCCCGTCGCCGCGGTTCGGCCTCCTGCTGCGGCCCCGGTTACTCCCCAGCCGTCCGCGCCCGCCACGCCCCCGCCACCGGTCACCACGCTGGCCGAGGCGAACGCCCTCTTCCCCGAGTTGGCGAACCAGATCTTTCCCCCGGAACGCATCGCCGAATGGCTGAAGCAATCCGACCTACTCCGGCGCATCGTCGCGGTGACGGACTGCCTGGCGAACGGCACCAGCCCCAAGGGCCAGCTCACCTTCCTCGCCCCCACCGAACCCTACCGGGCGGAAGCCGGTCGCGACCGCCGCTGGTACGCCTCCGCCGCCAACGCCCTGCGCACCCGCGCCACCATCGAGACCTTCTGCCACGCCAATCCCCAGGCCGTCGCCGCCGCCTACACCCGGCTGGAACCGGTCTTCGACCAGCTCTACCACGACATCGGCTACCCCGACGCCAAGTTCCGCGATGCCCTCGCCCTCGCCTGCCGAGTGCTCCTCACCACCCCGGTCCCCGAGCAGGAACCCGCGCTGACCCACTCGGGCACGCTCTATTACTATGCCGACCCTAAGCTGGAGGAGCTGTATCCCGCCCAGAAGCACCTGCTCCGCCTCGGGGTCGACGACGCCCGCCGGGTCCAGAAGCAGATCATGGCCATCGCCCAGGCCATGCAACTCAAGCTCAACTAGGCGACCGTCAATGGTCCCGGCGCTCTGCCTGCTAGTCCTCTTGGTGGCTATCGGTGCCCTGGTCCTGCTGCGCTGCCCCGGCCATAGCGCCTCGCATCTCGCCGCGTCGGAGACCCGCATGTGGCAGGCGTACTACGGCGGCAAGCGCCTGCCCCTCTGCCTGGAGTTGGTCCGCCAGTTGCGCGCCCAGTTCCACCTGACTCTTCTCCAGGCAATCCACACCGGCTACCTGCTGGCCCGCTCGGCCATGCACTTCAAGCGGGCACGGGACGACTACGCGGAAGCCGCCCTTCCCGACCTCGTCGCCGCCTACGAGCAGATCCGCCAAGCAACCGGACGGACCTTCGACCCCGCACCCGTGGCCCGCGCCGAGCTCGCCTGGTGGGTCGCCCGCCGCACCCCCGGCGAAAAGGAACCGGAACAGGTTGGTTGCCGCATCGCCGAGCTCTATACCCTCTTCTACGGCAACGCCAGCCCCCACTACGCCGAAGCCGGTATCCTCCGCGCCCAAGCCGCCCACCTGCGCTACCAGCAACACCCCCACCCCGACTGGCCCCGCATCCAGACCATGCTCACCGAATCCTACCGCCACCTTCTGCTCGGCCGGGAGGAAGGGCAGCACCAGCCAGTTCCCTGACCCGGCACCAGATCCGCCCTCCTACCGGTGCCCGGCATGCTCCCCGTTGGGTAGTCGCAGGTTCGACGAACCTGCGACAGGGGGACCACGCGGACCAGGACCTTGGTCGGCAACCGGCCCCCCGCGCGTTCATCGACCGCGCGACTACCCGGTCGGCGTGAAACCCGGGTCTGCGGCGACTCGGGGTAGGCAGGCAACCCCCAACTACTGGGCGTGGAGAATCGGCGAGCCGAGGAAAACTGCCCAACCCGCTTGGGCCAAGTCGATGGCCATGGCGACGTGCCGACAGAGAGGGCAATACCTGCCCCCCCCTCTCGTCTACAATGTCCGCTGATTCCTTGCCAGTGGGACTGCCGGCATTATGTTAGGCACACAAAACACAATCCTGGCCCTTCGCCACCTCGGGAACCGACATGCATACCCTTCACATGGACCAGTGGACACACAGTCACCAGTTCGACGCGGCAGCCACGCGGGCGGAACGGATGACCCAATGGGTGATCCTGCTCACCGCCTGTACCATGGTCGTGGAGATTGTGGCTGGCTGGTTGACCGGCTCCATGGCCCTGCTGGCGGATGGTTGGCACATGGGGACCCATGTGTTTGCCCTGGGCATCACCGTCTTTGCCTACCGTTTTGCCCGCCGGCAGAGCAACAACCCGGCTTTCACCTTCGGCACGGGCAAGGTCCAGAGCCTGGCTGGCTTTGCCAGCTCCATCGTGCTCGGCATCGTGGCGTTGGGCATGGCCGCCGAATCGATTCATCGCCTGTTCAGTCAGCCCGAGATTCACTTCCGGCAGGCCTTCACGGTTGCCTGTATCGGTTTGGCGGTGAACCTGTTCAGCGTGTTCATGCTGCACCAGCCCCATGAGGACCATCCGCACGAGGACGACCGTGGGCACCACCATCACCACGACCACAATCTGCGGGCCGCCTTCCTCCATGTGGTTGCCGATGCCCTCACCTCGCTCCTGGCCATGGCGGCCCTCCTCGGGGTCCGTTACTGGAACCTGCGCTGGCTGGACCCCGCCATGGGCGTTCTAGGCGCGGTCCTGATCGTGGTCTGGGGCTTCGGCCTGCTGCGGGAAACCGCTCGCACTCTGTTGGATGCCGGCGTCGATCCCGCCACCGTGGACCGCATCCGGAACTGCCTCGAAGCGGATGCCGACAACCGGGTTGCCGACCTCCATGTCTGGACCCTGGGCGGCGGTTCGCTCAGCGTGGCCGTGGCGCTGGTGACCCACTCGCCCCGACCCCCCGAGCACTATCGCCAACTCCTTGCCACCTTCGGCGAGATCCGCCACTCGACCATCGAGGTCATCCCCTGCCCCGGCCCAAGCTGCCTCGATCCGGCTCCGCTCCCCTCGTAAGGAATCCCGCCCAGAAGAGGGGGCATGGGTTCGCCCTCCAATGGCATTCAACGGAATAACCTGGCATGTGAGCGATCTGTTCGTAGCCCAGGCTTCAGCCTGCTGTCCCTTGGATCGGGCAGGGAAACGCACAGGCTAAAGCCTGGACTACGAACGGGGAAGCTTTCCTTGATGTGCAGTAATTCCGTTGAATGCCATAGGAGGGCAGGCTTTCCCGTGGTTTGCCGTGTTCCCAGACAAGGGCGGGAGCCGCGATCCGCTCTGGTCAAGCGGCGGGTAGAACCGGATGCAACCCGCTCCATCGCCGCACGGAGGCGGCTCCCACTTTTCCATCGGCATGCAGATGGAGCTTCTGGAAGACAGCAGACCGACCGGGCAAAGTGCGGCCGGACACACGATCCATTCGGGATTGGCCTAGCCCAACCCTTGGGCCCCGCCCAAAGGACGGGGGACTCTCCTCTAGCACTGGACCCAAATGCGCCGGAACTGGTTTGACATCCGTTTTTGCGCCGCCATGTTAGGCAAACAAAACACGCCCTGTTCCGGAGCCGAAAATGACCGCTGCCACCCTCACTCTTAGCCGCGAGATGGAAGACTATCTCGAGACGATCGCGTCGCTGATCCGTTCGGCGGGCGAGGCGCGGGTGACGGATATCGCCGAACGGCTCTCGGTGCGCAAGCCGAGCGTGACGCTGGCCTTGCGATCGCTGGCGGAGAAGGGCCTGGTCCACTACCAGCCCTATGCCCAGCCGACTCTGACCGAGCAGGGGCAGACCATCGCCAAGCGCATCCAGCACCGGCACGATGTGCTGAAACGGTTCTTGACCGATGTGCTCTTGCTCCGGGACGAGTTGGCCGAGAGCAATGCCTGCCGGCTGGAGCACGCCGTGGACAAGGAAGTGCTGGACCATCTGGCCAGTTTCATGGATTTCGTGCAACGCTGCCCGCGCGGGGGGGCAAAATGGATCCGCAGCTACGAGTACTTCTGCGAACCTGCGGAAGAACCCGAGAAGTGCGAACGCTGCATGGAACTGGCGCTCGACGATCTCCACCATTCCCCCGCCTCGCCAGCCGACCAGGAGTGACCTCCCTCCTTCGCGCGGCGGGACGGGTTGCCTGCCGCGATACCGCCCAGCTTGTTGGCCCATACTGGTTGCACCCTTTTCCTTGTTATGTTATAATGTAACATACTATGCGGTTTGACCGCCTCCACAGCCACCCCTCGGGAGAGTGCAGGCATGACCATCCATGATGCCTTGGCGGGCAGCGCCGAAGAACTGGCGCTGCGCCTCAAGGCTCACCAAGAGCTTCTACACCACGTCAGCCAAGGAGCCCACGCCCATGTCGACCTCGCTACGTGCCCCACCGTGCGCTGTCCCCATCAGCGTCTTCTGCGCCAGACTTTGGCCGAGGTGATCGCCGTGCTCGACGACACCCGGCGCTCCTTCAAGTCGAAACAACTCGAAACCCTGCGCAAGCGGCTGATCGACCTACTCGCCACCACCGAATAGGCCATCGCCTGCGCTATCCGTCCTACGGTCCGGCCAATCGAGCCGGAAAGTGAGGGCGCAAGGACTGCCCGATTCCTCGGGTTGCCTTGCGCCCTCGTTTGTTTTCCAGACCAAATCGAGAGTCCACCGATGAGAACCCCCGTCCTGCCGCGTATCGCCCTTGCGGGCCTGCTATCCCTGGTTGGCTTGGCCACTGCCCAGGAAAGCACCGTTTCCCGGGCCGAATTCGAGGCCCTCAAGGCCCGCATGGCCGAGTTCGAACGGCTCGTCCAGACCCAGCAGCAGACCATTGCCGTCCAGGCCGCCCAGTTGGCAACGCAGACAGCCCGGCCCGTCATCCCCGCCCAGCCTTGGTCAGACCACCTCACGATTCACGGGGTGGTGGAAGTCGAGGCAGGCTACGCCAGGACCTCCTCCGACGATCCCGCCGCCGAGGCGAAGGGATCGGATCTCACCCTAGCCGTCGTCGAGATCGGACTGGAGGCCCGGCTGAACGACTGGATTGCAGGCGAAGTCGTGCTGCTCTACGAGGAGGACGATACCGAGGACGTCACCGTGGATGTGGGCATCCTCCGGCTCGGCAACCCCGACGCCTTCCCGCTCTACCTCGAAGTGGGCAAGATGTATGTGCCCTTCGGTGCCTTCGGATCCAGCTTCATCACCGATCCGCTCGTGCTTGAGCTCAGCGAGACCCGCGAAAGCGCCGCCCAGCTAGGCGCGGTATTCGGCAACCTGGACCTCAGCCTGACCGTGTTCAACGGCGACATCGAGGATGATGACGAGAGCCAGCTCGACGACTTGGTCCTCGCCCTCTCCTACGCCCATTCCTTCAGCGATGATGTCATTCTCGAACTGGGCGTGGCCTACACCACCAACCTGGCCGACTCGGACGGGATCACCGACCGCATCGACGAGCTCACGGGGGATGTTCTCGTGGCGGACAAGGTGGATGGCATCAACGCCTTCGCCTGCCTGACCATGGGGCGCTTCGGCTTCCTGGCCGAATACGTGGGCGCGCTCGACGACTTCGCCGCTGGCGAAGTCGCCGCCGCTTCCGCCCGGCCCAGCGCCTGGAACTTCGAGGCTTCCTTCGCCGCCACCGAAAAGCTGGGCGTGGCCCTCAAGTACGAGCGCGGCGAGGACCTGAACGACTGGCTCCCCGACACCCGCTACGGCGTCGCCGCCTCCTACCTGCTCCATGAGGGCGATTACGGTGCCGCCATCCTGTCGCTGGAGTACCTCCATGGTACCTATGACGACGGCAACGACACCGAGGAGGATACCCTGACCGCCCAGCTCGCCATCGAGTTCTAGACGGTCCGAGGCCTGCGGGGGCACCCGTCCCCGCAGGTCTCCTGTTCACTACCGGAAGTCCAGTTCGTAGAGCATCCGGGCCCCATCCGGCCCCTTGGTAGAGATGTCCAGCACCAGTGCCCCGCCCGCTCCCCGGCTGACCGGGACCTCGCCGGTCCGGCGGCCGTTCGTGGCCAAGGCATAGACCTTGGGCAAGGGCCCATCGGCCCGGTGGAGCGTCACCGTGGCCGCCCCCACCCGCACCAAGTGCGGCAGTTTTCCCCAGGACAGCAGAATCTGGCGGGCTCGTTCGGCATAGTGGACCGAGGTGTTCTGGAGGTCGGTCAAATGGGTGAGCAGCAGCCGCTGGCTGGTCTGGATCGGCTTGCCGTCCAGGCTGGAGATCCAGATCGTGGCCCCCTCCCCGGCCCCGTCGATGGCAAAATCCGCCGCCGCCGTCCGCACGGTCTGCCCGGCAGGCGCATAGCCACCGGCGGTGCACGGCGTATCGAGTACCATCACATTCTTCTCGCCGTCCATCAGGAACTGGTTGTTCGCGCTCTGGCCCCGTTTGGCCTCCAAGTCGGTCGCATTGTCGGCGGGCAACCAACCCCGTTCCCGCAGTTGGGCCAGGATCTCCGTCCCGGCCTCTTTGCGATAGGGCTCGGCAATCACCGCTGCCGCCTGGGCGGGAGCGGAGGACGTGTCGGGCAACGCGATGTCGGCAGGTACCTTGGCGGCACGATCCCCCAGGAAGGTGCCCACGCGCACCACGGATACCAACGCGCTCCAGCCGGGGGCCACGGCCCCTTGGGTGTCCTGCCCGGCGGTGATGGCGACCGGATCGAAGGTCATGGCCACGGCACGCGGGGCCGGGGCCATATCCCCCCGCAGGAAGAGGCAGAGGCTCGCCCGTTCCGCCGCCTGGTTCAGGGGGTCGGACGCCATATCGAAATAGCCAGCCGTGCGGGGGGAAAGCATACTGGCGGAGCTATGGCTATAGGCGAAACGCCAGATGACCGACCAGTCCTGCAAGGCCCCCATGCACCCGGTCAGAATCCCACCCACGCCCCGGTAGCGGCCCGGTCCCGAGTAGTTGAACTCACTGATCGTGAAGGGCTTGCCATAGATGCGGGTGAAGGCCGTATGGCGACCGCCCGGCGCACCAACCAAGGCCGGACTGGTGTTGCCGCACCGGGAAGGCAGCCGCCACCGCTGGTCGAGGAACTGGGGATGGTCCACGTAGAAATGGTCGTCCACATAGTCGAACTCGGCGCGGGCGAGCTGGTTCTGCGGGGTGTTGGTACCGCAGTTCATATTGGTCAGCAGAGCCTTCGTGCCGATCTCGTCGCGCAGGAAGTGCTTCATACGCCGGAACATGTCCCGATCGCTCTCGGCCAGGAAGACGGCGAAATCGCGGCTCTGCGGATCGTCCTTCGTGAAGGATTTCGCCAGCTCGGCCTGCGGGACGGAGAGGTCGCCCGCAAACTCGGTGTTCCAGGCCTTGGCTACCGCCTCGGCGGTGCCGTAGCGCTGCTTAAGCCAAGCTCCCCAGGCCCGTTCCCAGTCCGGGCGGACCCGGTCGCTCACTCGGCCGATGAGGCGGGTGAAGGTGCCCTCGTTGATCAGGGCCAGCCAGGCCAGAGCCGGATCGTCGGCATAGCGGAGCCCGGTGTAGGGGTTGACATGGGTCAGCAGGTTCCGCATGAAGGTGGCCCAGTTCTCGTAGGCCCGCTCGTTCACCGGCACCAGCATCTTGAACTCGTCCATCTCCACATCGCCCTTGGCGTCGGGCCAGATCTCGTTCGCCGCCACGGCCCGGGAAACATAGCAGTCGGTGGTCAGGTAGATCCCCCGCTGCTTGAGGGCATTGAAGAGGTAGTCGAACTGATCAAGGCGCTCGGGATTCAGATCGGTGGAACGGCCCTGGCTGCGGTCCTCCAGCGGGCGCTCGTGGTGGTGGAAGCGCAGGGCGTTGTAGCCCAACCGCTGGAGCCGTTCGGCCACCCGGTCCGCCTCCTCGTGGGCCAGATAGTTGGCGGTGCCGCAGAAGTTGACGCCGTAGAACCGCCGGGCCTGGTCCGGCGCATCGGCAAAGACGAACTGGCCGTCGGGGCGGACCTGGAGCCAGCCATGCCGACCTGCCGGAAGATCGCGGGGAAACAGGCTGGAGAAGTCCAGGGCGGAACCGGGCTCGATGTCCAGTTCGACGGTAAGCGGCACCCAGTCGTCGCCCGCCTCGATGGTCACCGGCCGGTCGATGTCGAGTTTGATGCCGGCGCTGGAACTGACTTTCAGGTCCACGTCGAGAGCGTGCCCGGCAGGGACCGCCTTGGCGTCGTCCATCTGCGGTCCAATGCGCAGCTCGAAGGAGGGTCCCCAGCGGCGATCGTCCTGGATCAGAACCGGTGCAGGATTGGCGAACGCCACCTGCAGCCAGGCCCCGTCGGGCCAGGAGAAACGCACGTCCGACACCGTTTCGCCCCGCCACAGATGGGTCTCGCCGTACTGGGCAGGAAACGCCGTTGTCTCTCCCCCCACCGTGTAGCTGGCCCCGGCGAGGAACGCTTCGGGGAAGCTGAAGGAGACATGCAGGCTGTTCAGTTTGAGTTCGTCCTTGGTGGTCAGCACATAGTGCAGATCCAGCGCGTCGCCGACCTGCTGCGCACGCAGTTCGGACTCCACCGAGCCGCCATCCGGATGCCGGATCACCCCGCGGCAGACATCGCCGGTATCCTCGCCGAGCTTCCGCGGCAGCGCCCGGCTCCCCCGCCAACCCGCCCCAAACAGCGCCGGATGCAACTCAAATGCCTGCTGTCCGCCCGCCTCGAAAAAGACCGCGCCAGCCGTGCTGACCAGTCCGGTGTAGGGTTCGGCTCCAGCCAAGAAGGCAAGCAGAATCAGGGCGACGACACAAGAACGTTGCATGGCAGCGACTCCGGCAGACGACAGGATGACGAGGAACGCAGGGGAGCAACCGTAATCAGCCACCGGACAAAAGGCAACCGCAGGCCTTTGCGACCTCCCGGAGGGTCCCGCTGACGAAATCCGTGAACAAGCCATGATTTCCCTTGTCATGGCGGCGCAACACCTGGATAATGAGGCTATTCTGTCGATTCTGCAGTGATCTGAGAGTAGTAGCCGTTGCCAGTCCAACTCCCCCAGGAACTGGAATGGAAACGGCGTCCATGGTCGGTTCCGGACTCTCCTGGAGAGGGGAGACGGGACGGCTTTGCCGTGCATCCCGTTTCCCGGTGCGGCAATGCGGACCGATCCCCCCCCTCCCCGCCAGTCCAAGGAAGAGTGCCATGTCCCGCATGCCCATGCCACGGCCAGTGCCGGTTCTCCGGTCGAACGTGGTCACCTTGCGCCCCCCGGACCCGGTAGCCGACGCCCGCGAGTATTTCACGATGGGACTCGACCCGGAGATGCACACCTCGAGCGGCGCCCTCTCTCCCGCTTCGGTCGAGGAGGCGCAGGAGGAGTTGGAGCGGATCGTCTCGCTCCCTCTGCTCTCGACCTGGATGGTGGTGGACAACCCCAGCGACCGGGTCATCGGGCGCTTCTTCCTCTGCCTGGAGGACCGGGACGGCTGCCGGGTGGCCGGGGAAGGCAACCGCATCGCCCGGCCCTACTGGCGCAAGAACCATTGCCGCGAGGCGCGCGCCCTGCTCTTCCCCTACATCTTCGAGGAACTCGGCGCGGACCGGATCGAGACCGGCATCTGGGAGGAGAACGACTGCGCCATCCAGGCCGCCGAGGCCAACGGGTTCCAACTGGAAAGCGAGGAGCCCGAATGGAACGACCGCTCGGGCACCGAGATGAACATGCGGCACTATGTGCTGACCCGGAATGCGTGGCAGGCTGCCACGCACGTCTAGCGGTCAATCGCTGTCGGGGTTGTCGGGCAGCAGCAGGTGCAGCACCAGATTGGCGACCAGTCCCACCAGGGCTGCCAGGCTGATGCCCGCCAACTGTAGCTTGCCGACGGTCACAGCGATGCCGGGGGAGAGATCGGGAACCGGGCGGGCCAGACCGGTAACCAGGATCAGCGTCACGATGATCAGGTTGCGGCTGTGGCTGAAATCGACCTTCGCCTCGCTGATGGTGCGCATGCCGATGGAGGCGATCATACCGAAGAGGATGAAGCTCACTCCGCCCATGACCGGCGTCGGCACCGTCTGCAGGATGGCGCCCACGGGCTTGACCAGGCCGAGTAGAATCGCGAAGACGGCGGCCAGCCGCAGAATCGCGGGATTGTAGTTGCGGGTCACCGCCAACACCCCCGTGTTCTCGCTGTAGGTGGTGTTGGCGGGGGCGCCGATGCAGCCGGCCAGCATGGTCGCCAGCCCGTCCCCGAGCAGGGTCCGGTGGAGGCCGGGACTCGTCAGGAAGTCGCGTCCCACCACGGCCCCGTTCGTGGTCACATCCCCGATGTGCTCCATGAAGGTGACGATGGCGATGGGCGCGATGACCGCAATCGCCGACCAGCCGAATCTCGGCAAGGTGAAGTCCTTGGGCGAGACGAAGAACCGGTGTTGGTCGAGCACGGTCTGCACCGCCGAGAAGTCAACCAGGCCGCAACTGACCGCCACCAGGTATCCCGCCGCGATGCCGATGATGATCGGCACCAGCCGGAAGAACCCCTGCATGAAACAGGAAACCCCGATGATCGTGAGGATCGGGACCAGGGCCAGCCACCAGTTCTGGGCGGCCATGCCCACCGCCACCGGGGCCAGGTGGAGCCCGATCACCATGATGACCGGACCGGTGACCACGGGTGGAAAGAGCTTCTTCACGATGCCTGGCCCGACCAGCCGGACGATCCCGGCAAACACGCAGTACAACAAGCCGGCCACCAGAATCCCACCGCCCACGTAGCCGAAGTTCGCCGGATCGCCCTTGCCCACGGCGATGATCACGCCGATGAAGGCAAAGCTCGACCCCAGGAAGACCGGCACCTGCTTTCCGGTCACGAAATGGAAGACCAGCGTGCCCAAGCCAGCCGAGATCAGGGCCACGCTCGGGTTCAGTCCGGTCAGAATCGGCACCAGCACGGTGGCCCCGAACATGGCAAAGACGTGTTGCACGGCCAGCAGGGCGGAACCGCCCCGGTTCATGGTGGGAACAGTGGTGGCGTCGGGCATCCGAGGCCCTTTCCTGCGGTCGGGAACGCTACTTGGTGCCGTACAGCCGGTCGCCGGCATCGCCGAGACCGGGCACAATGTACTTGTGGTCGTTCAGCCGCTCGTCCACGGCGGCGGTGTAGACGGGAACGTCGGGATGGCGCTCGGTCATCACCGCGACCCCCTCGGGTGCGGCCAGGATGGAGATGACGAGCACCTGGTCCATCCCAGACCGTTTCAGCAGGTCCACGGTGGCCGCCAGCGAGCCGCCCGTGGCCAGCATGGGGTCGATGACGATGGCCAGGGGATGCACCAGGTTCTCGGGCAGCTTGCAGTAGTACTCCACCGGCTCCTTGGTCTCGGGATCGCGGTACATGCCCACGAACCCCACCCGCGCGGTGGGCACCAGCGTCAGCATTCCGTCCAGCATCCCCACGCCCGCCCGGAGCACGGGAACGATGACCAGATCGTTCCGCAGCTTCTTGCCGGTCATGGTGGTCAGCGGCGTCTCGATCTCGCAATCGTCCACCGCCACTTCCTTGAGCGCCTCGTAGGCCAGCAGGAGGGTGATCTCGCTGGCCAGTTCGCGGAACTCCTTGCAGCCCGTGCGCCGGTCGCGCAGGGCGGTGAGCTTGTGCTGCAACAACGGGTGGTGGATCTCGTGCAACATGGGGTACCGTCCCTCGGCAAGTGAACGGGAGGCTATTCCTCCGTAGGCGGCTCCATCGTAGGCGGCTCCATGTCCAGCACCGGCGGGAGCGTTGCTGGCGCGTTGGCCTCCTTCTCCCGCTGCTTGCGCTCAGCCTCGCGTTCGCGCAACTCGGTGACCAACTCCCGCAGAATCCGCACGACCTCGGCGGTGTTCTCCTCGATCTCGGCGGAAATGGGAATCACCGGGTACGGCTCCTCGGCCCGCAGGCGCTCCAGGTTCTCGGGTGCCCCGTCGAGGTCCATCTTGTTGGCGACCAGAATGCAAGGACGCTCGCTGAGCCCCTCCTGGTACATCTCCAACTCGGCCCGGAGGTGCTTCAGATCCTCCAGCGGGTCGCGGCCGTCCACCCCGCCCATATCCAGCACATAGGCGAGCGCATGGCAGCGCTCGATATGGCGCAGGAAGGCGTGCCCTAGGCCCACATTGTCATGGGCCCCGTCGATCAGGCCGGGAATATCGGCCACGGTGAAGCGGAAGAAATCCTCGAACTCCACCACCCCCACATTGGGATGCAGCGTGGTGAAGGGATAGGGCGCCGTCTTGGGATGGGCGTCGGAGATGGCAGTGATGAGGGTGGATTTCCCGGCATTGGGATAGCCCACCAGGCCCACGTCGGCGATGGTCTTCATCACCGCGCGGACCCAACGCTCCTCGCCCGGCTTGCCGGGGGTACATTTTGTCGGAGCCCGGTTCACCGAGGAGACATAGCGGCAGTTGCCCCGGCCGCCCGCGCCGCCCTGGGCGACGATGAACTCCTGGCCCACCTCGGTCAGATCCACCAGCAGCTCGTCGGTCTCCTCGTCCCACACCATCGTGCCCAAGGGCACCTCGACGATGCAGTCCTGGCCCCGGTGGCCATGCTGGCCTTTGCCCTTGCCGTGGAAACCCCGCTCCGCCCGCCAATGCTGCTGGAAACGCAGATTGACCAGGCTCTGCTCGCCGGTCACCGCCCGGAAGATCACCGAACCGCCCGGTCCGCCGTCGCCGCCGTCCGGCCCGCCCTTCGGCACAAACCGCTCGCGGCGGAAACTGGCGCACCCGTCGCCTCCGGCACCGGCCTGCACAAACACCTTCGCTTGATCGACGAACATAGGCTACTCCGCATCGAACCGCTTGCGCAGCTCGTCCTTGTCCCGTTGCCGCCGCTCCTCGAAAGTGGCGACATCGGTCGCCAACCGGGCCTGCAACTCCTGCTGCTTGGCCGGATCGCTCGCTGCCGCCCGGATGGCCGTCTCGGCCTGCAGGCGGGCCTGGGCGATCCGCGCGTCGTAGGCGCGGTCGACCTCGGCCAACTGCTCCTTCTGGGCCGCCGTATATTCGCGCAGGGGACCGCCGCCCAGGCGCTCCATCGCCAGTTCGAAGGCGCTCTTCATCGCATATCTCCGTAGGAACGAACCACGACCCCCCGTCGCATACGCAAGCACCACGCGAACCCGATGCGTGATTGGGCAGTCGGAACCATCCCCTTAATGTAAGGTCCGCACCCCCACTTGCCAACGCAGGCGCTGGTGGGAGACTAGCGGTGGGCCAGTTCGCCGAGTTGGGCGCGACCGTCGTCGGAATGGAGGAGCGGCAAGGAGTTGCCCTGGGGCTTGAGCAGGCCGCGGGCGGTCTCCAGATAGACCCGGCGGTCCCATACCCGGACGCTGGTCACCTTCGCGGCGCGGGCGAGGCAGCGCACGCGGGCTACGGCCAGCAGGGTCTCGACCGAGTTCGGCAAGGGACCGAAACGGTCCGCCAGTTCCTTGGCCAGATCGTCCACCTGTTCCAGCTTGGCCACGCGGGCGATCCGGCGGTACAGCTCGATCCGACGGACGTCGCCGGGAATGTAGTCGGCAGGCAGGGCCGCGGTGGAGCGTCCCACGCGGTCCTCGGCAGCGAAGACGAGGCGGTCCAGATCCACGGGGATCGGTCGGGCCACGTCCGGCTGGCGGTGGTCGAGCCGGGCGACCGCTTCCTTGAGTAGGTCGCAGTAGAGTTCGAAACCGACGGCGGCGATGTGTCCGCTCTGTTCGGACCCCAGGATATTGCCCGCGCCACGGATCTCCAGGTCGCGCAGCGCCAGCTTGAACCCGGCCCCGAGGTGGGTGTACTTGCGGATCGCGTTGAGCCGGTCGCGCGCGTCCTTGGTGAGGATGTTGCTGGGCGGGAGGAGCAGATAGGCGTAGGCCTGGTTGTGGTAGCGGCCCACGCGGCCCCGGAGCTGGTACATCTCGGCCAAGCCAAAGCGGTCGGCCCGGTCGATGACGATCGTGTTCGCGTTGGGGATGTCGATGCCGGACTCGATGATGGTGGTGCAGACGAGCACGTCGATCTCGCCGGTGACGAACCGGGTCATCACCTCCTCCAGTTCGTGGGGCGTCATCTGGCCGTGGCCGACCCCGATCCGGGCCTCGGGCACCACCTGGCCCAGCCGGAAGGCCTCGCGCTCGATGGTGCGCACCCGGTTGTGCAGGTAGTAGACCTGGCCGCCGCGCTCCAGTTCGCGCAGCACCGCCTGGCGGATCAGGTGCTTGTCATACTGGGCCACGATGGTGTTCACCGGCAGCCGCTCGGCCGGGGCGGTCATGATCGTGCTCAGATTGCGGATGCCGCTGAGGCTGAAGTAGAGCGTCCGGGGGATCGGCGTGGCGGTCATCGTGAGAATGTCGAGGCTGGCCCGCAACTGCTTCAGCTTCTGCTTGTGACGGACGCCGAAACGCTGTTCCTCGTCCACGATCAGCAGGCCGAGATCGGCGAAGTGGACATCCTTCTGGAGCAGGCGGTGGGTGCCGATCACGATGTCCACCCCGCCTGCCGAGAGCCGCTCCAGCACATGGCGCTGCTCGCCCTTGGTGCGGAACCGGTTCAGCACCTCGATGTTCACCGGGTACCCGGCCATGCGTTCGGTGAAGGTGCGGTGGTGCTGCTGGGCGAGCACGGTGGTGGGCACCAGCACGGCGACCTGTTTGCCGTTGACCACGGCGCGGAAGGCGGCCCGCATGGCCACCTCGGTCTTGCCGTAGCCCACATCGCCGCAAAGCAGGCGGTCGGTGGGCTTGCCGCTGGCCAGATCGCCGAGTACGTCCTCGATGGCCTTGGTCTGGTCGGGCGTCTCGTTGTAGGGGAAACTGCGGGCGAAGGAGGTCTCCCAGTCCGGCGACGGGGGGAAACTGGCCCCTTGCGCGTGTTGGCGCATGGCCTCCAGGCGGAGGAGTTCCGCGGCCAGGTCCCAAGCCGCCGTGGCGGCGGCCTCGCGGGCGTTCTTCCAGGCGGCACCGCCGAGCTTGCTCAGAGACGGCAGCTTCTTGCTGCCACCCACGTAGCGGGCCACCAGGAAGGCCTGGTCGAGCGGCACGTAGAGCCGCGCATCGTCGGCAAACTCCAGCTCCATCACCTCCTGGATCTCGCCATTGACCTCCAGATGGGTGATGCCATGGAACAGGCAGATGCCATGGGAGGCATGGACCGCGTAACCGCCCTCCTCCAGATCCATGCCGTCCGCCGTGGCCTCGTCCAGGTGGTAGCGGCTGGTCCGGCGGCGGCGCATGTCCGGCGCACGCCCGAATGCTTCGCGCTCGCTCAACAGGACCAACCGGGCGTCGGGGAAGAGCACGCCCGCCTCCAACCGCACCGACTCCACGGCCAGGGAGAGGCCCCGGGTCAGCGGATCGTCCGCCAGCATCTGGGCGAAACGATCCCGCTCGCCCTCCTCCGCCAAGCCGATGACAATCGCGAAGCCGCGCCGCTGCCAGCCGATCAGGGCATCGCGCAACTGCTGCCAATGCAGGATCGCCCCCTCCTCGCCCAGTTCGGGGAGGAGCATGCTCAGTTCGTGCCCGAGCCCCACGCAGTCCACCCGTTCCTCGCCGGCAACGGGACCGGTGACCTCCTCGCCGCCGCCCACGTCCCAGGTCAAGAACGCCGCGTGCGGAAGCTGGTCGCGCAGTTCCTGCCAGGTGGCGACCATGGCCGCGTCGCCAAAGGTGCCGAGGTGCTCGGCAACGGCCTCGGGCTCCACCACGGCAAAGGGCACGTCGGCGGCGAAGTAGTCGCGGACACAGGCCGCTTCGTGGCCCTCCGGATCGGTCACCACCATGCCGCGCGGCACAATCCGCAACTCCTCGACCGGGCGGAACGAACGCTGGCTGTCCGGCAGAAACAAGCGCATCGACTCGATTTCGTCGCCGAAGAACTCGATGCGCACGGGGGCGTCGCAGAGCGGGGAGTAGATGTCCATCAGGCCGCCGCGCCGGGCGAACTCGCCGGGGGCCTGCACCTCCAGTTCGCTGTCGTAGTCCAGTTCCACCAGCCGGCGGGCCAGGGCCTCCGGCTCCCAGTCCCGGTCGCCCACCCGCAGCGTGAAGGTCCGTTCCATGAAACCCACCGGCGAGATGACCGGACTCAGCAGCGACTGGACTGTCAGGACGAAAACTCCCGGCTGCCCGCCGAGAATGCCCTCCAGGGCCGCGCAGCGGGCCGCCTCGTTCTCGGGTTGCCATTGGCTGCGGTTGGGCCCCACCACTTCCGGCACTTGCATGATCGGCCGGGAATCCCCGAGCAAATCCAGATAGGCGGCCAAGTTCGCGGCCAAACGTTCGGACCGGGCTGAGTCCGGAGACACAACCACCAGCCGATGAGAGCATTGCGTCGCCAGACGGGCCACTGCCGGAGCCACGCAGCCGCTATCGGGCAGCAGGATTCGCCGCCGTTCCGGAGCCCCAGACGACGTTTTCGCCCACGCTGCCAGTTGATTACGCCACGATTCCATGCGATTCTTTTGCGTTGCACCGTGTGGTCTGGGGAATATAGTAGCCCGGGTCTACGAGGCGAGGCTCCGCTGACAGATGGGAAGAAGCGGGGCCGGAACCCCACCCGCTCCTTCCCCGCTTTTGCCCCGGAGTCCCTGCCTAGCCTCACCCGGAGGAAACGAATGCGTGACGGCGGCGATAGTATTCGGCAGTACATGCACGATATTATGCGATTTCCGCTCCTCAGCGAGGACGACGAAGTCCAACTCGCCGAGCAGATTCACGCTGGTTCCGAAGAAGCCAAGAAGAAACTGATCCGCAGCAACCTGCGTCTGGTGGTCAAAATCGCCTATGATTTCCGGGGACTGGGCCTCCCCCTCTGCGACCTGATCGCGGAAGGCAATGTGGGACTGATCCGAGCCGCAGACCGGTTCGATCCGGCCAAGGGAGCCAAGTTCAGCAGCTACTCCTCCTGGTGGATCAAGCAGGCCATGCGCCGGGCTCTGGCCAACCAGAGCCGGACCGTCCGGGTGCCGATCCAGTCGGCTGTGCGCTTGGGCAAAGTGCGCAACATCACCCGCTCGCTCACCGAGGACCTTGGCCGGGAACCGACCGACCAGGAGATCGCCGAGGCCAGCGAGTTCAGCCTCAAGACGGTGGCGTGGCTCAAGCAGGCCGATGTGCGGGGTATCTCCCTCAGTGATGCGTTGGGCGGCGAAGACGCCGGCGACTACGAGGACGTGATCCCCGACAGCGAAAGCGACAGTCCCGACAGCATCCTGGAACGGGTGCTCATGGCCGAACACCTGCAAGAGGTGATCCGCGAACAACTCGACGAACGGGAGCAGACCATTCTGAATATGCGTTTCGGACTGAACGGCGAACCGCCGCGCACCCTCGAGGAAGTCAGCCAGCATGTGGGCTGCACGCGCGAACGGGTCCGCCAGATCCAGTACCGGGCCTTGATGAAACTACGAGCCATGCTTGGCGCTGAAGCGGTCCCCTTGGACCACGACTAACCCAGGCACAGACCGATACGAAAGGGGGTGAACAAAGCATGTCGGAAGTACGCAGTCGTAAGGGCGAACCCGTTGATCGGGCGTTGCGTCGACTCAAGAAGAAGTTGGACAAAGAAGGTACGATGAAGGAGTTGCGCAATCGTCGGCACTACGAGAAGCCGAGCGAAGTGAACCGCCGGAAGAAGAGACGGTCCCACTAGCCTCTCTCTCCTCCCCTCCCCCTCATCGTCGTAACTAGACGTACAACGGGACGATCACCCTCGGTGGTCGTCCCGTTTCCCTTTTCCCCCTTTCCCGCGAGTGGATGACCTAGCCAAGGAGCCGTGCCAATGCGAGTGGAGCGTAGAAAGCCCTTGATGGCCCGCGTGGGCCTCCTGTCCGTCGGCCACCATGTCTACTGGGACCAGTTCCCCGGATTGCTCGACGAACTGATGGGCAAGGCCGAGGTGCTCAAGGAGCGCCTGACCGGCAACGGGGTCGAGGTGGTGGATTTCGGTATGGTCGACCAGGCTACGGTCGCCTATGCCGCCCTGCCCAAGATCAAGGCCGCCGACCTGGACGTGCTTTTCATCGACATGGTGACCTACGCCACCAGTTCCACCTTCGGCGTGCTCGCCCGCTCCCTTGACCTGCCTATCGTGCTGGTCGCCCTCCAGCCCCTGGCCGCCATGGACTACCCGCGCGGCAACACCTACATGCAGCTCTGTAACGACGACCTGTGCAGCGTGCCGGAGTTCACCGGTGTCGCCATCCGCATGGGCCGCCCCGCGCCGCCGCTCATCCTCGGCATGCTCCACGACGACCCGGCGGCCGACGCCGAACTCGCCGAATGGTGCTCCATCGCCAAGGTCCTCCACGACCTGCGCCAGGCCCGCATCGGCCATATGGGCCACGTGCTCGAAGCCATGCTCGACATGCATACCGACCCCACCGCCGTCACCGCCGCCTTCGGCTGCCATGTCGTGCAGTGCGAGCCCGACGACATCCTCCGCGCCTACCGCGCCGTGGAGCCCGCCGAACTCGCCGCCAAGAAGGAGGAGATCCTCGCCTTCTTCGCCACCCCCGACCCGGTCAGCGACCCCCTCACCAGCCGCCTCAACGACGAGGATCTGACCATGGCCGCCCGCGTGGCCCTGGCCCTCGACCGCTTCGTCGGCACCAAGCAACTCGACGGCCTGGCCTACTACTACGAGGCCGAGGCGGGCAGCGAAATGCGCCAGGTGGTCACCAACCTCATCGTCGGCAACTCCCTCCTCTGCGCCGCCGGATTCCCCATGTGCGGCGAGTTCGACATCAAGACCTGCATCGCCATGCTCATCATGGACCGGCTGGACATCGGCGGCAGCTTCGCGGAGTTCCATCCCATCGACTTCGCGCGCGACTCCGTGCTCGTCGGCCACGATGGTCCCCACCACCTGAACATCGCCGACGGCAAGCCCGTCCTGCGCAGCCTCGCCAAGTACCACGGCAAGCCCGGCTCCGGGGCCGGGGTCGAGTTCCAGATCAAGGAAGGCCCGATCACCATGCTCAGCATCGGGGTCAAGGCCGACGGCTCCTTCAAGTTCGTCATCGCCGAAGGCGAGTCCGTGCGCTGGCCCATTCCGCCCACCGGCAACACCAACACCCACGGCCGCTTCAAGCCCGATGTGCGCACCTTCCTGAAGCGCTGGGTCGCCGAAGGCCCCACCCACCACTTCGCCCTCGGCATCGGCCACCACGCCACCACCATCGCCAAGATCGCCGACTGCCTCGGTATCGAGTCCGTCATCGTCGGCGAATAGGCCAAGGCGGCTCCCCGCCTGAACAGCCCCCCCAGAACCGCCGAGCACCAGCTCGGCGGTTTTTCTGTCTTCCGGAACGCCGATCTCCCGATCGGCACTCCCCCCATCCCAAACCCGGCAGCCCCCCCCTGGGAGCGCCGAGCACCAGCTCGGCGGTTTTTCTGTCTTCCGGAACGCCGAGCTGGTGCTCGGCGTTCCC
>QKCY01000112.1 GCA_003245525.1 Victivallales bacterium | reverse complement strand
AGACCCTCACTCCCTGCCCGTCTCAGAGGACGGTCGCGGTTGAAGGACGGGCTATGGGCGCGTAGTTTTCAGGCTCCTTTCCCCCTTCCTGGCTGGGCCGGGAGGGGACAGCCCAACCCAAAGACAACGAGACGTGATGATCCAGAGTACCCCTCGCGCCTTCTTCGTGGCGATGCTGCTCGCCTCCTGCGTGGCCATGGCCCAGTCCCCCGAGCCGGTGAGTATCGCGAACCACGGCTTTGCTGCCGCTACCCCCGAGGCGTTTGCTGCGTCCGTTCTTGCGAAGGCAAGGGCGAAGGAATTCGACGCCTTGCAGCCGTGCCTCCACTGGACATGGCAGGCCTTCTACAAGCCGTGGAAGCCAGACTACCCGTGGCTCAGGGTGGCGCAAGCCAAGTCGGATACCGACATCTACATCCGTCCCGCCGTTCGCTCGAAGGCCCACAAGGAGGTCTACGCGGTCCGCTACTATGTCCTGAGCGACGACGGCATGAAGAGGAACGCCGTGCTTCTGATCGTGAAGGACGGGGATTCCTTCAAGCTAGCGGTCCAGCCCAACGGTTCGGATGTGGGCAACCTTTACGTGAAGCTGGACTACAAGCGGGAGTATGCGGAGGAGTCCTTCGGCGTTGTCGGTGCCGAACAGAAGGCGCTGGACCAGACATCCGCGACCTACACCTTGCCCAGCGGCGTGGTCTACCGGTGTACCTACGGCGGCGAGGAGGATCGCTTGCAGAAGCTGGAGCAGAAGCTCGGGGACCGGTGGGTGGAGCTCTACCTGGTGGTCTTCGACCTAGAGGGTACCCCCACGGTGAAGCTGAAACTCGGCTAGGCCGGTCGCAGTCTCTTTCGCGACCTCCGGGCTTCCCGCAGTCGGGCGAGGGCGCAAGGGGACTGTCCCTTGTTCCTGGCATTCCGTCGGAGTCCCGCCCTATGGAATCCAACAGAATGACTGCACATCAAGGAAAGCTTCCCCGTTCGTAGTCCAGGCGTTAGCCTGTGTGTTTTCTTGCCCGATCCATAGGACAACAGGCTAAAGCCTGGACTACGAACAGATCGCCCACATGCCAGGTTATTCTGTTGATGACCATCAGGCGGAAGCCAGCGCGAAGCCTGAGCGAGCGCGGGGCACATCGGACGCGCGGGGACGGTGGCGATGGTCTCTCTCTGGTGCTGAGGCACCGGAGACGACAGCCCCTGAACGCGGGACTCCGACGGGGACGACCACTTGTCTTTGGTTGCGGCTGACGGCTGCTCTGTGGCAGTTCCCCTTTCATATTGTCCTGGCTGGCGTCGCGAGGAAAGTGGCAGGGGGGAGCAGTGTCGGGTCGGTTTTCCGGGGGGATGGGGTGATCCTGCAGGTTGGGGGACATGGGCTTCGTAGTCGCGCGGCAAGGTCTTGCATTCCGGCGGCTGTGGCGGGATAGTCGGGGTGGTTGATCCTCCCCCCTTCCGAAAGGCGATCCCCATGAGCGATGGCACGTGCATCCGCATTGACGAGAGCATGTTCGAGGGCGCGGTTTCCTGCGAGGTCGGAGACGGCTGGCTGCGTCCGTGGCGCTTGCCGTTCGAGCAGTTGGCCTTGTTTCCGCCCGAGGATGGCATCCAGGCGCGGGCGATCTTTGCGGCGGGGGTAAGGTTGCGCTTCGCGACCGATTCGCAGGAGGTCGCTCTGGGAGTGGTTCCCCAAGCGGGGGCGCGGCGGTTCGATCTGACCTTGGACGGCCAGATTCTGCATAGTGTCGTGGCCGAGCCCCAGACGGAAACGGTGGTGTTCCCGGACCTTCCCGCAGGCGAACAGACGTACGAACTGTGGCTGCCGACCAATGCCACCGTCGAGCTGCGCCATTTGGTGCTGGATGCGGGGGCCAGTTTCCGGGTGCCTGCCGATCCCCGGTTGAAGTGGGTCACCTACGGCAGTTCCATCACCCATTGCGGCGGGGCGACCAGCCCGGCGCGGTCCTGGCCCGCCACGGCGGCGCGGGCGCGGAATCTCAACCTGACCTGCCTCGGCTACGGGGGCCAATGCCATTTGGAGCCCATGGTGGCGCGGATGATCCGCGACCTGCCTGCCGATCTTATCAGCCTCAAGCTCGGCATCAATGTCCAAGGCGGGGGCACGCTGAACGCCCGGACCTTCAAGCCGGCGGTGATCGGTTTGGTCCAGATCATCCGCGAACGCCATCCGGTGACGCCGATCGTGCTGATCTCGCCGATCATCTCGCCGCCGCGCGAAGCGGCCCCGAACGTGGTGGGGCTATCGCTGGAGAAGATGCGGATCGAGGTGGAGGATGCCTGGCGGCGGCTTGTGGAGGCGGGCGACCGGCAGCTATACTACGTGCATGGCCACCGTCTGTTCGGCGAGGAACTGGTGGCCGACTATCTGCCCGACCAGCTCCACCCCAATGGCCCCGGCTACGAGATCATGGGGCAGAACGCGGTCGAGCAAGTCCTGGATCTCGTTCTCGCCAAGTAACTCGCGGAGACGTGCTATGCGCTGCCAACGAGCCGCTTTGCCAATCCTGATGCTCCTGGCGGGTGCCGCCTGGGCCAGTCCCCTGCTGGTGGATGACTTCGAGTCGCTGGCTCCGAATTGGCGGCAGAACGTCAAGGGCGAGGGCAGCGTGACCCTTGATCCGGCGGGATTCAAGGGCCAATGCCTGCGTATCGAGGCGCGGGAGAAGGCCTTGGTCTACTACAGCACGACGTTGCCCATCGAGCAGGTCCGGGGCAAGCGACTGATCGTCCGGGCCAAGGTGAAACTGGACAATGTGGTGCGCGGCGACCGGGAGTTCGCCGAGGCCAAATTGCACGGTCTCGCCCGGCTACCCGACAAGCCGCCCCGGAACTTCGCCACCCGTTTCCGCGGCACGGCCGACTGGCACGACGAGATGCTGGTGATCGAGGTGCCGGAGGATGCGATCAGCCTCGACATCGACCTCGGCATCCAGAATGGCGATGGCGTGGTCTGGTACGACAATCTGACCATCGACGATGGCACCCGCGAGCAGCTCTGCGTCAATCTCAAGAACCTGACCAATGCGTGCCGGTCGGGCGCGGAGGGCGGTTTCCTGGGTTCGGGCGAGGTGGATCTGCGGGATTTTCCCGGCGGCGACGCCAAGTACAACGGCGTGGATTTCATGGTCCCCACCGACTTGGAGAACTACGGGCGCACCTGTCTGGTGCTGGCCGGAGCCGAGCGGCCCGATCTGCCGACGGAAACCCTGGCCGTGGCACCGGTCAAGGGCAAGGCCACGAAGCTCTACCTGCTGCACACGGCGGGCTGGGCCGATCTGGCCAACAAGCGGCCCTGTCTGTGGATCGATGTGGTCTATGAGGACGGCCAGACCACGACCCTGACCGTGCAGGAAGGGGTGGACGTGGGTCGGATCGATGTCCCGACCGCCTGTCCGAATTGGCAGCCCGTCTGGGAAGCCAAACATGGCGACGGCAAGCTGGGAGTGGGGGTGAGCGAATGGCCGTTGCCCCGTCCCGAGGAACCTATTGCCCATATTCGTTTTCGTAGTCCAGGCAACGGCGCGGTGTCTGCCGTGCTGGCTCTCAGTCTCGAGCCGGTGAAGACCAAACCGGCGAAATAGTTCCCAAGGAGCGTCTATATGGACTTCGTATTGAGCCCGGAGGAAAGCCGGGTGCTGGGCTGTCTGATCGAGAAGGAAGTCACCACGCCCGACTACTACCCGATGACCCTGAATGCGCTGGTCGCGGCCTGCAACCAGAAGAGCAACCGGTCCCCGGTGGTGGAGTACGACGAGCGAACCATCCTGCGGGCTCTGGACCACTTGCGGGAGAAGAAACTGTCGATCCTGCACCACGTGGCGGGCAGCCGGGTGCCCAAGTACGAGCATCGGGTGGTGGAGCGTTTTGCCTTCAGCGAGGAGCAGCGCGGCGTGCTCTGCCTGTTGCTGCTGCGTGGGGCGCAGACGGCCGGGGAACTGAAGGGCCGCAGCGGACGCTTGTGCTCCTTCTCCTCGCCCGCCGAGGTGGAGCGGACGCTAGGCACTCTGGTCGGGCATGAGTCCGGCCCCTTTGTGGTGGAACTGCCCATCCTGCCCGGCAGTCGCGAGCCCCGCTACATGCATCTCTTCGAAGGGATGCCCGAACTGCCCGAACCCGGCAGCGTGGCCTATCCGGTCGAGCCGGCCCGGGCCCAGCTCGAAGCCGAGGAGAACCGGATCGCCGAACTGGAGGCGACCGTCGCCGAACTGCGCCAGGAAGTGGCCGCCCTAAAGGCGGAGTTCCAGGTGTTCCGCAAGCAGTTCGAGTAGACTGGGAACCTTGCTGGGAGCGCCGGCATCCTTGCCGGCAACAAGAAGAAAACGGGGACGCCGGCAAGGATGCCGGCGCTCCCGGTAGAACGTTCCCGGTGGTCTCTATTTCTTCTCGTACCAGGTGCCGTCGGGGGCCTGCAGCATGACGCCGGGCGCGGCGGACTGGGCAATGGTCTTGGCGCGGCTCTTGCCGACGTCCTCGGGCGTCGCCCCCGTCTTGGCGGCGATGGCGGCGTAGACCAGCGTGCGGTCGGCGTTTTCGGCCTCCACGATGGCCTTGTCGGTGGCCGAGATGTCGCCGACGGCCTGGAGGTAGCCCTTGCTGTCCTCGCCGACGGTCTTGGCGATCTTCAGGGCTTCGACACTGTCGAGCCGGTCCTTCATCCGCTGCTTGATCGCTCCGAGGTCCTGGGCGCGGACCTGGAGACCGAGGACGAGCAGGGCGAGGGATAGAATGGCGGTAAGCTTACGCATGGCGGGTTCCTTTCTCCGCTACTTCTGCTTGGACTGAATGGTGGAGTCGGCCGAGTCGAGGTCGTCGAAGAAGTTGTCCAACTCCTTCTGGACCCGGATGTTGACATCCACGGTGACGTGGATGGGCTCGACCCGGATGGGATCGCTCTTCACATGGATGCAACCCGCGCCTGCGAAGAGGGCGGCCAGAAGGCCAGCCAGGGGAAGTAGTCTCGACACGGTAGTTTCTCCTTGAATGGTATGGACTCGTGCACTCCACACGACGTTGGGGACCTTGTTTCTATTCAACCAGTTTGCCGAGAAAACGTTGTAGCGCCTCCATGTTCGTGAAGATCTGTTTGAGCCCGCCGATCTTGATGCCGAGGTTGAGGGCTTCCTCCAGGGTTCCTCCCACATTCACATCCAGGTGGATGGGCTGGGCACCGGCCTGACCGGCCTTGGTGCCAATGAGTTTGAAGCGCACCCCGGCGTCATCATGGCTACTGGGGTGGATGTCCACCCGGAAGAGGCTGTAGTCGAGGTCGGTGAGGGCATCGCCCACGATCACGCCGGGTGATCCCATGCCTTTGAGGGCCGGGGCCAGCACGCCCAGTTCCTGCATCTGGAGCCGTCCGTTCTCGCCGGGGATGCTGTAGAGGAAGCCGTCCCCGTAGCCGAAACGGCCCTTCTTGCGGAAGGCGGGGAGGCGGCCGTACAGCTTGCCCTCGCCCGTGGCGCTCATGTTGGGGAAGACGCTCACGAACTGGCCGACATTGAGCCCGCGGGCATAGACTGTCGCCTCGATGTCGGACTGTTCGGCGTCGAAGCGGAGCGCGTAGGCGTTGAGTTCCCCGCCGCACCACCCCACCGAGGCCTGTTCCACGAAGAGCAGGCGGGGGCCGTCGAGCCGGAACTGGATGTCGCCGGGGCCACAGGCGACCTCGCCGGCAGTGGCGGAAGCGAAGCGGATGCTCTGGCGGGGACGGCTCCGCAGAGTGGGCAGGAGGTCGAGGGCCAGTTCCGCTTCGACCCCCTCCACCTGCCCGGCGTGGTTCGGCAGCACGACCTTCCCATCCTTGAGGGCCACTTCGACACCGAGGGAAAGCCGCCGGGGATTCCAGCGGGCATTGGCTTGGGCCGAGACCTTTCCGGCGAACTCGGTGCCCCCAAAGTCGGCCAGTCCCAGCACCCAGCCCTGATCGGTGGAAAGGGCGAACTCCGGCACCCTGACCGTCGTGCGGAACGAGGGCCCGGGGGACAGCCGTCCCTGGCCCTCCACCTGGGCGGTGACCCCGGGACCGATCAGCGGAGCGGCCAGCGTGAACTGTACTTCGGCACCGGCCAGGGAGGCGTCGGCAATGACGTCCTGCGCCTGGATGCCGCGCAGGGCGAGACTCGCGATGCTGAGTTGAACGCCGGGGGCGGCGGTCTGCCAGCCTGCGCGGGCGGTCCACTGGATGTTGCCCGTACTCAGGGCGATGCCTTCCACGGTCTGGTTACTGCCCAAGGCCGCCTGTCCGTCCTCTACGCTCGCGGAAAGGGTCGCTCTGGCCGGGCTGCTCTCCTGGCGAAAGCCAAAGGGATCGGCGCCCAGTTCCTGGATCGTTGCGAGATCCAGTTGCTCGCCGGCCAGCGAGAAGCGCGCGTGGGTAGCCGAACCGGCCATGCCTTGCCATTTCCCCTGAATCTCGGCCAGATCCAGGACCAGGGAACCCGACAGACTGGTTGGGCTGCCTTGGGCCTGTAGCTCGAAATCGGCCTGTTTCGCCCGTTGGGGCTGGTCAGCTACCGCAACGACCAGTTCCCGTCCCTGGCCAGCCAGCGAGAGCGTCGTGCCGATGCCGCGCGGGTCCAGGTGGACGGTGATCTCCGTCCCGGTCACGTCGGCTTCGCCGTCGCTGATCGGCAACCCGAGCTGCTTTCCCCACATGGCAAGGGGAAAGGAGGCCTTGCCCAGCACCAAGGAGATGTCGGCGTCCTCGCCTTCTGGCAGGGACCATTCCGCCGCCAGTTGTTCCAGTCCCGCGAGCGAGATGGAATGGCTGGACAGGCTGGATTGCCAGCCCGAGAGCAGGGCTTCCGCGGTCCCCAACTGGATCGTCGCGATGCCTCCCTGGAGAGATACTTCCGCCGTCGCGCGGCGCCGGTCGCCCGACGCCTTGGCGCGGAGGCCGACCGGCAGTTCCAGCCGGAGATCCCCCGGCGGGTTCAGGACCAGATCGGGGCTGTTCGCGCTCAGTTCCACCGCGAACTGGGGACCGGCAGGCGTCCAGGCAAGCGAGGCCGCCGCCAGCCGGGTCTCCAGCCGCCCGGTCGCCAGCCCTGGCTGGCCCAGAGTGGTTGCCAAGGGGGCGAGGTTGGTGGTGAGAGACTCGCAGGAGAACGCCAGGCTCAGCTTGGCTGGGCTGGTGGTTGGCAACGGTCCCAGGGGCTGGGCGAGCAGGGCCTCGAGATCGGCCTGCCCGAACTGGCTGGCCTGGATCTCGCCCCGCGCCATCTTGGCCTGGAGGCGGAGGCCATCCCGCATCGTGCTCCCGGCGGCGAGCCCGGCCTTCGCTGTCAGGTCGGCGGTGGTGGCCGTGCCGCTACCGGTCACGTCCACCTGCAGGTCGTTGCCGGTGAAGGCCAGGTCGGCGACCTTTCCCGCCACATCGGAGCAGGACGCCGCGAGTCCTGCCTGCCAGGCCAGTCCCTGGTCGCCCAACCGGACCATGGTGCCGGGCAGAATCCGGAGAGTCCCTTCGCCGGTCCAGCCAGCGAGTCCCAGGCACCTGGCCAGGTTGTCGATGGTCAAACCGGCCTGCCCCGTCACCGTCACCTGCGGGTCTCCGGCCAACAGCGCCTGGCCTGTCAGATTCACGCTGCGCAGACCATAGCGGGCGGCCTCGTCCTGCCACTGGA
>QKCY01000068.1 GCA_003245525.1 Victivallales bacterium | reverse complement strand
CATGCCACAGGTACGGTTCTGCTGGACAACGTGAGTCTGCTTCGTTGCCAGGAATAGGACATCCCCTTCATGAAGATCGCCAGTCTTGAGCTGTTTCCGGTCGCTCCCCGTTGGCTGTTCCTGAAGATCACCACCGACGATGGCGTCTCCGGCTGGGGCGAGCCCGTCGTCGAAGGCCGCGCCGCCACCGTGGCCACCGCCGTCCAGGAGATGAGCGACTACCTGATCGGGCGCGAGGCGGGGGACATCGAGGACATCTGGCAGGTGCTCTACCGGGGTGGCTTCTACCGGGGCGGCCCGGTCCTCACCAGCGCCATCTCGGGCATCGAGCAGGCCCTGTGGGACATCAAGGGCAAGGCCCTCGGCGTGCCGGTCTACGAACTCCTGGGCGGTTCGGTCCGCCACAAGATGCGCACCTACGTCTGGGTCGGCGGCGACCGTCCCGAGAACGTGGCCAAGGCTGCCCGCGAACGCCTGGAGCAGGGCTACACCGCCGTCAAGATGAACGCCACCGACGAACTCGGCTGGATCGACTCCCACGCCAAGGTGGACCGGGCCGTGGCCCGCGTCGCCGCCATCCGCGACGAGCTCGGCAACAGCATCGAGATCGCCATCGACTTCCACGGCCGCGCCCACGTCGCCATGGCCCGCGTGCTGATGAAGGAACTGGAACCCTACGGCTTGATGTTCGTCGAGGAGCCCGTGCTCTTCGAGAACGAGGAGGCCTTCGCGGAACTGCGCCGCCATGCCTCCATGCCCATCGCCACCGGCGAGCGGGCCTTCACCCGCTGGGACTTCAAGCGTATCCTGGCCTCGGGAGCGGTGGACATCGTCCAGCCCGACCTCAGCCATGCGGGCGGCATCTGGGAAGTGCGCAAGATCGCCGCCATGGCCGAGGCCTACGATGTGGCCCTCGCGCCCCATTGCCCCCTCGGTCCCATTGCCCTGGCCGCCTCCCTCCAGGTGGACTTCTGCTCGCCCAACGCGGTGATCCAGGAACAGAGCCTCGGCATCCACTACAACCAGGGCTCCGACCTGCTCGACTACCTGGTTGATCCCGGCGCGTTCCGCTATGAGAACGGCTTCGTGCCCCGGCTGACCGCTCCCGGTCTCGGCATCGAGATCAACGAGGAGAAGGTCCGCGCCGCTGCCGCCGTCGGCCACAACTGGAAGAACCCCGTGTGGCGCCTGGAAGACGGCACCGTGACCGAGTGGTAGCCTAGCGTTCTCCGGGGGGAAGGACCAGGGACCTAGAGGACCCAAAGGACCCAAGGGAGGAAGGCTCGTCGCCTTCTGGCCGGGACGGCACTGAGCCGGTGCCTTGCGTCCTTTGGGTCCCTTGCGTCCCTTAGGTCCTTCGTCCCCAAAAACGAAGCGCCCGCCGACCGGGAGGGTCGGCGGGCGCCGAGAGGATGCGGGTTCCCGCGAACGGGAACCCGCGCGGATGGACTTAGTAGATCTGGGTGGCTTCGGTCTCGATCACCGGGCGCTGGAGCTGGTCGGTGGTCATCTCGACCGCGAAGCGGACGTCGCCGACCTTCACGCCCTTGACCTTGACGGTCCAGGTGGCCTTGGCCTTGGGCGCCAGGGCGGGCAGCGGCTTGAAGGTGATCGTGCCAGCGGCATGCGTACCCTCGGTGGCACCACCGCAGGAGACGAAGGCCTCGTTGTCTTCCAGCTTGCACACGATCTTGATGTTGTTGTCATCCATCGTGCCCTGGTTGGTGGCGGTGATGACGTAGGTCTCCTCGCCGCCGACGCTGATCGGGTCGTCGATGTCGATAACTTCCAGCAGGATGGCGGGCTTGCCGACCACCGTGGTGGTGGCGGAGGCGGAGACCGCATCGGCGCAGGCCGCGACGGCCATGGCCTTGTTGGTCAGCGTGCCCTGGGCGGCGGACTTCACCGTCACCTGGAAGGCAGCTTCGCCCTTGGGCGCCAGAGAGGCGATGGTCCAAGTGACCTTGCCCTGGCCGACCACGCCGCCATTGCTGGCGGAGACGACGGTCACGCCGGCGGGCAGCTCGTCGGTGACGACGAGGTTGGCAGCAGCGGCATCACCGCTGTTGGTGACCTTGATGTCGTAGACGATGTCACGACCGGCGAACGCGGTCTTGGTGGCGGCCTTGGTGATGCCGAGGACGGGCTGGCGCACGGTCACGCTGGCCTTGTCGTCGACCTTGAGGGTGCCGGCGGTGGCGACGGCGCTATTGGTGAAGGAGCCGGTACGGGTGGCCTTGGCGGTGAGGTCGAAGGTCTTGGACTGGCCAGCGGCCAGTTCGCCCGCGTCGAAGGTGGTCTGTCCCTGGGTGGTCAGGCCATCAGGCAGGGTGTCGACGACCTTGACGTCGCGCAGGGTACCGGTACCCTCGTTGGCGACCACCAGAGTGATCTTGATGGGATCGCAGAGGAGGGCGTCGCTGGTCATGGTCTTCTTCAGGGTCAGCTTGGGAGCGACGGCCACGAAGGAGGTGCAGAGCACGGGGCGGTAGTCGACCTTGGAGCAGCTAATGAAGGAGCCAGCCGCGGTGGGGACGCCACGGACGGTGACGGACTTGCTTTCCTTGCCCGCCAGGTCGCCCAGCATCCACATGGCCTCGCCGTCCTTGTTGATCTGGGCCTGGGGAGCCGAGGCCTTCAGGTCGAAGTTGGCGGGGATCACGGAGGTCAGAACCACATCGGTCAGGGGGCAGTCGGTGAGGTTGGTGACGGTCATCTTGTAGTCCACCGAGTCGCCGACGTAGACTTCGGCGGGGGTGGTGGTCTCGAGCAGGACGACGCTGCTGTTCACTTCGCCGGTGGGGATGGCCATCTTGGCGGTGGTCATGCCAGCGGCAGTCGTGACGACCGGGCAGGTGCCGCTAGTCATCACGGGTTGCGGCTTCGGGGCCGGCGCGGGGGCGGGAGCGGGAGACGCCTCCGTACACGCGCAACCAGAGAGGAAGATGGCTGCCAGTCCGGCAACACATACCGCGATTAGGGACCGTTTCATTGCATTACTCCTTGGGTTGGTTCGGGACGAACACTAGTACTGTCGGGTGGGGAAAATGGCCTTCACTACTCCGTCTGCCTGAGTGCTTCTACTCAGTGCAGCTACCTCTAAACTATCCCGTGCAGGGTACCCTTGCAACAGGGTACAAATGTGAAATGCGCCTCGGGAGGAGGAATTGCAGTAGGAAGTACGACGATAGGCTAACAAAGGGAATCATAAACAGTTACTCCAACTCCACACCCATCTCAGCATGTAATGTTTCAGAACGAGTGTTCTTTACACGCCTGTCAGATACGCGCGGTTCCGGTAGGTTCCCGAGTAGCGGCAAAAAACTCTGGAGTACTGGCCCAAAGTGCAACTTGGGGGATTCGGCACGCGCCGGTTCTGGACTGGGGGCATTGCCGCAATACGTTGTGCCAATCCATGGAGGTGCTACGCATGAAGTCGTCCGGTCTACTCTTGCTCGCCACGGTGATTGGTTGCACGCTGGGCGCCGCTCCGGCCACGGTCCGGGAAGGCCGTTTGTGGCAGGACGGCAAGCCGTTGCGCGCCATCGGTGTGAACTACTGCGACCTCTTCCAGGAGGTGCTTTCGAACCCGGAGAATGATCGGACCCTGCGTGGCCTGCGCTTCCTGGGCGAGAAGCGGATTCCCTTCGTCCGCTTCTGGTGCTGCGGCTTCTGGCCCAAGGACTGGCAGCTCTACATGACCGACAAGGAGGAGTACTTCCGGCGGCTCGACCTCGTTGTCAAGACCGCCGAGGAGGCCAAGGTGGGGCTGATCCCTAGCCTGTTCTGGCGGTTCGCGACCGTCCCCAATGTGGTCGGGGAGTTTGTGGACGCCTGGGCCGACCCGGCAAGCAAGACGCGGGTGCTGATGGCGACCTATGTGCAGGAGGTGGTCACCCGCTACCGCGAATCCCCTGCCATCTGGGGCTGGGAGTTCGCCAACGAGGTGAACCTGGGTGTGGATCTGCCTAATGGCATGGAGTTTCTGGGCAAGAAGATGCCCGCCCTCGGGGTCGATCTCGCCAAGGACGAGCGGAATCTGGTGACCAAGGACATCGCGGTAGCCGCCCATGTGGCCTTTGCCACCGAGGTCCGCAAGTACGACACCGAACGCTTCATCACCAGCGGCAACAGCGTGCTGCGCGCCTCCCAGTACAACCAGACCGCCCATGGCACCTGGACCAAGGACAGCGCCGAGGAGGCCCAACAGGCCTTGGCCTGGCTGAACCCGGATCCCATCAACGTGGTCTCCGTCCACCTCTATCCCGGGCTTGAGAATCCCCTCTCCCATGCCGGAACCACTGGCACGGCCGAGGTGATCGGGCTCCACAAGACCTGGTGCGAGCAGATGGGCAAGCCCCTCTTCGTGGGCGAGTTCGCCGGCCTCGGGCACGACCGGGGCAAGGAGATCGACATGGCCGTCTACCGCCGGGTCGAGGGGGAACTCATCGATGCCATGGTCGAGCACCGGGTCGATCTGGCTGCCCACTGGGTGTTCGACTACACCGCGAACCGCAAGGGGCCGGGCCTGATCCGGCCCGACAACGAGTGGGCCTGGGTTCTCGACGAGATTGTCCGCGCCAACCAGGCGATCCAGGCCCAGCTAGCTCAGGAAGCCAAACCGTGACCGCATCCCTTGCCGCCGTGGCCCTATGGGGTCTCTTCGAGACTGAGTTCACCACCGAGCGCGACTACGCCAATCCTCTCCAGAACGTGACCGTGGCGGTGGTCTTCACCGCCCCCTCGGGCCGTTCGTGGCCGGTGGATGCCTTCTGGGACGGGGACCGCACCTGGCGGGTTCGCTTCAGTCCGAACGAGACCGGCGAGTGGCAGTGGCAGACCAGCGTCCAGCCCGCCGATACGGGCCTGGGCGGCAAGGAAGGTTGCTTCACCTGCGTGCCCTACACCGGCGACAACCCGCTGTTCCAGCACGGCCCCGTGCGGCTGGCGGCGGACGGGCACAGCTTTGTCCAGGCCGACGGCACCCCCTTCTTCTGGCTGGGCGACACGGCGTGGAACAGCATTCCCCGGGCGACGCCGGAGGATCTGGAACGCTACCTTGCCGCCCGCGCCGAACAGCGCTTCAATGTGATCCAGTTCGTCTGTACCCAATGGCGCGGCGGCGACAAGGTGCTGGCCGACCATGCCTTCATCGGCGAGCGCGACATCGCCATCAACCCCGCCTTCTTCCAGCGGCGCGATGCCATGGTCAAGGCTATCAACGATCACGGCATGGTGGCGTCGCCGGTCCAGCTCTGGGCGTTGACCGAAGGCGATCCCGGCGAGAAACTGCCCCTGGCCGACGCCGTGCGTCTGGCCCGCTACATCAAGGCCCGCTGGGGTGCCTACCAGGTGATCTGGCTGCTGGGCGGCGATGGCCGCTACATCAAGGATGCCGGACACGTCGAGCGCTGGAAACAGATCGGCCGCCAGGTCTTCGCCGAACCCCGCGACCGGTTGGTCACGATCCATCCTTGCGGTCTGAGCTGGGTGGCCGACGCCTTTGGCAAGGAGCCCTGGTTCGATTTCGTGGGCTACCAGAGCGGACACGGCGACGGCGATGGCGATCTGCGCTGGAATATCGTCGGTCCCCCCGCCAGCCAGTGGCGCGAGGCGGACAAGCCCATCGTCAACCTGGAACCCAACTACGAAGCCCATCCCGCCTACCAGAGCCGCCAGCCGCATGGAGCCCATCATGTCCGCCGCGCGGCCTACTGGTCGCTCCTCGTCTCGCCGACCGCCGGGATCACCTACGGGCACAACGCGGTCTGGGTCTGGAACACCGAACCTGGCCCCGCCGAGAACCACGCCAACGTGGGCACCGTGCTCCCTTGGGATACGGGTTTGCGCACCGAGGGTATCGCGGGCATGACCATCTGCGCTGAATTCTTTGCCGGTGGCCCCTTTGGGAAGCTACGCCCTGCCCCCGGACTACTGGCCAACCAGCCGGGCGAGCAGAATCCCCAGCAGTTCATCGCCGCTGCCAGCACGGACACCGGTGACTGGACGGTGCTCTACCTCCCGGTCGGCGGCAGGGTCGCCCTCCAGGCCCAGCCAGCGGGGACTGCCTCCTGGTTCGATCCCCGGACCGGGAAACGCCAGCCCGCCACCGGTGGCCCCGCCTACACGGCACCGGACGACCAGGACTGGGTGCTGGAATTCCGCACCCGCTAGTTTCAGATCCGTTCGTAGCGCAGGAAGCGGAATCTGGGGGCGGTTGGGATCGTGAAGGCGACTCGTCCCTGGGCATCGGTCTGTGTTTGCCAGGCCTCGCCGGAACAGAGGTCGGTAAAGACCAACTTCTCGTTCGCCATTCGATGCAGGGCCAGCGTGGCGGTCGTCTCCGGGTTGCCGATCTCGCGGAACACGGTCAGGTAGCCACTCTCGCCGTCCGGGAGCAGGCACTGGAAGCCGGTCCAACTACGGTTGTCGGGCTTGCTGCCGATGGGCTGGACCATCCCGGAGTAGACGGCCGCGCGGTGCTCCTTGTAGACCGCCAGCAGTGCGCGGATCTCGGCACGGGCCGCCGGGCGGTAGTGGTGGGTCTCCGCAAAGAACAGGGGCGTGGCCATGAGGGTGATCGCCACGCAGTAGGCGTGGGAATGGGCGGGGCCATCGCTGTAGGCGGGGTCCACCCGGTCGATGTTTTGCACCGAGGCCTGGAAGCGGTTGAGGTTGAGGTAATGCGCCACCTGCCACAGGTCGCGCAGCACCGTGTGGGGCTGGTAGACCACCCACTCGGGACAGCGGTCCTTGCGGTTCTCCAGGTAGATGCTGCCGTACTCCCGGCCGAAGAAGTAGCCGAACCGGGGTTCGTTCTCGGTGACGTCCCAGTTGATCCGGACCCGGTGCCCGGTATGCAGCACGAAGGCCCGGACCTTGTCCACCAGTTCGCGGATCTGGGCATGGTTGCGGAAGTGGACGAAGTCCAGCTTGTACTGGCGGAAACCCGCCGCGTCGTAGGCTGCCTTCAGGTCGTCCAGCGAGATGGGCTGGCCCGCCGCCCACAATCCCAGCCCTACCCCCTTGGCGGCGGCATGGGCGACGATGTTGCGCCAGCCTTCGGGATAGCGCACCGGATCGGGGACGAACCGCTGGTACTGGTCGCCCTGCCAGCCGTCGTCCACCTGCTGGTAGTCGATGCCCAACTCGGCCTGGGTGTCGATTTCGACCAGCACATTCGTCTCCCGCGCGGCGTTCTTGGCATCGGGACCGGGCATGGTGCTGCCCCAGGTGTTGGCCAGGATGTAGATGTCGCGGGCCGGGTCCACCGGATAGCGCAGCCGGTCGAAGGCCTTGAGGCCCTCCGCCGCCGCGAACTCGCCCGGTCCGTAGGTCACCAGCCACGCCGCCCAGGCGGCATACCAGGTCTCGGGCTGGATTTCCTGGGGCAACAGCCCCCAGCCATCCAGTTCCAGGCTGTCCTTCGTTACCCGGAAGAGCCCCGTGTCGTGTCCCTTCTGGTTCACGCACTTGTGCGACTCCTGAACGAGCGCGAAGCCGCCGCTCGCCGTCCTCGCCGTCTCCACCCCCACGACACTCGGCCAGCGGTGAAACTCGGGCACGCCATCCCAGCCAGGAATCACCGCCTCTTCGAGCAGATCGAGATGGGTATCGTTCCGGTTCTGGGTATCGTTGTAGTAGCCGATCAGGCGGCGGTTGGTGCCGGTCAGCGAGCACGGAATCCGCTCGACTCGGCCCGTCGCCCGCGCCGCCACTCCGGCGTAGCCCGGCAGCGCCAGCACGGCGAGCTGGGTCCGCAATCCCGGCGCACCGGGATAGGCCCAGACGGTGAACCGCAGGCGCAGTTTGGCCTCGGCATAGACCGTCTCGGCCAGCACGGCCAGATGGGGACTGGTAAAGCCTTCGTCGGTGCCCTCGCAGGCGGTCAGGGAAACCAGTTCCGCCGCCGGATTCCCGTCGCGCCAGCCTGGCAGGCACCAGTCCGCCTGGGCGGGCGGTTCGCCCTGCCATTCGGCTCCGGTCACCAAGTCCCGGAGATTGCTACCGCCGAACCCGTCGCCGGTCCAGCACCAGGTGCGTTCGACCCGGCCCGTGCCGACGACCAACCGGCCATCGGCAAAATGGACGCTGCTGGTGCCGAAGGTGGTGTGCAATTCCATGGCTTCGCTCCGTGGCTGGGTGGATCGGGCTACTCTACTCCGGCAGTTGTCTTCGTCCCAGGCGAGGATAGCGTACATGCCGACCAACGAGGGCATGCCCTGTGTTCCGCACCATCCGTCAATACGTTCGGGCCTTCAAGCGGGAACTGCGTGTCTACCGGCGCGTGGTCGCCGATCCGCGTTGTCCGCGCCTGGCCCGGTGGTTCCTCGGCGGCGCCGTAGCCTATCTGCTGCTGCCCTTCGACCTGATTCCCGACTGGATTCCGGTGCTGGGCCAGTTGGATCATCGTGCCCTTGCTCATCTGGCTTGGCCTGCGCCAGTTGCCGCCGGGCCTGCTGGCGAGCGTGCGCCAGGAGATGGACTCCTCCGCTTGAGAAGGGAGTCCCCAACGGCTAGGGTGAATACGACACCCCGGAGACTCCAGCCATGACCTCCTCTCCCTTCCCCGCGGCCTTGCGCACGCACAAGCAACTGATCGGCATGGTTCATCTCCAGGCCCTGCCCGGCACCCCCCGCGCCTCCCTCTCGCCCGCCGAGATCGTGGATGTGGCTGTGCAGGAGGCGGAGGTCTACCGGGACGCCGGGATTGGCACGGTCATGGTCGAGAACATGCACGACGTGCCCTATCGCAAGGGGGTCGGGCCCGAGGCCGTCGCTGTCGCGGCCCTGGCCGTCGCCGCCATCCGCCGCCTGGGGCTGGAATGCGGGGTGCAACTCCTGGCCGGGGCCAACCGCGAGAGCTTGGCCGTTGCCCACGCGGCAGGTGCCTCCTTCGTGCGGGTCGAGGGCTTCGCCTACGGACAAATCTCCGACGAGGGCTACTTCGACGCCTGTGCCGGCGACCTGCTTCGCTACCGACGCGAGATCGGGGCCGAAGCCGTGGCCGTCTGCCCGGACGTCAAGAAGAAGCACGCCTCCCACGCCATCACCGCCGACGTGGATATCGCCGAAGCGGCCCGCACGACCGCCTTCTTCCTGGCCGATGCTCTGATCGTGACCGGCAGCGCCACCGGGGTCCCTGCCGCCGTCGCCGATGCGCGGGCGGTGGACGCCGCCACTTCGCTGCCTGTGCTCATCGGCTCCGGTATCACCCCCGACAATCTCGCCGATTACTGGCCCTATGCCGACGGCTTTATCGTCGGTTCCTACGTGAAGCAGGACGGGTACTGGGGCAACCCGCTCTGCCCCGACCGCGTCGCCCGGCTGGCCGCCGCCTTCCAGCGGCTGGCCGACCAACCGTAGCGCAGGCGTCTCGCCTGCCTTACACCATCAGCCGTAGCGCATTCCCAGCCACGGCCAGTTCGTCGGCGACCAGCTCGCAGGTGGCGTCATAGACCGCCTGCTGGGCGCGTTCGATGGACTGTTCCCGTAGCGCCTCGTAGGGCTGGCGGATGGCGGTTGCCACGTTGATCTTGGCGATGCCGTTGGCGATGGCCGCCTGGATGTAGTCGCGCCGGATGCCGGTGCCGCCGTGCAGGACGAGGGGAATGCCAGTTGCCTCGCGCAGCCGTCCGAGTTGGTCGATGTCCAGCCGGGCCGCCACCTTCTGCTTGGCTTTGCCCGCCGCGGAAATGGCACCGTGGATGTTGCCGATGGCGATGGAGAGCCAATCCACGCCGGTCTCCCGGACGAATTGGGCGGCCTCGGCCGCGTCGGTGAACCCGCGCCCGCTGGCGAACAGTTCCTCGTAGGGGGGCAGGGGACCCGCTTCGTGGCCCAGAATCGCGCCGAGCTCGGCCTCCACCGGCACCTTCCGGGCGTGGGCCATGTCCACCACCGCCCGGGTGCAGGCGATGTTCTCGGCGAGGTCCAGCCGCGAACCGTCCACCATGATGGACTCGTAGCCCAGCTCCACGGCTTCGCCCAGCACGCCCAGGTAGTCTACCCGCAGATTGTCCTCGTCGATCACCGGCACATGGTCCATGTGCAACCGGGTCACCGCCTCGTTCTTCACCCGCTCGTACTCGTCGCGGATGGCAGCGGGACTGCCCGACTCGAACTTGACGAACTCCAGATTTGCCACGGCGATCAGGCCGCAGGTCTTGGTGTCGGCCAACGCCCGGACCACAGGGGCCATCATGGGCAGATAGGGGATATTGAAGGCGGGAATGGCCGTGCCTTGGGCCAGGGCGCGGACCATGAGTTCGGCAGTGGTGGGACGGGACATGGCGGGGTTCCTCGCAGGTGGTTGGATGCGCGGGAACGTACATGGCCCAGCCATCTCTTGCCAACCTCGTTTCGCGTCGCGATGAACGGAAGATTCGCCTTTGGTTTGCCTTTGGCAAGGGAAATGGCGACAGTAGCCGGGCCGGTTATCCTATGGCAACATCGGTCATCCCGGAGCCCACCATGAACCGTCCCGCTGTCACTCGCCGCGCCTTCCTGCAAACCAGCGCCCTCGCTGGTGTTGGCACCCTCTTCGCCGGTCGCCTGGCCGGAGCCGAAGCCGATCTGCGGTTCGGGCTCGTCGCCGATGTGCAGTATGGCGACAAGCCCGAGGCGGGGACCCGCTTCTACCGCAACTCCCTGACCAAGTTGGCTGCCTGCGTGGAGGCCTTCAACGCCCAGGATCTGGATTTCGTGATGCATCTGGGCGACTTCATCGACGGCAACTTCGCCAGCTATGCCGACATCCTGCCCGTCTACCAGCGGCTGCGGGCTCCCGGCTACTTCGTCCT
>QKCY01000097.1 GCA_003245525.1 Victivallales bacterium | reverse complement strand
GCACGAGCCCCGCGTAGTAGTTCCGCCCCGTGTAGGCCAGCATGAGGGCGAAGGCGATGTAGCCGCCGCCTCGCTGCCAGCCGGACCAGCCCATGCCGCTGTAGTCGGTCGAGAAGTCGAATCCCACCGTCACCAGCGGTGCTGCGAAGAGCACCCAGAGGATCTGGGAGACACCCATGGTGAAGGAGATCTCGCTGCTGAGCAGGAACGCGAAAGCCACCATCAGCGGGAACAGGCCGAAGCGGAAGATGCCCGGACCCCACAGCACCTTGCCGACGGACGGGAAGAGCTTCAGGAAGGGCGTGAACGAGAAGTCCAACTGCACCGGAATCAGCACTTCGGGAAACCACGTGCAGAGTCCGTTGTTCAGCCGGATCGCGAAAATGACGAGGAAGCCGATCCAGAAAAAGTGGTTGCGCAAGGCGGACGGTACGGCCTCCCCGTCCTCGCGCTTCACAAAGGCCGTGACGAACTCCGCGATGGGATAGGCCAGATGCTCGTGCTGGGACCACTGCCGGTGGAGGATCAGCCCCAGGCAGCCATAGCAGACCAGACCAAGCAGGACAATCGGCACCCACGTCCCCAGAGGGCGAACCCACGCATACCAGGGCACCCGCCGGATTTCCCGGTGGAGGCGTTCGGTCATGGGCAGCCCACGATCCTCCGGTTCGCCCATGCCGGTCACGTAGCCGCTCAGCACGTTGGGGCCCGCTTCGGGGTCCACCAGCGCCCCGGGAGGGAAGTACTGGATCAGCCCCTTGTCCTTCCAGCCGGGCGTGGTCTTGTACCACTGGTGGGGCATGATGAGCACCTGGGTGAAGTGCTCCATCAGATTGCGGCCGGGCACGCAGCACACCGTGCTGGTAATGACGAAAACCACCGCCAGTTCCCGTCCGCTGAAGGCCCAGGACGAACGCAGCCGATGCAGCCAGCGGTTCAGGCTCAGCACGAAGAGCAACAGCGGCCCGATCACCATCACCGGAATCAGGTGCCCGCTGGTGAAGCGTTCCAGGTCCAGAATCCAGTCGTTGACATAGCCGAAACCGGCGATGAACAAGGCGAACAGGATGCCGATGAGGAAGGCGCGGACCGTCACGCTCGAGAACTCCTTGGGCGAAAGCGGAATGGGAGCGCCCAAGCCTAACCCCTAACTCCCCGCCGTCAAGCCGGAAACGCTACCGGGAGCGTCACCGGGAGCACCGGCATCCTTGTCGGCACCTTCCTTGCCAAGCGCTGCCAGCATAGAAAAACTCCGTTCCCTCGATATTTCACCTTCGGCGGCGACAAGGCCATGCTATGGTTCCGCGAGATGGAGTCCCATGTCCCCGACCCAGCCAAAGGATACCCCCCCATGAAGATCGCTCTCCAATTGGGCCTCACCCCCGGCAACACCGTCCAGGACAAGCAGAAGTGGGCGGCCGACCATGGCGTCGAGGGTTTCGAGATCAGCCACGGCAACTACTCCCTGGAGAAGCTCGACCAGGCGCGCGCGGACTTCGCCGACAGCCCCGTTCCGCTCGTCTCCTTCTGCGGCAACCCTACCTTCAACTTCCTCGATCCCGACCCCAAGAAGCGGCGGGAGAGCATCGACCAATGCATCGCCACGCTGAAGTTCTGCGGCAGCATGGGCATGGTCGGCCAGATCATCCCCCCCATCTTCGGCGGCCCGCGCATCCCGGACCTCTCCCCCTACAAGAACGCCATCGAGCTGGAGAGGGAACTCTTCGTCGAGATCTGCAAGCAGTTGGCCGGCGTGGCTGCCGAAGCGGGCACCACGGTCCTGCTGGAACCCCTCAACCGCTATGAGGAGCACTTCCTCAAGACCCAGGCCGCCGGAGTCGGGATCATCGAGCGCGTGAACAGCCCCGCCATCGCCCTGATCTCCGACTTCTTCCACATGCACATCGAGGAGACCTCGACGCCCAACGCCCTCCGCGCCGCTGGCAAGCACGTGAAGCACATGCACCTCGCCGACAACACCCGGATGGAGCCCGGTACCGGCGACATCGACTTCACCGCCGCCTTCACGGCCCTCAAGGGAATCGGGTTCAGCGGCTACATGGCCTACGAATGCGGCGTCACCGGTCCCGACCGCGCCGCCTCCCTGGCCAAGAGCCTGGACTACATCCGCACCTGCATCGCCAAGGCGTAGTCCCCGCCGACTTCTTTTCACCGGGAGCGCCGGCATCCTTGCCGGCTCTTCCTTTGCCGACTACCGCAGGAGGAAGATGCGGGTGGCGCGGTCGGCGAAGTCGGTGGTGAACTCGGTCGCGTTCTCGGCCACGGTCCGGCCCGTGTAGAGGTCCACCACTTGCGCCACTTGGCGGGGGAGACGGATCTGGCGGGAACCGGCGTCCTTCACGCAGACCGCCACGAGGTCGTGGCAAGCCCAGACCACGTCGCCGGGGGCAGTATAGCCGTGGACCCCGGCCTGATCGGCGAACTGGCGCAGGAGGGTGGCGGGCGGCAGGGGAGCGGCGGAGAAGACGGCGGTCCAGGTGGGGAAGCGCTTCACCACCAGCCCCGGCGAGCCGTCGGGCAGGGTGCCGAGGACTTCGGCCTGCGGATCGTCGGCGACGAAGATGGGCGACACCTCCTCGGGCGCCCCGTAGCTCTCGCCCGAAGCGAGGGTGACGCGCAGCTTCTGGCTCCCCGGCAGTTGTTTCAGGCGGATGCCGCAGAAGGACTCGGCGGCGGCGGGATCGAACGCATCGCCCTGGTAGACGCCGGGAGCGTAGAGGAAGAACAGCACCCGGCCATCGCCTTTCAGCTTCTCCACGTCGGCCCGCTGCTGGGCGTCGGGAGCGAAAGAGGTGGTGAAGAGCAGGAGCCGTTCACGGCCCAACGCACCGAGATCGCTGGAGAGAAAGTGCCCGACCGGCGCGCCAACCCGTTGGAGTTGGGGTAGATGCCCGACCAGCAACTGGTTGCCGAGACGGTCGCCGACTCGCATCCGGCAGAGACTCTTCTCGTCCACCACCATGGCGATCTGGTCGGCGGGCGAACGGTCGGCCGCCACCACGCTCTGGCCGTTGACCACCAGATCGGCGATGCGCTTCATCAGCTCGGGGTCGTCGTAGCGGTTGGCCCCCACGTCGAACCACCACTGGGCGGCGCCATTGGCGAAGACGTGGGCCAGCTCCTTCTCCTGCTGGATGATGTCGCCCGCCACATTCTCGGGCTTCCCCCAACTGCCCAGCTTGCCGGGAGAGAGGGAGGTGCGGACGTCGTTCTCGTCGAACCACAGCTTGCCGTGGAGCTTCACGCTCTCCAGCAGGGACATGAAATGGCAGGTCCCCTCGCCGCCGAGCTGGCGGAAGGCGTAGCTGGTGGGGCTGCACACGAAATCGATGTCCGGGCAGGCCAGGACCTCTTCCAGGGCCAGGTGCCCGGCATTCTGCTGGCGCTGCTCGCCGCATAGCTGGAGCAGGTAGCCGTAGAAGACGCCGACCGTGCGGTCGCGCCCCGCGAACTCCTTGGTGGCCTTGGCAAAGGTGGCGATGGTATCGGAGACGAGGAAGGAGTTGTAGAGATAGAAGTCCACCACGGCCCGCTGGGCCTTGGCATCGCGCAGGCTGCCCGCCGAGGCCTCGCGCTCCTTGCGGGTGGGAATGCGGACGGTGGCGAAGGTCACGGCCGGGTCGCCCCAGGCGGCCTGCAGGGCGGCGTCGGTACCGTAGCGGTTCCGCAGCCAGTCGCGGAAGCGGGCCAGATTCACTGGCGAGTAGTCCACCCACTCGCGCTCGTTGGCCCCCCACATCATCCATTCCTCGGTGGTGCCCGAGGCGAGATGGTAGCCGATCAGGCGGTCGGCGTCGGGCGCGGTCTGGACATGCTCGATGAGCCGCCGCAGCCCCTCGATGGTGGCCTGCCGCCAGGCTTCGCTGGCCCAACTGGGCGCAGGCAAGCCGCCGGAGTGGATGAAGGGCACCGGCTTGCCGTCGCCGGGGTCGAACTGGACCACGTCGTCGGGATGCTCGGCCGTCCACCACTTGGGGGCGTGCAGGTAGAGCCGGGGGAAGATGTAGGCATCGGGATTGGCCGCGAGGACCATCTGGATGCGCTGGTCGAGCTGGCTGTAGTCGTAGACGTCGGGGGCCTTCCAGGTGGTGCGGGAGAGGCCGTAGCCAGACTCCGTGGGCGTGGCGCAGATGCAGAACAGATTCACCCCCGCACCCGCGAAATCGACGAACACCGGCTCCGTGGGCCGGTAGGCGGTGTAGGCAAGCCCGCTGTGGGGCTGGCCATTGATGAACAGGGTCGGCACGCCATTGTGGGGCCGGACATACGCATTCAGGGGACCCGGCTGACGGGCCAGGATGCGCACGGCGGCAAGCTCGTCGTCCACTCGCTGCCCGTCCCGCTCCAAATGGGCCTCGCCCAGCCGGAGGGTGAAGGAGGCGTCGCCCCCACGCACAAAGCGGGGCACGGCCAGGGGAACGTCGGTGAACCGCACCGTCTCGCCGGGGGCAAGCTGGGTCAGGGGCTTGGCCAGGGACAGGGGAACCCGGAAGCGAGCCTCGTCCCCCGCCTGGACCAGGACTTCGGCGGTGCCCATCAGACAGGGCTTGTCGAAGGCCAACTCGGCGGAGAACATCACCGTTTCCCCTGCCCGGAGTTCGGACGGCACGCTCAACGACCGCACGGTGGCCACCGGCGGATCGGGCCGCACGGCGGCGACTTCCTCGATCAGCAGGTCGTAGCGCGGGCCGGGCTCCACCCCGAAGGCGATGATGGTCACCGTTCTCAGCGGGAAGTTGAGCATCCCGTCGGCGTCCTTCGACCAGGAGGCCACCGCCCAGTCGGCGATGGCGAAACGGAACGTCCCCTCGCCCGCCGAGCACGCCTGGGCAGGCACGGTCCACTCGGCCCCGTTGGCGTCCGCCACCTTGAGGGCCAACTGGAGTGCGGCCCCCTCGTTGCGTACCTTCACCACCAGTTCGGAGAAGGGCGCACGGACCTCGCTGCGCAGGAAGATGTCGTTGAACCGCGGTCCCTTGGAGACAAAGCGCCAGCGAAGGCCAGCCGCCTCGGGAGCCAAATCGTGCAGGCTCAGCTCCTGGTCCAGCCGGTTGCCAGTCCGGCCCGTGTCCCAGCTCGCCTCGGTGCCGGGTGCATAGAGAACCTCGGTTTCCGCCGCCATGAGCAGACCTCCCGTTACGCACAACACGCCAACTAAAGCCAGGCGATGCAGAGTCATGGTATGTCCTCGGGGATACGGTTCCGGGTTGCCTTCCAGGATGCTACTATGGCGCGGGCATCGGTGACGACCAGCCAAAGGAGCAGAATCTTGCGCCCGACCCTTCTCCTTCAGGAAGCCGATCAGGAGATCGGCGTTCCCGTTGGCTGCCCAGGTACCCCGGAACGCCAATCTCCCGATTGGCGATTCCCCGTCCCACGTCGGGCGCAGGTCGATCGGGAGATCGGCGTTCCCTGGCGTTCCCTCAGTGGACCGTCAGGGTGCCGGAACCGTCGAGATGGACGACGGCGGCACGATGGGCGGGAAGGTAGGTCACTTCCACCGAACGGCCGTTCCAGGTGATGGTGGGTTTGGCGGTCACCCCGACGACCAGCACCCGGTAGGGAGCAACTGGCCAGGCGGCGAGTTGGACCGTACTGCCGTCCACGACCTGGAGATCGCCGGGGGCGTGGACCAGCAGGCGTTGCGGCCCCAGCACCTGGCAGTCGTAGATGCGGCCTTTGCCGAAGGCGTCGGGCAGATGGGAGCCCACGGTGCCGGGATTGATGGCGGGTCCGTCGCTGCGCTGGGCGACGAGATGGTAGAAGTCCGGCAGCAGCCCCTGCCGGTCGTGGTCGCTGGTGGGCCAGGACATCTGGACACCGGTGACCGTGATGCTGCTGGCCAGTTGCCGCCACAGCGCCTCGTTCTCGCGGTCCACCTTCGCCAGATCCGCCAGTCCGGCCCCGTAGACCAGGCCGCACCACTGCACGGGCTGCCCGATCCAGAAGGGCGCCCGCCAGTTGGTGGCACCCAGGACGGCGATGGTGGCGTAGGTGCCCACCGGTTTCTCCACCGGGGGATCGAGATAGACAAAGGGAATCCCGGTCCAGGCCCAGTAGCGGGCCTGCTCCAGGTACTTCCCCTCGCCGGAGATCTGATAGGCCATGGTGTAGACGCTGATCAGATAAGCGCTGGCGAGGATGTCGGGTGTGTGCAGCGGGCATTCCCAGGTCTGCGCGCCGCGCGGCACGGTCCCAGCATAGAGCGTGGTCAAGCGGTCCACGAGGGCGAGGGCATCGCGCCACAGATCGGGATCGCCACCGAGGAGGCAGGCTTCGAGCACCTGCTTGGCCACCGGTGCCGCCAGGCCGTTGGCGTGCTTGGCAAAATGGGTCGAGGAGTAGTCGGGACGATCCTCGCGCGGATGGTAGGTCAGAACCCCATCCGCAGCGAACCGCGAAAGAGCCTGCCGCGCACCGGCAACAACCTGGTCGATACGCGCCTCGATCCCCCCTTCCAGGAGATACGGCAGGGGACCAAAGCGCACGTGGGAAACGCCGCTGCTCAGGTTGTCCTTGGTCTTGGCCAGCCCTTGGTCGGCACTCTCGCGCAGACGCTGGGCTAACCCCGCATCGCCGGTCTGGCCCGCCAGCCAACGCTGGAAGTAGACGGCGTCGGCGGCCGGCTGCGGCGGGAAGTTCTTGCCCCAGACCGCGTGCCGCCAGATACCGCCCTGATTCGAGGCCGAATCGAGCCAGCCGTGGGCGAGCAGGTCCACCGCCGCCCCGTAGCCGCCGGTGTTCTCCGGAACCGGGGGCAGCGAATGGCGGGCCACATAGGCCTGGACCGGAGCCACTGCCGAATCGCCAAGGCCAGCCAGCAGTTCGTAGCGGAAGACCAACGGTTCGTCCGGCACCAGAGGCATGGCGTCGAGAGCGGCGACGCTGTTCTCCAGCCGCCGGGGACCGACGCCGGGATACCACAGGCCAAAGAGATGCGCCCCCGAGCCGAAGGTCCGGTCGGGCGAGTCGAACAGGGGGGCCGGGTGGTCCTGCCGGCTCCAGGCCACCCCGAGCCAACGGCCCGCGTGGACCACGGTCATGAAGGGGAAGCAGAGCTTCACATCGTCCACGATCTTCCGATTGGCCAGGGGACCGCGCACATCGGCCTCGCTGCTGCTCGGTTCGTCGGCCAAGTACTCCACGCCAGGTAGCACGGCCTGGCTCTTGCGTTCGCCGAAGCTGCCCAGGCCGGGGAAGAGGGTGAGCAGGGGCAGGTGGAAGGTCTCGCGCTTCGCCGCCACGGCCACGGTCGTGGTGACGCCGATGGCACCGTCCCCGCCCACGGCAAACCGCCGTTCGAGCCGCCACTTCACCCCATCGGCATCGGCGAGGTCCAGGCGGGCGACGATGGACCCCTCCTCCAGCGTCACCGCGCAAGGGGCATCCGCCAGCTTCAGGAACGCGGCTTCCTGGTCCCGTAGGTAGCCAATCTGGTCGTTGCCGTAGCTGTGGGCGAAGGGCTGGCCGGCCACGGTGACCGCGAACTGGCCCCACCGGTCCGCGGCATGGCGCAAGCGCAGGTTGCCTGCCACCAGTTCCGGCCCGGTGCAGGAACGGATTTGGGGCGGGTCCGTAGGCGGCACGGGCATGGGCACCAGCACCTGGGCCCGGATGGACTGGAGAACGAGATC
>QKCY01000524.1 GCA_003245525.1 Victivallales bacterium | reverse complement strand
GGATGCAATCGTGATCTTCATCTGACGGACTCCTGCTGTTCGTTGGACCAATGCCTGGCTCTCGTTAGGTCACCAGGGCTTGTCCTGAACTGTAGGGGTCCGTTCCCGTATCGAGACTCGTACTACGGTATGGTCCCGCCTGCTCCCTGACTGGTCCTGGGAGCCGCAAGACAAAACAGAAATGCAGCAGGCTAGGACGCCTGCGCTACGGATGCAGCACCATGCTGTTGCGGCAGGCGAGGACGCCTGCGCTACGGATGCAGCACCATGCTGTTGCGGCAAGCGAGGACGCCTGCGCTACGGATGCAGCACCATACTGTTGCGGCAGGCGAGGACGCCTGCGCTACGGGTTGACCCGGAAGGCCAAGAAGTCGGGGTTGGGGGTCTTGGAGAGGGCGGACCAGCCGCCGGGGAGGTAGACGGTGCCGTCCAGCACGTCGCCTTCGCAGATGGCGCGCGGCGAGGGCAACTCGCCCACTTTGCTCCAGCAGTTGGTGCGGGGATCGTAGGCGTGGACCGCCGCGACCATGCTGCGGTCCTGGGTGATGCCGCCGAAGACCCAGACTATGCCTGCGGAGGCAACGCAGGCGTGGCCCACGCGCGGCACCGGCATCTCGGCCAGTTGGGTGCAGGCACCAGTCGCGGGGTCGAAACGAATCAGGGAGGCATAGACCCGACCGGGCTTCGCCGCGCCGGGAACCACTTCCGGAGTCCAGCCGCCGGTGACGTAGACCTGCCCGTCGATGGCGCAGCCGCTGGAGTGGCGGAAGCCGACCGGCATCTCGCCCACCTCGGTCCAGGCGTCGGACGCCGGGTCGTAGGCGATGATCTGCCGGGTGTTCATTTTGGGGTCCATCTCCCGGCCGCCGAGCAGGTAGAGCTTGCCACCGGCCACGGCCACGGCGGGTTTCACCCGGCCAAAGGGCAGGTCCGCCGCCCGGGTCCAACGGTCGGCCTGGGGATCGTAGACCTCCACCAGCACGCTGGGATCGGTCATGGGCTTCTCCTCGCCTTGCCGTTCCGGCGGCACGAAGAGCCCGCCGATCGCGTACACCTTGCCGCCCAGCGTGGCCGCGACGAGGTTCCCGCGCTTGCTGGGCATAGGAGCGCCCTTCAGCCACCCCCCCTTGGCCGGATCGTAGCTCTCGACCACGTCCAACTGGCGGTACGGGGAGAGCCCCCCGCCAATGACATGAATCCGGCCGGCGGCAGCAGACACGGCGGCTCCGCCCCGCAGGGTGGGCAGCGGGGGCAGGTATTCCCATTGGGTCGCGACAGAGGTGGACATGGGACTCTTCCTTTCGCCTAGAAGTGGTAGGTGAGCGAGAACTCGAGGGAACGCGGCGTGCCGGGATAGACGCGGGTCGTAGCGGTGGAGGTCTCGTAGTACTCTTCGTCAAACAGGTTCTTGACGTTGAGTTGCGCCTCCAGCCACTGCCCCCGGTAGACTTCCCGGCGGTAGAAGATTGCCGCCTGCCAAGTGACATAGCTGTCCAGCAGGAAATTGCCTGCGTTGTCTCCGGTCCGGGCCCCCACCGCATGCATCCCGACGCCAAAGCCGAAATCGCGGAACGCCCCCTCGCGGAACATGTACTTCGCCCAGACGCTACCGCTATGGAGGGGGATGTTGTGGAAGCGGGAACCCTCCGGCAGCGAGCTGGAACGGATCACCTCGGTGTCGCAGTAGGTGTAGTTGGCGCTGAGCGACAGACTCTGGGTGATGCTGCCGCCGAAGTCGAACTCCACGCCTCGGCTGCGCAGGGTCCCAGCGTTGATGTAGTAGCCGGAGTTGTCGGGGTCGGACATGGCCACGTCGTCCCGGGTGTCCTGGTAGACGGTGACCGTGGCGAAGGCGCGCTCATCGAAGAGGTCGAACTTGACGCCCGCCTCGTACTGCTTGCCGGTTTCGGGATCGAGCTGGTTGCCGTCCACGTCGGTGTTGCCGATGCTGGTGGGCGTGAAGGACTCGCTGGTGTTGGCGAAGACCCCGATGCGGTGCCTGCTGTCGGCCAGGACGAAGGGGGCGAAGCGGTAGAGGGCACCCGCCCGGCTGGTCACGGCGCGGCGGATCACGCTCTTGCTCCCGTTGTCCACTTCGACCCGGTCGGCCCGGCCGCCGACGGTGAGGAACAGGCGGTCGTGGACCAGTTCCATCTCGTCCTGGAGGTAGACGCCGCCCCAGTTCTGCTCGGCGGTGGAGTTGCTGTCCGCCGTCTGCGCCAGCAGGGGATCGCCATAGACGGGATCGGTGATGGACTCGTTGGCGATGCTGTAGCGGAGGATATGGGTGTAGTTCTTCCGCCAGCGGAGATCGAGGCCGAGGAGGACCCGGTGGGAGGTGGGGCCGAGATCGAAGGCGAAGATGGCGTCGTTGTACCACTGGAGGGCACGCTGCTTGTGGTCCGACCAGTCGAAGAGCCGGGTCACGGTCCCGTCCGCGTTCGGCTCGGCCTTGGAGCGGCGAACCCCTTTCACCTGGGTGTTCCAGTGGCTGTAGAGGATGCCGCTGCGCAGGGTCAGATGCTCGTTCAGCTCGTGGGTGAGGGTCGCATCCAGCAGGTGGTGCTGGAAGGACTGCCCCGGATAGCCCGGCTCGCCAAGGAAGGTCTCGATATCCGCGACCGGCTCCCGGTCGACGCCGAAGGAGACCCCTTCGTCGATAGTCCGCACCTGTTCGGTGTAGGAGTAGTTGACCTGGAGGGTCGTCGCGTCGGAGAGGGAGAGGGTCAGGCTCGGCGCGATCCAGAAGCGCTCGTCCTCCACGTAGTCCCGGAAGGAATCGCTGGTGCTGTGTCCGGCCAGCAGACGGTAGAGCACGGTCTTGTCCGCATTGAGCGGGCCGGTGCTGTCGATGGAGACTTCGCGGTAGTCCCAGCTCCCGAAGCGGGCTTGGATAGAGGATGCCGCCTCGGCCTGGGGCGATTTGGTGCGGACATTGATGACGCCGCCCGGATCGCCCATGCCGTACATGGTGGAGGACGGCCCCTTGAGATACTCGATCTGCTCGACCATTTGGAGGTTGATGTTGCCCAACGCCTCCATCAGGAAGCCATTGTAGTAGTTGGAGTTGGTGGCGAATCCCCGGCGCGCCATGTTGTCGCTGGTTCCCAGGAAGCCGCCGTAGTGGTAGGGGGAAGCCCCGCTGAGGTTCTCCATCGCCTCTTCCAGGCTCCGGGCGCCCTGGTCGCTGAAGACCGAACCCGGCACGACCTGCACCGAGAAAGGGATCTCCGCCACCGGCGTGTCCGTCCGGGTCGCGGCGGCGGTGGATTCCGCCCCATACGAGTCCGGCTTGCCGATGACCACCACCTCGGGCAATCGTTTGACCGGTTCTTTGTCCTGCTTGGCTGGCTGCGCCTCGTCGCCGAAAACCAGCGCCGAACCGACCAGCACCCAACCCAACACTACCTGCCGAACCCGAATCATACTCGTACCGGATCTCTCGCTGTTGCCACAACCATACACTGGCGCGGATAGCCCTCACCAGACTGAACGGCCCTGGCAAAGCAACAGCGATGCCAACCCGGCAGTTGGCCCATGGGCACGCATGCCTGGCGGCGAACGCGGCAGTTGCCATGCACCGTTTTGGTGCATGGCCGGTGCGGGAAAGTGCAGCCGCCTATGGCCTGGCGCGGAGTTCCAGGAAGACGACGCCCTGGGGCGGCAACTCGGCGGAGTAGGTCCGGGGCAGGACCGTGTTCTGCCACAGCGGGGCGAAGGCGGCGGTCGCGGAGGTATAGAGGTCCACGTCGTAGGTACCGGCGGCGGGGCGGTTGCGGGAGTCGATGGCCACGTTCAGCGTCTGCGGCACCATGGTCGGGTTGACGAAGAGATGGCCGATGGCGCCGTCGGGTGCCTGCCAGGAGCTGGTGAGGATGGCGGGTTCCGTGAAGTCCTCGGCATGGCCAGTGCCGCCGGTGGTGGTCCAGACCCGGTAGGCCTGGTCGGGCACGTCCAGGACGAAGGGATGCAGCATGGTACCGAGCATGAGGAAGCGGACCGCCGGGGTCTTGAAGAGCTGGCAGTGGTTGTGGATCATGGCCAGCGGGGCGGGATGGGAGTCGAAGAGCTGGCTCGGGCCGGACCAGACGGACACCCCCGGCGTCTTGCCGCTGACCAGATTGACCGCATGGCAACGGGTGTTCCAGGCTTCGCCGCGCGGTCCGACCCCCGCGTTGTCGCCGCCATAGCCGATGGCGTACTCGTGGTAGAGATAGCTGAAGAGCGGGATGCCGATCACGCCGGGCTTGGCCCGGTACCACCACTTCTCCTTGTACTCCCGCATATGGAAGCCGTCGAGATAGGGGATCAACTCTTCGTGGGCCTCCTCGTGAAGCAGGACAAAGTCCGGGGTCTTGCTCTTGCCGTACTGCCGCATGTCGGCCAGCAGGGCATGGAAAGCCTCGGCCTGGTAGGCACCGGAGCCGACGGGATGGCCGTGATCCGGCGAATAGCAGGGATGGCCCGCGCCGGAGGTGGTCTGGTCCATCTGTAGGATGTCCACGCCCAGTTCATGGGCGTCGTCCACGATCTGGCGGCAGAACTGGCGGGCGTAGGGCGTGGCCGGACAGATATCGTAGGAGAGCCGCTTCCACTCCACCGGTTTGCGGGACTCGTTGAGGGTGTACTCGGCCGGCTTCCCCGTCTTCTCGTCGATCACGTAGGAATCCATATGCTCCGCCGCCGCCGGCACGGGACCGCCGTTCACCCCGATGTTGTCGAAGGTGAAGTACAGACCGGAGAGATAGAAGAAGGGACGGAACCCGTCCGCCCTGATGGCGGCGATGGTCGGCTTGGCCTCCTCTTGGTCGAAGACCGGGAAATAGTCGCCGCCGGACCAGCGCCGGTTCTTCTCCCAACTGGCCAGCATGGCCACGATCGGGCCGTCCACCTTGCCGCGCAGATAGCGCAGATGCTCCTGCAGCTTGGGGTAGTAGGAACCGCTCTGGACCCGGTCCGGCCCGAAGGTGCGCACGGCGATGACGTGGACCACGGGCCCCTGCTTCCACCAGGCCGGGACATCGTCCCGCTCGGCCAGAGTCCGGACACACCAGGGCTGCTGGACCGCCCAGCGCTTGTAGAGGTCCGCCGCATCGTACCAATGCCCCTGGGTAACCCCGACCGCCATCGGATAGGGGCAGTCCCAACTGTCCGGACTCTCGCCATTGCCGTCGTATTCGTGGGAGAGTTCGAAGCCGTCCTCCCGTTTCCAGGCGCTCAGTCGGCGCGGATGGTTGCCCGCATCGCGGCTGGCGAGGAAGAGCCCTGCCGCCGGGCTCTGGTAGGCCAGGAACTGGGCCGACATGTCGCCCGGATAGCGCAGTTGCACCCCCTCGTTGAGCTTCCACTTCGCGCCTGGGTTCACCGCCAGGCCACCCGGATAGGCGGGCAGCACCAACACGTCGTCTTCGCCCGAATCGCCCAGTTGGGGCACGGTCGTGAGCGAGGGGAAGCGGACCAAGGCCAGGGAACGATGCTCGGGATTCTCCAAGCGGAGAGTCCAGATGCTCAGAGGATCACCATCTCCCACCTCGATGCGCACCTCGGCCCGCACGGCCTGGCCGGGGAACCCCGCGAAGCGCAGCACCGCCGTGGTCTTCCCCGTTCCAGGTTCCAGGACGGCGTCCACTGTCCCGGCCTGGCCGCTGGAGATGGATTCAGTCCCACCGTCGGGCTTGCGCAGAACGATGGTGAACAGGCTGTGGGCGGCACCGTCCGCGATCACCGCCACGCCGCTGGCCCGGTGCACCAGCCGCGCCACATGCAGCCCTGGCACCCGGCCCAGTTCCAGCCGCAAGGCCGCGTTTTCCAGCACCAAGTCCTGGGCACCAACCCCCGACGCGATGGCGAGACAGCAAAGCGTACCGAGATGCCTACGCATGGGAAACCTCCACCTACTGCAACTACAAGCCAGGGAACCACCCATACCATGCAAGTTCAGACATGATTTGCCATTCCTGCATGATGCGGCGCTATGTTGCGGGATTGCCCGTCTCCAGCCCATCTCCCCCCTTCCCCAGGCAGGAGTGCCGAACATGAATCATCGTGAACGCACGCTGGCCATTCTCCGCTACCAGCCCGCCGACCGGCTGCCGCTGGTCCACTTCGGCTACTGGCGGGAGACCCTCCAGAAATGGGCCGCCGAGGGGCATCTGAGCCTGGAGGAGGCCAACGGCCAGGCGGACGGCAACGCCGCCGACCAGGCCATCGCCGCCCGGCTCGGCTTCGACTACAACTGGCAGACCATGTTCTACACCAACGGCGGCCTGCTGCCCGGCTTCAAGGGGGAGGTGGTCCGCACCCTGCCCGACGGCAGCCGCCACATCCGCAACGGCAACGGTGTCATCCTCCTCGCCCAGGCCGATGCGGGCAGCATCCCCGCCGAAATCGAGCACCTGCTCACCGACCGCGCCTCCTGGGAGGAGCACTACAAGTGGCGCTACCAGTGGTCCGAGCAACGGGTGAACCAAGCCCTGCTCCAACAGCTCAAGAGCACCCCCCGCGACACCCCGCTCGGGCTCCATTGCGGCAGCCTCTTCGGCCATGTCCGGGACGTGGTGGGGTTGGTCGGCATCAGCTACCTGCAACTGGACGACGAGCCCCTCTTCCGTGAAATCCTCGACACCGTCGCCGACATCTGCTACCGCAACGTGGAGTTGGCCCTACAGAGCGGGGTGGATTTCGACTTCGCCCACTTCTGGGAAGACATCTGCTTCAAGAACGGTCCCCTGGTGAACCCCGCCGTTTTCCGCGAGTGCGTCGGCCCCCACTACCGGCGCATTGCCGATCTGGTTCGGCAGCACGGCATCGACATCGTCTCGCTGGACTGCGACGGCTGCATCGACGCCCTCCTCCCCATCTGGTTCGAGAACGGGGTGAACACCATGTTCCCCATCGAGGTGGGCACCTGGAACGCCTCCATCGCCCCTTGGCGCGCCCAGTACGGCCAGGGCCTACGCGGCGTCGGCGGCATGAACAAGACCGTCTTCGCCCACGACCGGGCGGCGGTGGACGCCGAAGTCGAGCGGCTCAAACCGCTCGTCGAACTCGGCGGCTTCATCCCCTGTCCCGACCACCGCATCGCACCCGATGCCAAGTGGGATCTGGTCCGCTACTACTGCGACCGCATGCACGCTGTTTTCGGCTGATCTCCCCGCCCGAAAACGCCCGCCAAGCTCGTCCCGGCCGCGTCGCCAACGCGACCGGATATCCTTGCTTTGTATGGATTCATAATCAATTTACAACAAGCATGTTATGCAACTGTAAATGCTTTGAAAAAAGACTTCTCCCTGGACCGGTTTTGCTTTCCAACAGGCCCTTTCCAGAGTATAGTACAGACAGATACAAATGAGGACTTCCTTGGAGTTCCTGGGTGCCGTGTCCCTCGACACGGCGGCGAGTGAGGGAATGCTTGTTGCGGGCTGCAAGGGCCCGGCCTAGGGGGGAGGTCCGTCGCCAAGACGGAACCGGAGAGCAGATTCCATGAGTGGGCACTGCGTGCTGCCATGGTCTCGGGCAACTGGGCATCCGTCCGGTATGGGAGACGCCCGATGAGCAGATGGATCCGGAATGTGCAGGGGATGATTGGTCGGCAGACTTGGTCGCTGGGCATCCTCGGCTTCCTCGCCCTGTCCTCGCTGGCCCAGGCTGATCGGCTT
>QKCY01000057.1 GCA_003245525.1 Victivallales bacterium | reverse complement strand
ACGGTCTGGCCGTCGCCCTTTTCCGTGGCGAATCCCGCCGTGCGGGCCACGCAAGCCTCGCCGGTGCAATCAATGAAGACCCGCGCCCGCAGGGCTTCGGGTCCACTCATGCCGCAGACGATGGCCTCGGTCAGTTGGCCGGACTCGTCCACGCAGACATCCACGAACCGGGTGTGCAGCAGGAGCTTCACGCCGTGCTCCAGCAGCAACTCCTGGAGAATGACGGCCAGGATCTCGTGGTCGAACACCCGATTCATGCAGGTGAAGTGCTGGTAGGCTCCCGGATAGGGCGCGATGGCCCCGAATTCCTCCTGGCGGGCGATGATCCGGTCGAAGATAGCCCCCTGCCCCTGGGTTTCCCCACTCCAGTTGGCCACGCCGCCCACGGTCGCGTTGCCGCCGGTGACGGCAAAGCGTTCCACCAGGACAACCGACGCGCCTTCGCGGGCCGCCGAGCAGGCGGCGCAGACTCCGGCCATGCCGCCGCCCACCACCGCCACATCCGCCGTGTAGCGGACCGGGACCTCGCGCGACCAGCGGACACTCGCCATGATCGGACTCCTCAGTCGTCGCCCGGACGTCCCCGCATCCGTTTCACGTCCGAGCGCTGTTTCTTGCCCTGCAACCGCCGCTCCTTCGCCCCCTTCGACGGCGCGGTGGGGCGGCGTTTCTTCGGCGGCACCGAGGCCTTGCGGATCAGTTCCACCAGTTTCTCCAAGGCATCCTCGCGATTCCGGCCCTGGCTGCGGAAACGGCTCGAACTGATCTGCAGTTCGCCCGCCTCGCTGATCCGCCGGTCGCGGATGGCCAGTAGACGGGCCCGCACCCCCTCCGGCAACGAGGGCGAATGGGCGGCATCGAACCGCACCAACACCGCCGTCTCCAGCCGGTTCACGTTCTGTCCGCCCGGGCCGGGCGAGCGCGTGAACTCCCAGCGGAGTTCGTTTTCGTCGAGTTGGATATGGGGAGTGATCTCGATCATGGAGGCATACTGGAATGGGCGAAGCAGGATGCGTCAACCCACGACGGTATCCTTTGTTAGCCACGAAACTCATAGAGCAGCCCTGACCGCAACCAAAGGAATGGGTCGGTCCCGACCCGTGCATCGCGGCTGGCGTCCTGTGCATCCCACGTTTTGGAGAAGCACCCGGCCTCGGGCGCGGGACGGGACGGTTCCCCCGAAACCATCGGTTCTTTCCCAGCCGACGCCCCTCGCGGCGGAGGCCCGCCGCTTCTCCATACGCTTTCGGTCCATCCCACGGTCTGAGAACGCATGCCAGGTCGGAAACCCCGGTCACCCTCGTCGTCGGAGTCCCGCGTTTACGCCGAAGCCGTCTCCGGTGCTTCGGCGCCGGAGGGAGACAGTTGCCACCGTACCCGCGCGCCCGGCGTGCCCCGCCCTCGCTGAAGCTTCGCGCCTGCTGCCGCCTGAAGGCGGGACTCCGACAGCGTTTACACAATGTTTAATGCGAATGACTTGCGATATGTTTCTTGCACAGAAAACGAGAAGCGGGATGATAGCAGAACGAAAAAGAGGGGAGAAGACCGAGGAATGAGGACGCCGACAGGGCAATACCTTGCCTTCGCGGAATTCGTACCACTGTCTGCCGGGCTCCTGCTCGTCCGCCAAGAGGGCCTCGCGCAGAGACGCTGAGGCGCAGAGAAACTGCGGGACAAGGGAAACAGGCAGACCAGGGGCTCTTCCGGTCCTTTCACTGCGCCTCTGCGCCTCTGCGCGAGAACCCCGTTGGGTTGCGCCCGACGACCGGCCTGTGTCGGGTTATGACTTCCTGGCCTATTCCACCATGATCTCGGTGCGCAGGTTGGCGGCAGAGGCGGGGTCTTTGGTGACGACACGGAGAAAGGGGGGATTGCCCTTCTGGGGCAGGGTGCCGACTTCGCTGGTCACGGGGACGGAGGCGGTCAGGCGGATGTGGGCGGTGACGTCGCCGTGGCGGAGGAGCCATTCGTTCTCGCCTGCGGGGGAAAGCTCGCCTTCGACTTGGAAATGCCATTCCAGGGGGGCGGCAGCCTGGAGCGCGAGAGTGTCGGCAATGGTCAGATGGGCGGCATCGGCGAGGGTGAAGGTACGCTCGAAGGTCGTGAGCCCCATTTCCGGGGGATAGGCGGGGGCGACATCGCAGACGATGGTCCGGGCATCGGCGGAAACCACGCGGGGAGAGCGCGGATCGCGCAGCCAGGGGCTGAAATCAAACCAGGTCTTGCCCTCGCCCTTCTGCCCTTTCCCGCCGATGAGCACGGTACTGTGGTGTAGCCGGAGTCGCGGAACAGAAGCGCACCCTTGGCCATGAAGAGAAAATGCCCGGCGTCGGGGTGAACGTGCCCGGCCCCGTAGTCGCGGTCAGTATGGAGATGGCCGAGAGGCGGGCCACATTTCACCACCAACTGGGTCGCATCGTCGTCCCAGGAAGTACGGGCGGAGACCAGATCAATATCCCCGAAGTGGTGGAACAGCGGGTCCTTCGCGGCGGCCGGGGCAACGGCGGGAAGCTCCGGATCGTACCAGGCGAAGGTGAGATAGTGGCCGGAACCGGCGGCATCGCAGCCCGCCGCCACGTATTCGGCCGCCTGCCATTGGGCCGTAGCGGCCCACGGGGAGTCGGGATAGCGTCGGGCCAGGTTGCGCAACAGGTAGCTGGGACCGTACCAGTGAGTGCGGGGACAGTCGCCGATGTCGGCCACGCTGCCGTGCTTGTCCCACATGCCGCGCGGAAAGGCCAGATAGAGCGCGTAGGCCGCGTTGCGGGATAGCCAGGGATGGGGCTTGCCGTCGGCATCGTGGTAGAGGTCGATGCCCAGGCAGGACCGGGACAACTCCAGATAGCGCATGATGTACTCGGCGCCATACTCCCAGTAGCCATAGCCCTCGTGGCTGGCCCCGTCATCGCCCGCCAGTTCGAGGGTCTTGACGAACTTGCCGTGGGCCACGGCGATCCAGGACGCCGCCTCGGGCACCTCGTCGGCCAGGGCGAAGGCGCTGGTGGCCATGCCAGCCAGGCTCACCCATTGGTGGTTCTGCATGTAGGATTCCTTCCACCACGCCTGCCCTTCATAGGCCCCGATCCGAGCCAAGCGGTTGACGTGGGAAATCAGCTTCTCGCGGATCTGGGCGCGTTCGGCCTCGGTCAGGTCGTGGTAGAGCCAGTCGTAGGCCAGCCCGATCCCCGCCATCTGGTGGCCTGCCGCCAGGTCCATGCCGTCCATGCGTCCGATTCCCCAGGTGGGATAGTCGAGCGAAGCCAGCACCCAGGCCTTGGCGGAATCCAGGTACCGCCGGTCGCCGGTCAGCAACCAAGCCAAGGCGATGTTCGGAATCCGGTTCCCCACCTCGCGCTGCCAAAGCTGTTCGTGACTGCCAGGGGCATCCTCGCCGCCCCGCTTCACGCGGGCGGCATAGTCCGGCGGACCGCTCTTCACTCCCGCGTCGGCCAGCGCAACGAGGGTCGCCATGGCCGGTGCCCAGCGGGGATCGTCCTTCACTGCCTGGCGTAGGTAGGCCAACCGGTCGGCGTCCAGGTACAGCCGGGGATGAACTCCACGCAGCGTGCCGGTGATCGGCCCCACCAGCGTGGCATCGTGCCACACCCGGTCCTTGGCCACGTTGGGAATCCGCTCCAGCAACACATCGTCGATGGACACATCCAGCGAGCGGCGGTCGCGGCTCCCCTTCTCCAGTGCGATGGCAAGCCCCACGTCCTCCGGATCGGAAACCGTGAACTCAATGGTCATCTGCTGCCAGACGCCGACCTTATCGGACGGAATATGCGAGCTGCCGAGCTGGCGGCCGCGACCATCCTTGGGTGTCACCTCGACCTTGAAGAAGAAGTTGGGCGGCGTCTCGGGCGTGAGGGTGTTCACCCGCAGCCACATGCTGGCCCGGTAGGTGGTCCCGGTCTTCCCGGTCATCCGCGGAGCCCAGACGAAGTTCCAGCCATCCTCCTGCACGCCGCTAACCCGCATGCACCCCTTTGCGGCATGCCCCTGGTCGGGATCGTGTTCGAGCTTGACCCCATCGCCGCGCGGGACCCATTGCTCGGTGTCCGTGGCGAAGGTCCAGGAACGCACCATCTCGCCTGGCAAGGGTTCGGGCTGGCGAAAGGCAACCAGCCGCTGGGCGGGGCCAACCCGCCACGTCTCCGCCGTCCAGCAGGAGATTCCCATCAGTACCGTCATGGCGACACCCCAGCGTTTGGCAACAGACATGGTGGATCCCCGGTAGTGGGTTGAGGTCAGGCGTCGCCGACTTGCGGCACATAGCGAAACGCCATGTGGGGGACGGTCTTCCCCTTCCCCAGCCAGATCAGCTCGAAATCGGTCCGCAGATCGGCCACATCGGCAATAGCCGCATCGTCGCGGACAAAAAAGGGCAGCTTGCCGATCATCCGCAGCCAGTCGGTGAAATAGGGATCATGGTCGGTGGCCAGGTGCAGGATGCCGCCCGGCACCAGTACCCGGCGCAGACGGCAGAGGAAGTCGGTACTCACCAGCCGTTTGTCCCGGTGGCGCTCCTTGGGCCAGGGGTCGGGGCAAAGCAGATGCGCCCGCTGCACCGAAGCGGGCGGCAGCTGGAATGCCACCAACTCCAGATTGTCCGCCCGCAGCAGTTCCAGATTGGCCAGTCGGCGCAGTTCGGCCTTCTTGGCCACCTTGCGCAGGCGTCCGATCATGACATCGGCCCCGTAGACCCGGCGTTCGGGGAAACGGGCGGCCAGATCGAGGACAAACCGCCCCTTGCCGCAGCCGAGGTCCAGTTCGCAAGGTGCCGTGTCCCGGCCCTCCTCGGGCTGGAACACGGCATAGGTTCCGGTCAGAAAATGGATCATCCGCACTTAGCCCAGCGTGGCCAGGAAACGCCCGATGCGGCGCATGGCTTCCTCGATGTCGTCCAAGCCGGTGGCGTAGGCGCAACGGACATAGCCCTCGCCGCAGGCCCCGAAGGCTGTCCCCGGCACCACCGCCACCCGCTGCTCCTTGAGGAGCCGCCGGGCGAAAGCATCGGAGGTGAGGCCCGTGCCCGAAATGCGCGGGAACACGTAAAAGGCACCGCGCGGCAACAGGCAGGGCAAACCGAGCTCGTTCAGCCGCTTGACGATGACGTTGCGCCGCTGCTCGTACTCCCGGTGCATCTCATCCCGGGCCCGGTCGCCATTCTCCAGCGCCTCGATGGCCGCCGCCTGGGCGATGCTCGACGCGCACAGCATGGAGTACTGATGCACCTTCATCATGGCCTCGATCAGCGCCTGCGGCCCGCAGGCGTAGCCGATGCGGTAGCCGGTCATGGCGTGGGCCTTGCTCATGCCGTTGAGGAAGAGCGTGCGCTCCTTCATGCCCGGCAGCGAGGCGATGGTAGGGGAACGCTCGCCGTAGGTCATATCCTCGTAGATCTCGTCGGTGATGACCAGCAGGTCGTGGCGGATGGCGATTTCGGCCAGCCTGGCCTTGTCGTCGGCCGTAAGCCCCGCCCCCGTGGGATTGTTCGGGAAGTTCAGGAGCATGACCTTGGTCTTGGGCGTGATCGCCGCCTCCACCGCCGCCGGATCGAGGGCGAACTGGGTCTCCTCCTTGGTCACCACCGCCACGGGCTTGGCATGGGCCATGGCGATGCTCGGGGCATAGGAGACGTAGCAGGGCTCGTGGTAGACCACCTCGTCGCCGGGGTTCAGGACGGAGCGCAGGGCGATATCCAAAGCCTCGCTCACCCCCACCGTGATGATGCATTCGGTGGCGGGATCGTAGGTCGCCCCGAACCGTTCGGCCACGTAGCGGCAGACACTGCGCCGCAGGGGCATGTAGCCCAGATTCGACGTATAGCTGGTAAACCCCTTCTGGAGGGCGTAGATCGTGGCCTCGCGCACGTGCCAGGGCGTGGCGAAATCGGGCTCGCCGATGCCCAGCGAGATCACGTCGTCCATGGTGTTGACCAGCTCGAAGAAGTCCCGGATTCCGCTGCGCGGCAACCGGGCGATGTGGTCCGCCACCCAGTTACGGGACAACTTTGAGTCGCTCATAGTCCTCGCCCTCGTGAAATTGAATGCCCGCTTCCTTGTAGGTCTTGAGCATGAAATGGGTGGCGGTGGCGCGGACGCCGGGCTGGGAAGCCAGCTTGCTCGCCACGAAATGGGCCACATCCTGCAAGGAGTGCCCGACCACGGCCAGGCGCAGGTCGTAGCGCCCAGACACCAGATAGACCGATAGCACCTCGGGGAAGCGGCTGAGGTTCTCCGCGATCCGGTCGAACCCGCCGTCCCGCTCGGGCTGCACCTCCACCTCGATGATGGCGCTGACTTCGCCGTCCGGGAGCGCCCCGTCGGCAATGACGGCCGAATAGCCGAGCAGTTCGCGGTCCGCCTCCATCTGGGCGATAGCCGCCGTGATCTCGGCCACGTCGACCGCCAACCGGTCGGCGATCTCGGCATCCGGAAGCCGCGCGTTGCGGCGCAGCAGACGCAGGATATCCTGCTTCAGTTGTTGAGTAGCCATGACAAGGAACCCTCGCTGGGGATAAGGAACCGTCCAGGCCGGCCGGGACCCGCCCGCCGAACCGTGTTGGGATAGGGGAGAAAAAACCGTCGCCGGACTAGCGGCGGGGGGCCGGAATCTTCAGCTTCTGGCCGACCCGGATACGGTCGTCCTTGAGGCCGTTGATGTCCATCAAGTCCTTGAGCGAAACCCCATAGGCAGTGGCGATCGCGCTCAGCACGTCGCCCTGGCGCACGGTGAACTCGCCGGCCACGGTGGGCCCGGCGGCGCGGGCGTTCTGGGGATTCTGCCGGGCGATTTCCCGGGCCATCTGGTCGGCCATCGCATCGAGCTTCTGCTTGTTCTGCTCGGTCATGGACTGGCGCAGATTGTCCATGCGGGTCTGCCATTCGGCATCGGCTGTCTTGACCCGGGACTCCAGGCCGGCCACCAGATTGCGCAGCTCCTCGATCTGGGTGTCGCGGGTGGCAATGGCATCCTGCAGCTCGCCGATCTGGGCCAGCAGCCGCCGCTGGTTGTCCTGCAGGGTGTTCAGGTCCACGCGCATGGCGGCCACTTCCTGCCGGGTCTGGTCCACGGCGGGATCCTGCTGGCGAGCATAGGTCACCGTGGGTTCCTGTTGCCGGGTATAGGCAGCCGTCGAACTCGGCGGATTGCGCCGCAGGTCCTGCTGGTCCACCATGTCGTCGTACCAGGCGCAGCCACCCGCCAGTCCCATCACGGCAGCCAGGGCCGCGCCATTGCACCAACCAATCCATCTGCGTCCCATGTCCGTCGCCCCTATGCTCTGCCAGTCTGCCAATCTGCGGCCGCGCGCTGGGAACTCGCGGCTCATGTGCTTTCTTGTGGTCCGTGCCAGAAGTGGGCAATAAGCTAGCATCCGGAACCGCCTATGGAAACCAACCCACCCACTGCGAACGACGATTCATCCCGCCATCCTATTGGCCGTTCCGTCGCGCGCCAGTCCCTTGATCGCACCGTTTTCTATCTGCGCCAGGTGGAGGAAGGCCAACCGTTGCGCCTGGAACCCAACGAGTCGGCGCCGACCCGCAACGTGGTCCTGGAAATCTGCCGCCGCCGGAACCAGCTCGAATGGTACCTGGGCCAATTGGCCGACAAGGGGGTGAAAGCCCGGCTGCGCCGACCCCTCTGCTGGGCCTTGGCGGAGATTCTCTGGCTCGACGGCCTCCCCGCCGAAGTGGCGGTCAGCGTCTGCGTGGACAGCATCAAACAGCAGTTCAGTTCCCGCGAGGCCGGTTTCGCCAACGCCCTCCTGCGCCGGACCACGGGCCCCGACGCCAGAAGCCGTTTCGCCGCCCGCCTGGAACAGGCCCCCCCCCATGTCCGCCTCGCCCTGCCCGAACCGCTCTGGCAGCGCTGGAAGACCCAGCTTTCCCCAGCCCAACTGACCGAATTGGCGAACCTCCTCCTGCAACCCTCCGTGATTCACGTGCGGGAACGCCAGACAACCGGAGAACTCCCCTTTCTCGGCCCCGCCTACACCGTGCCCTGGGCACCACAGGCCACGTTCCGGCTCTGCACCGACCCCCAGGCCCTCTTCGCCTCCCCCGAGTGGCAGGCGGGGAGCTTCTACGTCCAGGACCCCGCCACCCTGCTCTCCTGCTCCCTCCTCGCCCCACAGCCGGGCGAGACCGTGGCCGACCTCTGCGCCGCCCCCGGCGGCAAATCCCTGGTCCTCGCCGAGGCGCTGGCGGGAACGGGACGGCTGGTCTGCCTGGACCGCTCCCAACGCCGCCTCCGCACCGTGGCCCGCAACCTGGCCGGGCAGGAGCATGTCGCCCTCGCCGTCGGCGATGCTGCCACGCCACCTTTCCGCCCGGACAGCTTCGACGCCATCCTGCTCGACGTCCCCTGCTCCAACACCGGCGTCATCCGCAAGAACCCCGACGTCCGTTGGCGCTTCTCCCCGAAAGACCTCCAGGAGCTAGCCGCCCTCCAGCAACGTATCCTAATCGGCACCGCCCCCCTACTCCGCCCCGGCGGACGCCTCGTCTACAGCACATGCAGCATCGAGCCCGAGGAGAACAGCGGCAACATCGCCGCCTTTCTCGCCACCCACCTCGACTTCACCCTCGTCGAGCAACACCAACTCCTCCCCGCCGAAGGCAACGACGGTGCCTACGCCGCCCTGCTGAGGAAGCAGGCGGGATGAACCTGCGGCCCCGCTGAACGAGAGTACACAACGCAAGTCACGCGCCCACCTGCCGGTCTAATCGAAGCTCTTTACTGATTCATCCGGAAGAGGTTAACGACAACGGGAACAGGGCCGTCCTCGAAATAGCAGACGTCATCGTCGATGGCCATCCCAATGCCATTGACCCGGCAATAACCGAGCTTGTCTCGGGTGATCGCCAAGGTGTGGTAGGCGATCCCGTACGCTGCCAGTTCCTTCTCGCGTTGCTCGCGGAAATGCTCGTCAAAGTCCGTCACGATGTGTATCTCGTGTCCGGCAGCTTTCATCGCCCGAGTCATGACAGCGAAGAACTCGGGAGCCTCCGTGATCACCCCATCCACATCGATCGCGATTCTCATCTGTTCCCTTTCTGGGTAGCAAGGCCTCTCCTCGGCAAGGCGAAGCCAACAGTAAGAGCAACGACGGCTCGGGCAGGCAGGCTCACAACTCACTGCAGCCAACAGTCTAGGATTCGGAAATCGCCATATCTGATGGAGCAATCGACAAGGTACTCCTGCCAGTGCGCGTCAAGGTCGCAAAGAACACAGGATCGTCTATGTCCATAGCAGTCACAAGCCCTCCCCATCGATACGGCTGTTGGCCCTTCGTCAATCGACGAGCCATAGATGAGTGAACAGCACCAGCAAACTGATGCCAGAACCGATGGCGGCAATCACGACGCTTCGTTTGTTCGGCCAGATGGCCGCCGAGACCAAAGCGATAGCCGCTCCGGCAAGCGGGAGATTCCAGGCAAGCCGTACCGCTTCCCCAAGTTCGTTCCGCCGCCACGGGCCGTGGTTTCCCGGATGGATTCCCCACTCTGGAGGGATTCGTCCCGTCTGCCGAGCCCGAAGCCACGTATACGCCAGGACAATGGCGGTCAGGGCAATGAATGCAATGCCGATATCACCGGCGTACCGAGAGGCAAGCACGCGCAGTCTCTTCAGTCTGCCGTCGGAGCCGATCTGTCTCTGCTCGTCCATCTGTCCCCCAAACAAGCTTCTCCGGTATCCTTCAGCCGGGATGACTCGACCAGCAACGGGAAATGAAACGTACATCCCTGCTCGTGCTTGGCAACCACCCCAAGCTATGGGGGAATACCCACTCCTGCCATCACGGGACCGGGTCGCGATGGCCGTACTGACCGTCTATGTTCGGAAACAACTGACCACAGCCCGCGATACCTCGCCGCCAAGCCATCAGAAGAGATCGTCCATGCGCAAGCTACTGGCCTTCCTCTTGTTCGTGTCTCCACTGATACTGGCGGTCGATCTGGGGGGACCGGTCCGGCTGTGGTCCTTTGACGATCCGCAGGCACCGTGGACGGGCGGTGGGGTCGCGTTTGCGGAGACGAAGATGGCGGCGGTGCCGGGCCTGGTGGGACAGGCCGCCCGTTTCGACGGGGCCGCGGAATTGCGGCTGGAGGTGGGCGAGGATGCGTTCCGCAGTGGACTCACGTGCGTCTTTCTGGTTCGCCCGGCGGCGGAACAGGTTTCGGCGGGGCCGGTGAATCTGGTCGGTTGTCCGGGACGCTTCCTGCTGCGACTCGATCCGGTGGCGCGGGGACGCCAGGTATCGCTCTTCCTCGACCGCGACGGCAAGCTTGAGCCGCGCGTTTCGGGACCCGCGCTAGTGCCGGAGGAATGGAGCCAGATCATCGCGGTCGCCACGCCGGACCGGGCTTACCTGTGGGTGAACGGCGTTGAGTACACCATCGACCACCCCGGCACGCCCCAGAATGCCTCGGGGCCGCTAATCGTCGGGGGCCCGTTGCCCGAACCCGTTTCGGCAGCAGGACTTGTCGGTCTCATCGATCAACTGGAGTTACGGGACGGACCGGTCGGACGGGTGTGGCTCTACGAGCGGGTGCTGTGGCCTGGCGGCCACCTGCCGCCTCCCCAACGGGACCTGACCGGTAGCTGGAACGGGCTGTGGGGAGCAACGGTGACGGATTCCCAGATCCACCTGCCCACCCCGGCGTCCCGTATCGTCTCCCCGCCGTTGGCCATCGCCCCGGAGGAAGCCCTGCACCTGGAACTGTCCACCCGTTCCGGGCTGGTGGGAGAGGTGTTTCTGCTCGGCACCAAGGGATTCGTGGAGAAACGCTTCCGCATCCATCCCGACGGTCTGCCCCACACCTATTCGATCCCTTTGGACGGAAAGCGGTTGGGGGATACGATCCGGGGTATCTCCCTGCGCCTCCCCAACGCCACCGCTGCCGACCTCGCCCTGACCCGCCTGTTCCTGGGACCGACCACCGCAACGGCAGAACCGGCCATCGCGCTCCGGGCCTTTGCGCCGGAACACCGACTCGCCCGCCCCGGCGAAACCGTGGCGGTCCGGGCCCTGCTCGCGAACGACGGACAAGGAGCCGGAGACGTGAAGCTCGATCTCGCCTCGCCGCTGCCTCTGGTGGCAGGCCAGCAGATCCAGACTTGCACCTTGGCTCCCGGCGAGGCCCGCGAGGTGCGCTGGCAGGTGAAAGCCCAGGCCGACGGTCGTCAGGAGCTCGCTCTGACCCTCACCCCGTCCGGACTGCGGCCCTTCCATGCCGTCACCGAGGTCATCGTGGCCGATCCGTTCCCGGCCCTGCCGGTTTTGCGCGAAGGTTATCCACGGTCCATGGACTTCCGCCATCTGGGGCCGGAGAATCTGGATATCCAGTCCGTACAGAGCCTGTTGCTCGTGGACCTGATCGGGGACAAGATCGAGGCGGCGCGCGCCTTCAAGAAGCGCTATCCCGACACCTGCGTGCTGATGCAGATCAACGACGAGCCGAACGGCCTCTGGGGCACCTGGTTCACCGTACCGCGCGAGTATGCGCTCAAGGAGGGCATCCGCTGCGAACCGGAGGTGTTCCCCATGCCCAGCTTCAAGGGCTACTGGCTCCTGCGGCCCGGTGCGGTCCTTGCTGCCGACTTCCCCGCCACCCAGGAAACCCTGACCTTCGCCGTGCCCGATCCCCAGCGGTTTCTCCACGCCCGGTTTGGCGGCAAGGGAACCTCACCCACCGACGCCCTGCTCTACCGCACCGGTCCCGACGGACCGGACTGGGATCACGCGGAGTACGTCAGCGTCACGGCGGTGGATGTGGCAGCCAAAACGGTCACCGTCGCCCGTTGGCCCCAGTCCGCTGTGGGAGCCTGGCAGGATTTCGCCGCAGGCAAAGCAACCATCGCCCCCAGCGCCGGCGACATCTACCGCCACCGGACCTGGGTGCCGAACCTCACCAAGTTCTGCCCCCGCGATCCGGCGACCGGGCTCGACGCCTGCGAATGGTGGGCGCGCCATTTCGCCCAACTCTGGCACCGACGCATCGCCTGCGACAGTCCCCATCCCGACGGTTTCCAGTTCGACTGGGCGCCCTTCCATGCCCACAAGCCGGACGCCGACTGCAATCTGGACGGCGAGCCCGACGGCGGCGACTTCGAGGGCATCAGCTACTGGGGGCTGGGCATGCACCGCTTCTTCGCCCTGCTCCGTTCCGGCGGCGACGGCTGGGAAGGGGTCGGCGAAGACACGCTGTTGGCGGCAGACGCCAGCAACGTGCAAAACCAACGTTCCTTCGCCCTGCTCAACAGTTCGGAGAACGAGGAGTTCTGCGGCTTTGGCCATCCCCAGGAGTTCTCGTCCCAGTTCGACCTCTATCAGCTCTGGTGCCGCCAGGCGCGGGCACCCCAAGTCTCCTACCTGCAAAGCCGGTTCCCCTCCGACGTCTACCCCGGCGGGGACTTCGACCAGGCCTCCCGCCGCGACAATTTCGCCTCCGTGGCGAAGATCCGGCTGGCCCTGGCGGCGGCCTGCATGGAACTGGGCATCCATACCTACCGCACCGGCGCGCGGGAGGATATCGAGGACATCAACCAGAGCGTCACCCGGCGCTACGACATCGATGAGTACCACGCCGGGCGCGAAGGCCGATTCAATTGGCTGGGCAAACCGCTGGGACCGGCCCGCCGCATTCCGGTCACGGGGTTCGTCCCAGGTCTGGTTGTCACCCGGAACCCCGGGGATATCCTCTTCTACTGGTTCACCAACGAAACCTACGGTTGGCAACTCGGCACTCATCTGCCTTCGGTGGATGTGGAACCTGTTGTGCAGGAGTATACCGCGCAGGGCGAGACGCTCCGTTTCGGCGTGACGGCGATCCGCGGAGGACGCCCAAAGAGCGAGGCCGCCACCGTGGTCTCGCCCTGGTCGGAACGCCAGCTTCAGCGAGGACAGGAGGTCTCGCTGGTCTGCCGCATGTGGGCGAATCCCCAGTTCGACGAGCGGGAAGGCGAACTCTACCGGAGCATACCCCGCGAGGTGTCGTTCCGGTTGGAGAGCGAGGACGGCCAACAGACGAAGCCGGATGGCTGCCTCGTTGGCGAATCGCCCAGCAGTATCCAGTTGAGTTTCGTGGTCCCCGGCACGGGCAGAGTGCGGGTGGTCTGCGCCTATGGGGCCGACTTGGGGCCTGTCTGGATCAACCGCATCGGTCTCTGTAGCGGGACCGCCGACTTGATGTGCCGCAGCTTCGAGAACGGCCTGGTATTGCTCAATGGCTCCCTGCATACGCCGTTCAGCTTCGATCTCCACGCCGTGGACCCGCGCCCGTTGCGTCGTCTGGACGGCCTCTACTCCCCGTTGGAGAATGACGGAACGGCGGTGGACGGACCGGTGACGGTAGCTCCCCAGGATGCCTTGTTCCTGGAAGTCCGATGATGCCGATTTGCCGTCATACGAAGAGAATTGGCACTTCCCTCCCCGGCTTCCCCGACCCGCCATCCGTGGTCGGGAATCCCCAGCCGGAACTCCTGCAAATCCCAGATAGGGAGCGGACCCGTTCAGCGGGATCACCTCTCCCCCTGATCTGGTCTGACGGAAAGCAGGGAACGGGTGGGTTCACCCACGGCAGACGTTCCAGGACGGGCAACACGGTTCCGGCGCTGCGCGCCGTGGTCGCGGGGCCGCGACCGCTCCCCGCGTGACCCCGATCCAGGGCCGATTCCCAGGCTGAAGAGTACCGCAGTCAGAACGTCACGGGGCTTCTCCAATACTCCATGGCTGTGGCCCAATTGGCATGAGACCAATCCGGCGCTATGCGGAGGGTTCCGGGGGCAGACCTGCAATCGGGAGAGTTGTGTGCGTCAAGTTCTGCAAAAGGCTATGGTGCTCTCCGCCTAGGTTATCCATAGGGACCGTCTCCGCGAGAATGGGCAGCGAAGCGGTCCAGAGCTCGTCGGAGCGGAGACGGGCCCTGTGGGTAACCGTCCGCCTCCG
>QKCY01000346.1 GCA_003245525.1 Victivallales bacterium | reverse complement strand
CGATCCAGCGTTGTAGACTCATTCTGTCGTCCTCAGGGTTCGACGATCTCGAAAGGAATGGCGGGGAGAACGCCGAGGGGTTCCCGGTTCGCCGTCGCCACTTCGACAATCACATTCGCCGCATCGCCCACCAGGGCGATATTCCGGTCCACTTTCAGGGTCAGGACCACACCGGTCGGTTCCGTCAGAATCTCGCGCAGCATGATCCCGCGCGGCTCGTTGGCGATCTGAAGGCGGGCGGCGGCAAGCTGGCTCCCGTTGATCCGCACTTGGGCGGTGCCGCCGAGGGGAATGCGCAGCGGCATGGGAGTAGCCATGCTGACTCCCGGAACAATCGGCTGCCACACGGTGGGAACCGGACGGGAACCGGTGACCGCCACCAGCAGTTCCTGTTGCGGCACGAGGAAGCGCCAGAGGAAGGCCTGCATCATGTCCTCCGCGGGCACGACGGGACGCCGCACCTCCTTGCCGCCGATGGTCGCCACGCCGTCGATGCGGATGGGGATCACCTGAGGCGGCGTGCCACGCGGCACGCTGAGAACGGCCTGTCCGCTCTCCTGGTCGGCGGCGATCCGCCCGTTGGCCAGGCGGAATCCATCCGGCGCAGCGGCCAAGGCCAGGTTCACCTCGCCCGCGAAACCGTCCCGGCGCAACACGTGGACCGTGCACGACGCCGGCCGCCCGCTGGCCAGGTTGAGGGCCGAGGGCACCAGCCGCAAGGCGAAATCCGGTTGCGGGGCGCGGAGTTGCAGACGGTAGGCGAAGGCCGGACCGCCCTGCCGCTGGGTGTCGGAGAGCTGAATCTCGTAGGTGCCGTCGCGGGGCAGTTTGGCCTGGATGTAGGAGTCGGCCTGATGGGTGACGAGGCCCATCCCCCGGTCCTTGTAGTCGTCGTTGAGGGCGATCTCGGTGCCGTCGTCGGCCACCAGCCGGAGCAGGGAATCGAGTGGCGAACCCAGCCGTCGGGCCAGGACCTCGGCCACGATCTCCTGGCCGGCCTTGCCCGTGAACCGGAACCGGTCCAGGTCGCCCGGCTGGTCGATGCGGCCATCGATGGCGCTAGGGAAGGGGACGGCCTGCGCTTCGCCTTCCTTTTCGGTCGTGCTCGGCAGGGCATCGACCACATACGGCACCTCGTTGCCCAGCGTCTTCCCCACCAGGAGTTGGCGGAACTCGGGACCGTCGGGATTGGTGTCGAGCGGCAAGGACGTGGCGGGGAGATTCCAGCCTTCCACGGTCATCGTCGCGGTAGTTCCGGCTTGGCCGCCGAGCGGGAAACAGCGGGTCACCATGGGCAGTTGACCGATTGCGATGCGGTAGACGAAATCGTCCCGGCCCCGGTAGATGGCATCGCGGACGCGCAGTTCGTAGACCCCATCCGCTGGCACCTCGTAGAGGAAGGCGGGGTCGGGATCGAACTGGTAGTCGTCGCTCCAAGCCACTTCCTTGCCGTTCGGATCGTGCAGGGACATGGTGGCCTGGAACCAGCCGGGAACCGCATCGGCTAGATAGGGGATCAGCCTGCGCGCCTGCATGCGGACCGTGAGTCTCTGCCCCTGGCGGGCTTGCAGGCGAATCCGGTCCACCTCGCCGGGCATGATCTGGCCGTTGAGCAGGACCGGCGGCTGCACCACCTGTCCCGCCTCGCCGCCCGCGAAGTCCCGCTCCTGCAGCTCGGGCAACATGCCCACTTGGAAGCAGATGGGATTGCTTAGGCCATCGCTGGAGAGGATGCGCAGTTCCCGATCGCCGGGTGGCGCATCCGGGGCGATGGTCACCTCGATCGTGAGTTTCTCAGCGATCTGGGCATTGGGCTGGATGCGGGGATCGAAGAGCCGGGCGCGGAGCTGGTTCAGATCGTTCAGGCCGATGTCGTCCAGGTCCCGCAGCCAGGGATGGTCGGGCAGCGGCGGCTCGTCATCCTCCTTGGCGGCTTCGTCCATCACCCGCACGCACCAGCGGCGCATCACCAGATCGCGTAGAAAGCGCTCGGTATCCCGCATCTCCTGGTTGTTCAGCGCCCGGGCGTACTCCCGCACCTCCGTCTGCACACCGTCGCCGGAGACGCGCACGCCGATGGCGTTGCGCAGGTACTGGCCGCCCACTTCCACGGTGAACGTCGTGCCCTGGGCGCCACCCGCCGGATAGGCGTAGCCGATCTGGGGGGCAGCCGCCGCCCCTGCCGCCCATAGGCCAAACCATGCAGCCAGCAGGACCCATCCTGGTCGGTGTAGTGTCACTACATGATCTCCTTCAGCCGGCCGCCGCCTTCGCCGAACTCCTGCCCCGAGGGCATCACGGTCAGGTCCATTCCGGCGGGGTTGGGGAAGGGGGCGTCCGGATCGATGCCCATTCGCTCGCAGATGCTGCCGAGAACATCGGGCGGATAGACCGGGCGTTCGGCCACGTTCTCGCCCGTGGCGTCGGACGCGCCGATCACTTTGCCGCCCTGGAAGCCGCCCCCGGCCAGCACGGTGGAGAAACACTTGCCGTAGTGGGACCGCCCACCGTTCCAGGGGGCTTCCCACTGTATCCGCGGACCGCGCCCGAACTCACCGCCCCACCAGACCACGGTGGTGTCGAGCAGCCCCCGCTCGGCCAGGTCTTCCAGCAACGTCGCCATGCCCGCGTCGAGCTGGGGCAGCATCCGGCGCATGGCCTCGAAATGCTGCTTATGGGTGTCCCAGCCGCCGTAGTTGATGGTCACATAGGGAACCCCGGCCTCCACCAGCCGCCGGGCCATGAGGCAGGACTGGCCGAAGGAGGTGCGCCCGTAGCGCTGGCGCAACTGGCTGTCTTCGGTGGAGAGATCGAAAATCTTGCCCGCGTCGCCCAGGATCATCTCGTAGGCCTTGTCCTCGCAGCCGACGAGTTGCTGGGTAGCCGGATGGTCCGGCAGGGCCTGGCGCAGAGAGTCCAGCGAGTGGAGCAGGTCGCGGCGACTCTTCTGGCGTTCCTCCGTGATACTGGCCGAAACCACGCCCTCGACCGCGAACCGGGTGGCGTTGGGATCGCCGCCGGTCACGAAGGGTTTGTAGCGCGTGCCGAGGAATCCGGCCTCGTCGAACCGGCCTTGCGACTGGGTCAGCACCACGTAGGGCGGAATGAGGCTGTTGTAGCCCGCCTCGTAGCCCCGGAACTTGGCGACGATGGCCCCGAGGGCCGGGAAGAGCAGGCGTCCGCCGGGCCGGTGCCCCGTTTGCACGATGTAGGCGGCGGTCTCGTGGCCGTTGTTCCCATGGGTCATGCTGCGGATGATCGTGTACTTGTCCGCGTTCTGGGCGAGGCGGGGGAGGAGTTGGCCGATCTGGATGCCCGGCACGTTGGTGTCGATCGGCTGACGGAGGGGGCCACAGTAGTTATTGCCCGCGTCCGGCTTGGGGTCGAAGGTCTCCGTCTGGGCCGGGCCGCCCCACATCCAAATCTGGATGACCGACTTGGCATTGGGCTTCGCTGCCGGTTGGGCAAAGGCCTTGGCCAGATCGGTCAACGTGAGACCGGCCGTTCCCGCGAGAATGCCCTTCAGCACGCTGCGCCGGGGAAAGAACCGCTCGTTGGGTTTCTGGTTCATGGTCCGTGTACCTCGCCGATCAGTGCCGATAGAGGAATTCCATGCTGTTGACGAGCGCCCACGCCAGGTCGGTCGTGGCGGCGTTTGCGTCCACCTTCGCTGTCTTGCCGTAGGACTCGGCGGCAGCCAACTCCGCAGCTGTGGGTTCCCGCGAGAGCAGCGTGAGATAGACGCCCTGCACCAACTTCTTCCGGTCGCCACCCGTCGCCAAGGCCAGGCTGCGCAACCGGATGCTGCCCTGGATGCGTTTGTAGACCTCGGTGGAGTTCAGCAGGAAGAGCCGCTGGGCGTCGTTCGCTTCGTGGGCACGTTCGCTCTCCAGGCCGCTGTCGCGGGGTGGTCGCCCGAACACCTGGAGGAAGGTGCTGGTGATGCTGCCGTCGGCCAGGGCGATGGTCCGTTCCTCCCGGGGAATCCAGGTGAACGGTTCCGGGATGCGGCTTTCGTACTGCTCCTTGGCGCCACCAACCCAATTCAGGGCATCCGCCAGCACCTCCGCGTCCAACTGGCGGACCGGGTAGCAGGCAAACAGGGCGGTGCTCTCGGGGGAATCACTCTGCCGAACGGGCGACTGCTGGTAGGTGCGCGAGTTCAGAATGAGCCGGAAGAGGTGCTTCAGGTCATACTGGTTCGCGACCAGCTCCTTTTGGAGGTAGGCCAGCAGCTCGGGATTGACGGGCGGATTGTCCGGGCGAATATCGTCCGGCTCATGGATGATGCCCCGGCCCAGCAGCCAGGACCAGACCCGGTTGGCGATGCAGCGCGCAAACCAGGGGTTGTCGGGGGCCGTGAGCCAGTCCGCGAAGACCACGCGGGGATCGTCCCCTGCCGGAATCCGGGCGGTTTTGCCGTCGGGAAAAACCACATCGAGCGGCGCGGAGGCGGCCACGTCGCAGTAAACGATCTGCTCCTTCCACTCGTCCGTCCCCTTGTAGGCCACCCGCGAGAAGAACACGGCCAAGTTGTCGCGCTGCGGCTGCGGCCAACTTGCGATCCGGGAACCCATGAAGGTGAGGGCCACGGCTTCGGCCAGCCCGGCGGGAGTGCGGTTCTGGACCGCGCGGTAGAAGTTCGCCGGAGCCACCCGGAAGTTGCTGCCGCTGGCGGTCAGCAGCTCCCGTGCGAACTGGTCGTAGGGCAGGTTGGTGGCCACGGCCTCGCGAATCCAGTGGTGGTAGAGCTGCACCGCGTTCGGCCACAGGTTGATGGGGAACTCGGCCTTGACCCGCAGCAGGTCGCACCACTTCAGCGCCCAATAGTCGGCGTAGTTCTCGTCCGCCAACAGGCGCTCGACGAGCTCCGCCCGCTTCTCGGGACGGGGATCGGCCAGGAACGCGCTCGCCGTCGCCGGTTCGGGCAAGGCCCCGATGACGTCCAGATAGACCCGGCGGATGAACACCCCGTCGGAACAGGGCTTGGCAAAGGCAATCCCCTTCCGGTCCAGCGCGGTCTTGACGCAGGCATCCACGCCATTGGCCGGTATCGACCAGGATTTCTGCTCGAAGGGGCTCGCGGCAACAGGCGTCTCGTCGCCCCCATGGGCAACAAGGCAGACCACGATTGCCAGCAAAATCGGTCTCATATCACGCCGTACCCCCAACGGGAATCGTCTGTATCCAAGGCCGATAGACCAACTATACACGCGAATCCGCGCGAAGCCTATAGCCTTTGCGGCTGCCAGGTGCGGGCGGTTTCGTAGAGGGCGAGGACGTTCTCGGGCGGGGTTCCGGCGAGGATGGCGTTGGCGCTGGCGGCGATGGTGCGGGGGTAGGCGGCGCGGAGGCAGGCGGTGATGGCTTCCCGGACCTCGTCCGGCGTGCCGGTGGCCAGGAGGCCGCAACTTACGTTGCCCATGAGGACCAGTTCGGGGAAGGCGTGGCGCAGGTTGGCGAAATGCATCCCGGCGTCGGTGTCGCACTCGTAGTACGCATGGGCCAGCCCCGTACCGAAGAGCCCGTTGGCTACGGACCAGAGGTTGCCGTCCGAGCGCATCACGTACCACAGCCCGAGTTCCCGGCTGCGCTCGAACAGGCGTTTCCAGCGGGGGGCCATGACCGCGAAGAAGAAGGCGGGCGAGTAGGCGGGACCGGCGTTGAAGGCGAAGTCGCCGCCGCCATTGATGAGTCGGATGCCAGCCGCTTGCTGGACTGCCAGCGAGCGCAGGCCCCGCTCGACTTGGACGTCGAGATAGGCCGCCACCAAGCCCGGATCGAGCGCGACCGCCTCCAGAAACCCGGCCTTCATGGGGACGGCCATGGCACAGCCGCCAGCCACCGGGAACTCGTCGCCGACCTCGCGCAGGGCGCGGACCGTGGCATCGGGCAAGCCCGGCTGCCCCGGATCGGCGGCAGCTCCGGCCCGGAGCACGGGTTCCACCTCCTCGAAGGTCTGGTAGAGATGGGCGGCGTCCGCCAACCCGAAGGTGTGGGAGATGGGATCGTACTGATAGACGCTCCAGGCATTCCCATCCGGATCGCCATAGAGGAACCGGTATTCGTCCAACTGTCGCGTGGGCCGGGCCGCGAACCGCCAGGGCAGAAAGAGAATGTCCAAATCCAGCAGCCGGTGCAGCTCGATCACGTCCCGATGGACCTGCTCAACGAACTCCGCATGGGCCTGTTCCCCCCGCATCCAGGCCAGGGATTCCCGGTAGTGCAGCTCGGTCCCGCCGGTATGCGCCTCGCGCCCCAGAATCTCGCTGGCCACGCTCGACGCAAAGGCCTGTTCGCAGATCGGCACCCGGTCCGGCCTCTGCCCGGCAAAGACCGCTTCCACCCGTCGATGGTGATCCGACATGCTTGCTCCTCCGTGACTACGGTGCCAGCAGGAACTCGGCGGCGAGGCGGGCGAGGACGCGGGTGCAGGCGATCAGGTCCGCCACTGCTACCCGTTCGCTGGCGCTGTGGGCGGCACCGGGCCAACCGGCGCCGACGCCTATCGTGGGAATGCCCTGCAACTGGAAGTGGGAGAGATCGCCCCAGCCGCCGAGGGGCTGGACGGGTAGTTCCCGACCGATGACCTCGGCGTAGGCCTGGTTGGCGGTTTCTAGCAGCCAGCGGGACTCCTCGCCGCAGCCGGTGGCGGGGAGGTCCTTGATCCACTCGATCTGGGGCGGGTGTTCGCGGAAAAAGGCATCGCCTTGGGCGGCTTCGGCCACGCATTGCTCGAACAGCTCGCGCGCACACCGGCCATTGGCTTTGCCGTAGGTCTGGAGAGCCTGGGCGGCGTCTTCGGGGCGGGTCTTGATGTTCATGCCCAGCAGGGCTTGGTTGGGCACGTTGGCCGGATGGGTGCCGCTCTGGAAGACCCCCAGATTGAAGTCGCCGGGGACGTTCCCGCGCAGTCTGCGGAACCGGTCGAAGGCGGGGAAGAGCTTGAGGGCCTGCTCGATGGCGTTGACGCTGCCTCCACTGGCGGCGTGTCCGGCCTTGCCCAGGACGGTGACGTGGGCGGTGAGAATGCCGCTGCAACCGTTCGAGATGTGGGCCGCATCGCCGTCCGCCACCACCACCGCATCGGGGCGCGGCAGGTGGTGCAGGCAGGTGGCGCTGCCTCGTCCCGCCCCATTGCATTCCTCATCGACCACGCTGCAACAGACGAGACGGCCCCGCAGGGGCAAGCCACTCCGCAGCAGGGCCTGGACCGCGCCGAACATGGCGGTGACGCTGCTCTTGTCGTCGCTTGCTCCCCGACCGTGCAGGAAGCCATCGCGCAACTCGCCGGTGAAGGGCTCGCCCTCGTAGGTATCCACCGCCACGGTGTCCATATGGGCGTCGAGCAGTAGCGTCGGGCCGTCGCCGAAGTCGAAGGTGGCGATCACATTCGGACGGTTCTCGTTGGTCCGTCCCAGGGGCGCGAGCACGCCCTGCTTGACCATCGCCGTATCGTCGCAGGGGATCTGCTCGACGGCCGCGCCCAGCCGGGCGAACTCCGCCGCGATCAGCACCTGCCCCGCACCCTCGCCGGACGGACGGGCGTCGCCCGAGTAGGGATTCACCGTTGGGGTCTGGATCAGCCGTTGGCAGAGATCGACCAACAGTGCTTCGTCGATGGCCCCATCGAGCTGGCGGGCGAGGGCGGGGGCAAGCATGGCCAGTCTCCTACTGGAGGGTTGCCTCCAACC
>QKCY01000061.1 GCA_003245525.1 Victivallales bacterium | reverse complement strand
GCGGTCCGATTCCGCCAGGAACACGTGATGGCAACGGGGCGAGGTCCCCGGTTCCAGCAGGAGATTGGGCCCCAGCCAGAGTCCGGAGTGGGCCTCGCCCGGAACCAGGACATGGGGCTCGATGGTGGCAATGGGCACGGTCTCGTCTCCTCGTTGCGGGATTCGGTCACCCTTTGGGCGGGCAGCGGTAGACGCCGCTGGTCCACTCGTCGATGGTGCGGGTACGCAGTTCGCGGCAACCCAGGGCTTCGTAGCGGGCCTTGATGCCGGGGTACTGGGAGGTAAGGATGCCGGCCAGGATGAGGTGCCCGCCGGGGGCGACGAACTTCACCACCGATTCCGCGTGGGTATCCAGTACATGGGCCAGGATATTGGCGGCAACCACGGTGAACGGGAAGGGCGGCTCGAAGGCGGCCAGTTCGGAGGTGGAGGCGGCCACATCGATGGCTCCGGAGCGGACGAGGTTCTCGCGGGCGCATTCGACGGCCTGGGGATCGTGGTCGAAGGCGACCACGGGATCGAAACCGAGCTTCACGGCGGCCAGGGAGAGAATGCCCGAGCCGCACCCCGCTTCCAGGAAGGAGACGGGGCCGAGTTCGCTGGCGAGATCGTCCATGAACTCCAGGCAGGCACGGGTGGTGCCGTGGTAGCCGGTGCCGAAGCTCATGCCGGGATCGAGTTCCAGGATGATGTCGGCTTCGCTCTCGACCGCGAAGGTTTCCCAACTGGGCTTGACGATGAGCCGCCGGGAGGCCCGGAAAGCATGGAAGTGTTCCTTCCAGCATTCGGCCCAGTCTTCCTTGCGCACCGCATCGACGGTCAGTTTGGGTTCGGCGGAGAGTTGCTCCCGCCACTCGGGCAGGGCGGCCTGCAAACGGGCCAGTGCCTCGTGGGCGGCAGGCTCGTCCTCGACGAAGACCCGCAGCCAGGCGTCGCCCGTGTCCACATTCTGCCAACTGGCGGTGGTGAGATCGAGCACGGCGGCCAACTCGTCGAGGACGGTCAGGTCCTCGATGGGGGCGGTGATATGAACGCAGTAGACCAGATCCATGAAGTCTCCAAGAAGGGTTGTCAGTTTCCGGAACGGAGGCGGTCCCATTCGGCCAGGGATACTGCCTGGTAGGGGGGACGACCGAGGAATGCGGGGGCCTGGGCGGGGGCCGGTTCGCCCTGGCGCAGATAGCGATAGGCGTCGCGGTGCCGGGCGATGTACTCCCGGCGCGGGACCAGCCCGAAGCGTTCGGTGACGGCGGCGAGGGGCAGGTCGGGCGAGTTGGTCTCGATCAGGATCTTGCCGGACTCCGGCATCTGGCGGGTGGTCACATCGCGACCGTAGAGCCGGGCCAGTTCATCGATCAAGCCGGTATGGAAGTCGTTGTGGACGACCAGGTAGTCCAGATCGATCTCGCGGCAGATCCAGGCGGTGCGCCCGGTCTTCTCCAGCTCCTCGCCGAGGGGGTTGACGAGACGCGAGTGGTTGCTCCACACGGCGGAGGCCACGTAGTAGTTGTGCATCTGGGCATAGGCGGCGAGGGGTTCGCCGCCATCGTAGGCCGAGGGCCAGAAGACCAACTCCGCCCCCTTGTTGGCCAGGCAGGCCCAGGTCTCGGGGAACTCGATGTCGAAGCAGATCTGGATGCCGATCCTCCCGCAGTCCAGGTCGAAGACGGGGACGTCTTCGGTGCCGGGTGTCACGCCGTGCTCCATCTCCCGGTAGTCGGCAGCGCAGGTGACGGGATGGGCTTTGTTATAGATCCCGACCACCTCGCCCTGGCGACCGAGAACCACGGCGGAGTTGTACACTCTGCCTTCTTGCCAGGTGAGGAGGGGGCAGATGACGTAGCAGCGATGTTCGCGCGCCAGGGCGGCAAAGCGGTCCGTGATCGGTCCCGGCACCGGCTGGGCAAAGGTCTCGGCCCGGCCGTGCTGTCCGGCCGTCGCGAAGATCTCGGGCAGGCAGACGATATCGGGCCGTTGGGGCCAGATCGCCGTGAGCAGGTTGGCAAAATAGTCGCAGGTCTGCTGGTAGGTAGGCCGGAATTGGCCGCGCTGGCAGACCGTGGCGAGGCGAATCTTGCGGGGCATGGAGACGACTCCCTGGGATTGGTGGGACGAACCAATATCCTTCCTGGCGGGCATTGAGCAAACCCGACGGGATGGCGGTGGGCGACAGGCAATGTATCTTCCATCTCTTCCTTGCCTTGCAGTCCCGAAAAACTACTGGAAAGCTCATCCCATGCTCAAGCCGTTGTTGTTGGTTGCCGCCGCCACGTTCGCCCTGCACGTCGTCGCCGGAGAGCCGCAGGCCGTCCCGCCCGAAACCGGAGACATGAAGGTCCTGTTCAATGGCAAGGATCTGACCGGCTGGGACGGCGACCCGCGGCTGTGGTCGGTGAAGGACGGCGTGATCCATGGCGAGACCACCGCCGAGAACCCGGCCAGGGGCAACACCTTCCTGATCTGGACGGATGGGGTGACCAAGGACTTCGAACTGCGGCTCTCCTTCCGCTGCAACGCGGCCAACAACTCGGGTATCCAGTACCGTTCCCAGCGGCTCGACGCCAAGCCGGACGTCCCGAACCGCTGGCGGGTGCGCGGGTACCAGCACGAAATCCGCAACGAGCAGAAACTGCCCAATGTGGCCGGGTTCATCTACGACGAAGGCGGCAAGCGCGGGCGCATCTGCCTAGCCGGCGAGCAGGCAACCTGGGGCGAGGACGGCCAGAAGCACGTGGAAGGAAGCCTGATCACGTCCGACGAGTTCAAGGAACTGTTCAAGCTGAACGATTGGAACGAGGTCGTGATCGTGGCCAAGGGCAACCACATCCAGCATTACCTGAACGGTCGCCTGATCCTGGATTTCACGGACGATCCGGCCGTGGCCCTGAAGGAAGGGGTGCTCGCTTTCCAGTTGCATGCGGGCAAGCCCATGTGGACCGAGTTCAAGGACATCCGCATCAAGGATCTGGAGTAATCCCGTCCCCTCGCTGGGAGTGCCGAGCACCAGCTCGGCGTTGGGTGTCGGTCTCGCACTCTTGGCGGGTATGCCGCCCTCCTGCGGGGGCTGGTGGGGCTGTTTCTCTGCTTTCCCCAGGCTTGCGCCTGGGGCTACGATATGACGCCCCCTGTGGGGGCTCAATGCGGTACAGCTTGGGAATATGGTCTACTTGCCGTGGGGCACAGACCCCGCCTGCGGGGGGAGCGGTGCGACTCGTGTTTGCGCTACCCTAGAACCGGGCGGTGGGGATATGGCAGTAGGGGACCGCCCCCTTCTTCTTGTAGTAGTCCTGGTGGTAGTCCTCGGCGGGCCAGAAGGGACCGGCCTTGACGACCTTGGTCGCGACCTTGTAGCCGTTCTTCTCCAGTTGGGCGATCAGCTTCTCGGCCACGGCCTTCTGCCCATCGTCCAAGTAGTACACGGCGGAGTGGTACTGCTCGCCGATGTCCGGTCCCTGCCCGTTGGTCTGGGTGGGGTCGTGGATCTCGAAGAAGAGCTTGGCCAGGGCTTCGTAGGTGGTCTTGGTGGGGTCGTAGACAATCTCGATGGCTTCGAGATGACCGGTTTTCCCCGCGCAGACCTGCTGGTAGGTGGGGTGCTCGACGGTGCCGCCCGTGTAGCCGACCGTGGTGGAGACGACGCCGGGCGCCTTGGCGAAGAAGTATTCGAGGCCCCAGAAGCATCCGCCAGCGAAGAGCGCCTTGGCTGGCGCAGGCTTGGCTTCCTGGTCGGCAGGGATGAACTCCAGCGATACGGAGTTCACGCAGTGGCGCACGTTCTTGCCGGTTAGGCGTTCGCCGAGGAACACATGCCCGAGGTGGGCGCCGCAGGCTTTGCAGCGGATCTCTGTGCGTTGGCCGTCCGCGTCGGGAATGCGTTCGACCGCACCGGGGATCTCGTCGTCAAAGCTGGGCCAGCCGCAATGGGACTTGAACTTGTCTTCGGAATGGTAGAGCGGCGCCCCACAGCGGCGGCATACATACGTCCCTTTGGCAAAGAAGTCGTTGTACTTGCCGGTGAAGGGCTGTTCGGTTCCTCCATGGACTATGACCCGTTCCTCGTCGGGAGTGAGTGGACGCTGGTTCACGGTAGTCTTCTCCTGGGCTTGGTCCTCGGCGGGCGCGCGACAGGCCACGGGGAGCATGGCCATCGCTATCAACATGGTGTAGGTGAGTAGTTTCCACATGGGGCCGGTCTTTCGGTGGTCGCGGAATTGGCTGTTGCTCGGATAGACCACACCAGAACAGGGGCAGTTCCGGTTCCGACCGGCCCGGAAAAGAGACGGGGCGATCCGGTGTGGATCGCCCCGTCGGGAGTCTAGGATGCCAGGAAGGCGGAGGCTATTCCTCCTCGGCCTCCTTGACGGCCTCTTCCTGGATCTTGGCGGCGAGCTGGCTGGGCACCGGCTCGTAGCGCTCGAAGGCCATCTCGAAGGACCCGCGGCCGTGCGTGATGGAGCGGAGTTGCACGCTGTAGGAGTAGGTCTCCGCCAGCGGCATTTCGGCGCTCAGCACCTGCATGCCCTCGACCATGTTCATCCCGAGGATGCGGCCCCGGCGGGTGTTGAGGTCGCCGGAGATGTCGCCCATGTACTCGTCCGGGAAGGTGATCTTGACGGCCATGATGGGTTCGAGAATGATCGGCTTGGCCTTGCCCATGGCATCGCGGAAGGCACCGCGCGCCGCGATCTTGAACGCCATTTCCGAGGAGTCCACCGCGTGGAACTTGCCGTCAAAGACGATCGCCTTGACGCCGATGACCTTCGAGTTGGCCAGCGGGCCGCGGCTCAGGGTCTCGTGGACGCCCTTCTCGATCGCGGGGATGAAGTTCTTGGGGACGTTGCCGCCCACGACTTCGTTGGCGAATTCGAATTCGCCGCCGGGCAGGGGCTCCAGGCGGAGATGCACTTCGGCGAACTGGCCGTGCCCGCCGGTCTGCTTCTTGTGGCGGTACTGGGCCTGGCCGACGGCCGTGATGGTCTCGCGGTAGGGGACGCGCGGTGTCTGTAGATCGACGGCGACCCGGAATTCGTGCTTGAGGCGGTTCACCATGACGGCGAGGTGCTGGTCGCCCATGCCGCTGATCACCGTCTCGTGGGTTTCGGCATCGCGCCGGGACTGGAACGTGAAGTCCTCGGCGGCGAGCCGATGGAGCCCCGAGCCGATCTTGTCCTCGTCGCCCTTGTTTACGGCGTAGACCGCGTAGGACATGGTGGGAACCGGATAGGCCGGGGGAACAAACTTGATGTCGGCGCCATGGCCGGCCAGGGAGTCGCCGAGGCCCGTGTTCTTGAGCTTGGCCAAGGCGATGATCTCGCCGGGACCGGCGGTGTCGGTCTGGGTCTGCTCCTTGCCGTTGATGTAGATGATCGAGCCGAACCGCTCCTTGCTGCCCTTGGTGAGGTTCACCAGTTCGGTGTCCACGTTGATCGTGCCCGAGTAGACACGCACATAGGTCAACTGGCCGATGAAGGGGTCGGTGACGCTCTTGAACACGTAGCCGACGGGCAGGCTGTCCGTCCGGTCCAGTTCGCCACTGGCCAAAGGCAGGGCAGGGAGGGCGACCGGGGAGGGGAAGAGGGAGACGATGGCATCCATCAGCTCGGCGACGCCCAGATCCTGGGCGGCGCTGCACGCGAAGGAGGGGATGATGTCGCCGGCGGCGATGCCCTTGCGCAGGCCGGAGAGGAGTTCCTCCTCGCTCAGCCCGCCTTCCTCGAAGAATTTGTCGAGCAGCTTCTCGTCGGATTCGGCCACCGCTTCGGTCAGGGCTTCGAGGGCGTCGGGATCGTCCCCGGCCAGGACGGAGGTCACAGCGCCGCCAGCGGCGGTGGTGAGGGGCGTGCAGCCGTAGGTCTCCTTGAGCGTTTCCAGGAGGCTCTCGTAGTTGGCCGTGTCGCGGTCGATGCCGCTGATGATGAAGGCGCGGGGCTGTTTGCGGTCGCGGGCTTGCTTCCAGGCGCGGAGGGTGCCGGGGCCGATGCCGGCGGTGGCGTCCACCACGATAAAGACGGTGTCGGCGACGACCATCGCGTTGATGGCCTCGCCGCAGAAGTCGGGATAGCCGGGGGTGTCGGTGAAGAAGAACTGGCTGTCCTTCCAGGGGCAGTGCAGAGCGGCGGCGAAAATGCTGCTCTTCTTTTCCTTCTCCTCGTCGCGGAAGTCGGACACGCTGGTACCTTCATCGACGCTTCCCAGCCGGGAGACGATCCCCGACTTAAACAAGAGCCGATCGGCAAGAGTTGTCTTGCCGGCACCCGCGTGTCCCGCTAGAGCGAAGTTCCTGATGTTCTCCACAGCGCAGTTTTTCACTAGCCTGTTCTCCATGGTTATGGATTGGGTTGGTACATCAAGTAGCCGGAGAAGGGACTTCTACACTACAACACTCCGCATGAAAGCAAAACAAGAGCCGAGTTTTTCGGGAACACAGGGGGTCTAAGAGGCGCGGTCGAAAAGGTACTCAGCCCACGCTTCCAGCAGGTCACGGGCGGGCGATGGTGCCAGGGCACCGAGGTGGGTTCGGGCCTTGGTAAGGAACTGGCGGGCGAGGGCTTGCGCGTACTCGATGCTGCCCAGTTTCCGGAGCAGGTCGGTGGCGGCGGCCACCTCGGAGGCGGGGGCATGGGGGTTCCCCAGGACCCGTCCCAGCAGATCCCGCTGGCCGGGCGTGGCCTGCTCCAGGGCATGGAGCACCAAGACCGTGGCCTTCCCCTCGCGGAGGTCCGAGCCGATGGGCTTCCCCAACTGGCGCTCGTTGCCCACGATCCCGAGGATGTCGTCCTGCAACTGGAAGGCGACGCCGCAGGCCCGGGCGAAGGCGGCGAGGGACTGGGCCGGGGCGCAGTCGGCATAGGGCAGGCCGGTCCCGATGCAGGCCCCGGTGGAGGCGGCATAGCCGAGCAGCACGCCGGTCTTCTTCTCCAGCATGTCCAGCACCGCCGCCTCCTTCACCTGGTCGACGGGCAGATGGCTGAACTCCACGTCGAGCATCTCGCCATCGATCAGTTGCGGGGCCAACTGGTCCGCGAGCCGGGCCATGAGATCGAGCACCACCTCCGCCCCGACCCCCCGGTCCCGGCAACGCAGCAACATGCGCACCGCCCAGGCAAGCTGGATGTCGCCCGCCAGGATGGCGGCGCTTTGGCCGTAATGGGCGGCGGCGGCGGGAGCCAGTCCCAGTTGGCCGACGGCGAGGGCTTCAGCCAGACGGTGGGCCGTGGGCTGGCCGCGGCGCAGGTCGTCGTTGTCGATGATATCGTCGTGGACCAGGCTCCACGTATGGAACAGCTCGACCGCAGCGGCGGCGGGGAGGGCCTGCTCCTCGTCTCCGCCCACGGCGGCGCAGGCGAAGAGCAGCACCGCCGGGCGCAGGCGTTTGCCCGGCCGCTCCACGTAGGCGCGGGCAGTCTCGCTCAGCCGGGAGAGGGTGAGGGCGGGGATGTTCTCCTCCGCCAGCAGCCATTTGCCGGTACGGGTGGCGCGTTCGGCCACCGCTTGCAGGAAGATGTCGCGGGAGACGGGCATGGAGGTACCTCAGCGGGTGCAGAGCAGGCGGACGCCGTGCTGCGGGATGGCCGAGCGCAGATGGGGGTATTTGACGTTCAGGTAGGCCTGGAACGCCTGCGGATCGGCGGTGTTGCCGCTGAACATCTCGAAATGGGTCGGGACCACCAGTCCGGGCCGCAGGTCTCCCGCCAGGTCGGCCGCTTCCTGGTAGGTCATGT
>QKCY01000135.1 GCA_003245525.1 Victivallales bacterium | reverse complement strand
GTGGAGCTGCCTGCGGGCGTGGCTCCGTTCCGAACCACTCCCGGATGTGTTGCGGAGGATGGCGACGGCGGCATCTGGGTGGGGCTGCGGAAGACCGGGGTTCTGCGCCTCGGCGTTGGTGCCCCGGCGCGACGGTTCGACCCCGACGGGGACGGCGGTCCGGCGGACCCGTACCGCCTTGCCGCCGACTCCCAAGGGAGAATCTACGCGCTCAGCGAAGGGTTCCTCTACGTCTACACCTGCGGGGCCTCCCAGGTCAGCAAGGGGGCTCCACTGACCCGCCGCGTGCTCCCCCTAGGCAAGCCGCTGTGGCAGGTCGGACTGCCGAAGGGGAAACCTGTCGGCACGGCACGGTGGTGCGCGCGGGTGACGCCGCGCTGCTTTGTCCTGTCGCCAAGGACGATCCGGGCAAGGTGGAGGCGGTCGGGCTCGGCGATGGACGCCCCCGCTTCGAGATCCCTCTCGGCACGCAGGACAAGGAGTGGTTCTCGGCGGGACCGGGCAACCAGCCGGGCGAGCTGACCGTCCGGCGCGCGGACGGCCTGGCCGTGCTCGACGCAACGAGCGGCGAAACCATCCGCAGTCTGGCTTGGCTCGGCGATGCGCCGGGGGATGGGCATCCGTTGCCGTTCCGGGCCGACCGCCTGTTCCTCCCGCGGAGAACCGGACCGAGCCTGCCTTGCTTCGACCAGCTCGGCCACAAGGTCTGGGAACTGGACGGCAGCAAGCTGGGCCATCTCTGTGCGTTGCCGGCGGCCGCAGGCGACTGGGCCGTTTTCCAGACCCGGGACGACCTGCAAAGACAGATGCCGGTAACTTCGCTCGTGGACTTGGGTACCGGCCAGGTGGCTTGGTCGCGGCAGGATGTGTTGCGCTACCCCGGCACTGCCTTCCTGATGGCGGACGAGTGTCTCGTCGGGTTCGGCCAGCCCGACCGGCGCGATGCGGCGGATGTGGGGCTGGTTTGCCTGGCGACCCGTTCGGGAGAGTTGCGCTGGGTCTGCGATCTCCCGGCGCGGGAGCATTCGTACCCCGTGGTCGCCGCCGCCACCCGCCGGATCTACCTCCACCTTGCCGATGGCAGTGTGGCATGTGTCGATGGCGACCTGGGAACGCAGGTTTGGCGGACCGTGCTGCCCCATCTCCCCTGGGTTCCCGCCGCCGGGTATCTATTCCCTCCTTCCTCGCTTTCCCTAGAGCAGGGCATGGTTGTGGCCACCGACCGCACAGCGGTCCTGACGATGCTCGATCCGGCGACCGGGGCCATCCTGGGGCACCTGCGCCTGACCGGCGCGCGTGGTCTCCCGCAGGCACATTCTGGCCTGCTGGCCGCCCCTTGGGTGGTCGATGACCACATTGTCGTGGCTACCGAACAAGGGCTGACCGCCTACCCATTCCCGCCCTCAGGTACCCAGCCTCCGGTGGAGCCCTTGGCATTGGCCTGGACCTCTCCTCCCCTCGACCAGTTGACGGAGGGAACGCTGACGCTGGCGGTTTCGGCCTCCGGCCAAGGATTGATGCTGAAGCGGCGGGTGGACGACGGGGACTGGGAACAGGAGCCGTTCGCGTTGCCTACCCACAGTGTCCATCTGCGCGGACTGGCAGCCCGCCGCCACCGGGTGCGCCTGGTGCTTGCCGCCGAGGATGGGCGCTGGTCGAACGAACTGGTCCACGAGTTTGGCGAAGGCGAGGGACCGCGGGAGGTGGCGTTGCCCGCCGAGCCGGTGGCGGAGCCTGCCCGGGAGGCGACCGCCGCTCTCGTCGCGCCTATTCCTGCCTCCCATGCGCCCGCCTCGCGTGCCCAGCGCGAAGAGGATCGCTACTGGGAGCACTTCCCCGTTCCCTCCGGCCAGACGCACCCCATCTCGGCCGTGGGCATCGATGCGGGCAACGGTATCTGGATCCAGATCGGCAGCATGTGCTGGCACTGGGATCGTGCGGCCGGTGCCTGGGCCAGGCTGGAACTGGCCGAGGGCCATTTCTGCGAGAGCATCTTCGGCGGGGGGCAGCACGGGTTGTACGCGGTCTGCCGCCAGGGCGGGGAGTCGGTCTGGAAGGTCCGTCGCCTGGAAGGGGGAACAAGCTCTCCGGTGACCGAAGTCAAGCAGGGGGCGGACACGAGCCGGCCTCTCGGTTTCCGGCTCACCGGCGACGGACGCATCCTGTCCTGGTCGCAGTCCCAGTTCCGGGTCTTTGCGAATGGTGCCTGGCAGGAATGGGAGGCCAAGGTCGGGCCGCTGCCTGCGGTGTTCGAGCACGATGGTCTGGTGTCCCTCTTCGCCGGGCCGCTGCTCTGCACGCTGGACCCCCAAGGCGTGGCCACGCGGGTTCCCCTGGACTCGTCGGTGGCGGTGAACCCGCCGAGATGGGCCGTGCTGGGCGGTGACCGTGTCCTGCTGTTCACCAGGAGCCGCGACTATGGCATCCGGGGGTTGCGGCTCGCCGACGGCAAGGGAATCGATATGTCTGCCATCAACCGGCTGGTCGGTCGCGCCGAAAAGCCCCAGCACCTCGTGTCGCTTCCGGACGGTTCCGCTCTGCTCCTGGTCCATGCCCCGGAGGACAACTGTCAGCGGGTCTACCGAATCCGGCCGGATGGCAGTGCCGAAGAGGAGGTGGACGCGCGCGGCCTTCCCCTCGTAGGCAGCTTGGACGTCGCCGTCTCTCCCATGCCCTGGACCGAGCCTGGCGGCCGGGTCTGGTTTCCCAGCGAGAGTGCCGGAGTGAGCTACTGGGAGGATGGCCAATACCACCAGTTCGACCACCGGACCGACGGCAGCCCGTTCCGCGCCGAGGCGTTTGCGCTTGACCTGGACGGGAGGCTTTTTGTCGCGGGAAACCGCCATCTCTATGTCTACAACCAGGGGACGTCGGTGACCGGTGCCCCTCGTCCCTCCCGTTGTCCGGTGGCCTCGCTGGGCGAAGACATCTGGCACGTCAAGCTGCCGGAACAGACCTACGTTGCTGGCGCGCAGCGCCTCGGCGATTCTGCCGCCACCGCTTGGTTGACGGGAAAGCAAGGCATCAGGCTCCTGGTCCTGGACTTGGCCAAGGGGCAGGTTGGGGCCGCGTTCCCGCTGGACAGCGAGGAGGAGAAGGACCAGCGGGCGGGTCCAGGGCGAACGCCTGCGGAAGTGACCTTGTGCAGCTCTGCCCGCCTTGCCTTTGTGGAGGTCGCCACCGGGAAGACGCTCGCCACGTTGCCGACGTCGGGCGACAGACGGGATGCCTCGCCGCCGTTGCTGCTGCCAGGCGGACATCTGCTGTGGCCCGGCAAGGGGAGTCAGTGGCTGGTCTGCTGCACGGCAACCGGTGAACAAGTCTGGCGTTTCCCGCCGAATGGGGAGGCTCGGGAGGTGCTTCTCCCCTACCTAATCCCTGGCGGACCTCTCCTTGTCCAGGGAAGCAAATGGCGGGGGCAGGCGAGCTCTCTCTGGGCCCTTGATCCGGGAACTGGCAAATGCCTTTGGCAGGCTGCCGCCCGGAGCCGCTCCATCAGCCTCGTTCCCATCGACGACGGCAGCCGCTTCCTGACGGTCCGCGATTCGGACCAGCCACAGAATCCCGAGTTCTGGCTGGCTTGCTGGGACACCGATTCGGGGCGGAAGTTGTGGGAATACTGCCGTCCCGGCACCAGCCTCTATCAGGCACCGGTCTATGATCCGGTCTCGCGGCGGGTGGGTGCCTACTACGATGACGGCACCATCGCCTGTGTCGATGCGCGCAACGGGAAGCTGCGTTGGGAACGAACCTTGGCCCAGTGGCCGTTGGAGCACCGGCCGATACGCTGGAGTCCCCGGTTCGGCAACTGCCTCCAGGGGATTGCGGGGGCGTTTCTGGCCAGCGACCGGACCGGCGACATCACGGTGCTGAGCGCCTACAATGGCGAGGTGCTGGCCCGGTACGGGGCCGCCATCGACGTCCTGTCCGCAGGCAAACGGACGGGGCGGCGTCTGCCCGTCACCGACCCCTGGCTGGTGGGGGAGCAATTGATTGTCTGCGATGCATTCACGATCCGCGCGTTGCCTTTCCCGGTGGCCGATCTCCAGAAAGCGGCGGAGGCGACTCGTCCTGCGGTGGAGGAGCCCGTCGCCGAGCCGGCGGCGGCGGAGCCAGCGGTTCTGGTACGGGACCAAGCTCCTGTGGATCCCCAGCCGGACAAGCCTGTGGCCGAAGCTCCCCCGGTCCCGGAGAAGGAGATCGCCGCTTTGGTGGCGCAGCTCGGCGCGGCCAAGTTTGCCGACCGGGAAGCGGCCAGGGTGGCCCTCCTCAAAATCGGGAAGCCCGCAATCCCCTATCTGCGGACCAGGCGCGATGCTCCCGATCCGGAAATCCGCCAGCAGGTGCGCGGTATTCTGAAGGCTTTGGAGTAAGCGTTCAGACTTCGCTCAGGCGGGTCTCGGCGCTGTGGATGCGGGCGGCCTGGGTGGCTTGGGCGTAGCCGGGATACCAGTCGGGCACTTTCCAGTCGAAGCGGAAGATGTGGCGACAGAGTCCGCGTCGCCAGATGCCGCGCCAAAGTTGTTCCTTGGCGGCGAAGAAGGCGTCGGCGGCACGGAGGCGGCTGGGGGTCCAGTCGGTCTCGGCGCGGACGGCGACATCGGCTTCGCGCATCTGGAGCTTGAGGTCGAAAGCGGCCAGCCGTTCGCTGGGTCGGGAGGCGGCGCTGAGTTTGGCGAATGCTTCGCGGGCGGGGGCTGGGTCGAGGTGTTCGATGTCGCCCAGATCGGCGAGCCAGGCGGCCCAACCGGGGACATCGCCGCCGAAATGGCGGTCGGCATAGGCGCGGAGGACGGCATCGGCGGTGGGGAGCTGGCCGGAGGCGAGACCGCCCATGATGGCCTTGTTGACGTCGTCGAACACGTCTTCGGAATAGGCGAGGAAGCCATCGGCACCGCGCTGGACGAGGTGGCGGTAGGTGGCTTCGAGACGGTGGGCGGCGACGGTGGGGCCGTAGTGGCCGTAGGTGTCCACACCGGGCTTGTCGCCGTAACCGATATGGACGAAGGCGCGCTCCGCCATGCCAGCGGGCAGGGGGCGCACTTTGTAGGCGGATTCGCCGTAGAGGATGTGGTTCGCAAAGCCTCGGAAGCGGCCGGGGGCCTCGCGGTTGGCCCAGGCGGTGAAGCTGGCGTGGTCCTCGTCGGTCCACCACCAGCCCCAGAGGTCGGCCTGGACGGGACCAAAGGCCTCCTCGCCCAGCTCGACGATGGCCTTGGTGATCCTGCCGAAGGCGACGATCCAGGGCTGGCAGGCCGGGCAGGCGCAGCCGCCGTAGTCATAGGCTCCGGCGGAGATCGAAGCCAAGCGCAATCCCCGGCGGGCAAAGTCGGCGAAGAGGTTGCGGTAGTTGTCCAGGATCAGCTCGGCCGCGGCAGGCTGGCTGGGGCAAACCAGTTGGCCGAAAAAGCGGTCGCTCTTGGTGGCGGCGTTGGCGGGAGTGACTTGGTCGGAAAAAACGTGGTTGGGGGTGACGACGAGACCGAGCTCGAAGCCCAGTTCCGCCGCGACTTCGTAGCCCACGAATTTGCGCGCCCATACCGCCTCGGGGAAGTCGAAGTGCTGGTGCCCGCCCGCGTAGACGTTGCGCAGGTCCACCGTGTCGAACCAGTCGGAATAGCGGTTGTAGCCCCAGAACTTGGCTTCGGCCAGGATCGCGCGCAATTCGTTGCGCATCGCCACCTCGTAGGTGTTGCCGAAGTGGGAGGGACAGTACAACTCGCGGACGGGTAGGATGCTGGACATGGCAGTTCCTCCTCCTGAGCGGAGAGCACGGACAAGCACGGATGAACACGGACGGGATGGAGGGCAGAGCAGCTCCCTCCATATCCCATCATTCCCGCCGTCGGCTATCCCAGCATGTGCCCCATGCGGTCCTTCTTGGTCTCCAGATAGCGACGGTTGTTGTCGCCAGCGCACATCACGATGGGCACGCGGCCGAGAATCTCGATGCCGTAGCCTTCGAGCCCGACGATCTTCTTCGGGTTGTTGGTGAGCAGGCGCACGCTGTCGATGCCAAGGGAGAGGAGAATCTGGGCCCCGAGGCCGTATTCGCGCAAGTCGGGGGCGAAGCCGAGCTTCACGTTGGCGTCCACCGTGTCGAGTCCGCGCTCCTGGAGGTGGTAGGCGTGGAGCTTGTTGCGCAGACCGATGCCGCGGCCTTCCTGGCGCATGTAGACGATCACGCCTGCGCCTTCGGCCACGATCTGGGCCATGGCGGCGTGGAGCTGGTCGCCGCAATCGCAGCGCTGGGAGTGGAAGACGTCGCCGGTGAGGCACTCGCTGTGGACCCGGACCAGGACGCCCTTCTTGCCGTGGACATCGCCGTACACCAGGGCGAGGTGCTCGCGTCCGTCGGTCTTGGCGACAAAGCAGTGCAGGTCGAACTCGCCCTCGGGCGTGGGCATGCGGACCATCTCGGCCCGCTCGACCAGGCTCTCGGTTCGGCGGCGGTAGGAGATGAGGTCGGCGACAGTGCCGATCTTCAGCTTGTGCTGGGCGGCGAAGGTCTGCAGGTCGGGCAGGCGGGCCATGGTCCCGTCGTCCTTCATGATCTCGCAGATCACGCCGTAGGGGCCGAGCCCGGCCAGCCGGGCCAAGTCCACCGCCGTTTCGGTATGTCCGGCCCGGACCAGCACGCCGCCTTCGCGGGCGATGAGCGGGAAGACATGGCCGGGAGCATGGAAGTCGCGGGCTCCGGCCCGGGGATCGGCCAGGAGGCGGATCGTCTGGGATCGGTCGAAGGCGGAGATGCCGGTGGACGTCCCTTCGTTCGCATCCACCGTGATGGTGAACTTGGTGCCGAAGGGGTCCTCGTTCCGGGCCATCTCGTAGAGGCCCAGTTCGGTGGCCCGCTTCTGGGTCAGCGGGGCGCAGACGAGGCCGCGCCCGTGGGTGACCATGAAGTTGATGGCTTCCGGGGTGACCTTCTCGGCAGCCATGATGAGGTCGCCCTCGTTCTCCCGGTTCTCGTCGTCGGTGATCACCACCATCTCGCCGGCGGCGATGGCGGCAAGGAGTTCTTCGGTCGAGTTGAACATGCGTCGAGCTCCGTCCTGTTGGGTTCGCGGAACCGGGCGAAGGACGGAGGGAAACGGAGGGGGTGCGGTGCCTTGGCAGGCTGCCGCACGCTGCTTTTCTCCCGTCCAGACTGTCACTGTCGGTCACGGAATCTCACCGTGTCTGTCCCGCTGGGCAGGACTCGCGGACTGTACCGCCGGTCGGGGGTTTCACCCGGTCCCGAAAAGCCACTTGGTTGAAAGGTTTACCCCAATATACGGGGTCAAGCGGGCAAGTGCCAGGAAGGGAGATGGAAGGGGGGAAGATTGGAGTGGTGGAATGGCGGAGGCGACGGGGAGGGGTGGAGGAATGCAGGTGGACGAAGTGGACTTGGTGGACTTGGTGGACTTGGTGGACAGGGCTGACCCGGTGCCAGCCTTTTCGTCCATTATTCCACCATTCCATCACTCCATTCTTCCGCTTCCTACAAGACCAGGGAGGAGTTCACGGCGCGTTCGCCGGTGACGACGTAGTAGACCACGCCGACCACGACGGGCACTATGCCCGCCAGAACTTCGCCCGCGATCAGGCCCACCATGATGGGTTTGGCCTTCTGGTAGGTCTTCTCGCCGCCGTATTTGGTGATGCAGTGCTTGACCAGCCAGCCCAGGAAGAGCGAGAAGGAGACGTATTGGGCCTGGTGCGAGCCGAAGAAGACGAAGATCATGGGGTGCAGGGGCCACCAGGAGAAGCGCAGACGCAGGAAGGAGACCACTAGGCAGAGGCCCACGCCGAGGGCGAAAGCGGTCACGAACGTGCGGTTCGGGGTGGCTACCGCCAGGCGACCGAAGCCGGAGACCTGTTCCGACTCGGCAAGCTGGTCGCGGGCCTTGAGCTGGCGCTTCATGTTCACGGCCTGGTCGAAGGGGAGTTTGGCCATGTAGTGGGCCCAGCCGGCGGCGGCGGTCGACGCTCCCTTGTCGTACTGCCAATAGATGGTGCTGCCGAGGGCGAGGACGATGCAGGCGACCAGGGTCAGCATGCTCCAGCGAGCCATGCGGGGAATGGCCACTTGGCCGAGGTC
>QKCY01000508.1 GCA_003245525.1 Victivallales bacterium | reverse complement strand
ATCATTCCATCATTCCATCATTCCGCCCCATCAGTCCGGCAAATCCGCTTTCACCACCTTGCCCGCCGGATTGCGCGGCAGGGCATCGATGAACTGGATCACATGGGGAATCTTGTACGAGGGCAGGACCCGGTGGCAGTGGCGCCGCACATCGGTCTCGGTCAGGGCCGCGCCCGGTTCGGGCACGATATAGGCCTTGATCATCTCGCCAAGGGACTCGCGGACGCCGGTGGCCGGAATGCCCTTCACCGCCACCTCCTTCACCGTGTCCAGTCCCATCAGCGCCGCCTCCACCTCGCTGGCGAAGACGTTCTCCCCGCCGACGATGATCATGTCCTTCTTGCGGCCCATGATGAAGAAGTAGCGGTCATCGTCCACCAGGGCCAGGTCGCCGGTGTTGAACCACGTGCGTCCGTCCACTTCCACGAAGGCCTCCTCCAGGCGTCCGGGCTGGTTGAGATAGCCCTGGATCACATTGGCGCGGGCAAAGAGCAACTCGCCCACCGTGTTCGGCGGCACCGGGTTGTGTTCCTCGTCCACGATGATTGCTTCGACGAAGGGCAGGAGACGCCCGATGGAGGCGGGCCGGTCCTTGGCCGCCTCGCCATCGAGGGCATGGGTGGCCGAAATGGTCTCGGTGAGGCCAAAGAAGTTGTGCAAGGCCACCTCGGGGAAGGCCTCCTGGAGCGCCCGCACCGTCTTCACCGGCATGAAGGAGCCCGCGTAACCGATCACCCGCAGCGAGGAGGTGTCGAACTCAGCCAGGTTCGGCAACGCCACCACCCGTTGGAGGATGCTGGGCACGGTGAGGAAGCTCGAGCACCGCTCCTGGGCGATGAGCCGCAGCAGCCCGTCCGGCGTGGTGTCGGCGGTGATGATGACCGGGGCCTTCTGGTAGGCCCCCACCGGCAGCGAGCTGTAGAGCGCGGTGGCATGGAACATGGGGTTCACGATCAGATGCACGTCGCTCGGCTGGAAGCCCTGGGCGTTGATCGTGGTCATCACGTTGAACATGAGGTCCAGATGGCGCATCACCGCGCCCTTGGGCGTGGCGGTCGTGCCCGAGGTGTGCATGATGATCGAGATGTCCTCGGGCTCGATCACCGGCAGGGCCGGGGTGCCGTCAACGAACCAGGAGGCGAAGTCCGCCAGTCCTTCGCTCGGCTTCAGGGCCGCGACGGCCCTGCAACCGCTCGCGCTGTTCAGCACCACCTTGTCCAGCTTGCTCTGGACCAGGAGCGCGTCCGGACGGACGTTGGCAAAGATGGCACCGAGGCTATCCTCCTTGAGCCAGGTGTTCAGCGGCACGATCTGGCCGCCGATCTTCACCAGCGCCCAGTAGACCAGGAAGTACTCCAGGCAGTTGGGCAGAAACACGGCCACGCGGGGCCGTTCCACCCCGGTTACCCGCTGTAAGCCCGCGGCCAACCGCGCGACCTCGGCGTCGGCCTCGGCAAAGGTCAGCCGCCGGTCGCCGCAGACCGCCGCAAGGCGGTCGCCCGCCAGGGCCACGGCCTCGTCCCACATGTCCCGCGTGGTCTGGGGATGCTCCTTGCGGACCGGCTTCGCCTTGCAGCCAAGGAGCTTCTCCAGAACCGGCTCCAGCAGGTTCGCCACCGACCGGTTGCCATTCTCGTTGGGGTGGTTCCGGTCGCGCCAGCAACAGCGGCGATTAATGATATCGAGCTGATGGTTGGGCACATAATGGCAGCCGTGCTTCTCGGCGATGGCCTGCTCCAACTCGCGGTAAGCCACGGCGCGCTCGTTGATGCCGTAGGTCTTCTCCACCAGTTCCCCCGCCTCGTTCCGGTAGGGCCAGAACACGCCCACGACCACCACCTTGGCCCCGATTCCCTGACAGGCGGCAATGATCGTCTCCAAGTCCTTCCCCCACTCGGTGAAGGGCCGCTCGTCCTTCCACCAGTCGTTGGCTCCGAATTCCACCAGCACCACGTCGGGGCGCAGGTCGAGCACGTCCTCCTGCAACCGGGCCACGGCATCGACGAAGGTCTGCCCGCCGACACCCTTGTTCAGAACCTCGTGCTCCGGGAACCGGTCCTGGAGCACATCGCTATACCGGCCCTTCTGGCCGCCGCAGGTCGTGAGACTATCGCCAAAGCAGATCACGCGCATGGGGTAACTCCTCGAACTGACACGCTGCGCGACTGTACCGCGCGCGCCCGGAGTCCGCAACTCCGCCGGGGCTCATCTGCCCGTCGGCTTCTGGCTTTACCGATCCCGGTGCAAGTCTACATGGCCCGATGGTACTCAGTCACTAGGGGGGCGGTGGCTCTCCCGCTCGGGCGAGTCGTCCCGCTCCCTCTTGGCAATCAGCTCGTTCACCTCGGTGAATACGATCATCATACCTAGCGAGTACACGATGCCAGCAGACGAGAGGAGAGCTGCCAGTATGAACCGTTTCTGTAGCATCAGGTGCATGCCAAGCAGAAACGCTCCCAGCGCCTGCAGTCCGGCCAGGACCGAACAGAGCGCCAAGATGGTGCTCCCCTTGCAGGCATGCTCCTCCTCCTGCGCTTGTCCGAAGGCATAGCCACACTGGCAGAAACGAATGTAGAACGCCTGCAATCGGTTACACTTGGGACACTGTTTCATCGTCTTCGGAGCTCCTCGATCCGCGGCAACACCAGGCAGGAACCATTGCCGACCACTTCGTCGGCAAAGATACACCGTCTATGCTGTGATAACGTTGCGCGGGCAGGAACATTACCTATAGTTGGGGGGAGTTCGGCATGAGTGGCAACGGCAGGTAAGCCTGGAGGAGAAGACGGTATGCGGACGGGTACAGCGGTATTGGGTGGGCTTCTGACTCTGTGCCTGATCCTGGTGGGGGTGACGGCGTGGTGGATGCACGCCCATCCGGCCACCACGAAGGACAGGCTGGAACAGTTGAAGGAGAAAGTCGGTTCCTGGACCCAACCCGCTGAGGGTGCCGACGACGAGATCTTCGCTCCGGTCGCCGAGGAGACCGTGGCCGAAGAAGAGTCTGCCGTGGCCGAGGAGCCTCAAGTCGCGGAGGAGGAGGCCGAGGCCGACGACTCGCCGGTTGTCGAGGAAAGCGGCGACGACCCCCTGGCCGCGTTGCGGAAAGCGACGTGCCGCGAGATTGCCCGCCAGCGGCAGGCGGCCTACAAGGAACTGCGCCCGCTGGACCAGCAGGTTTTCCGGCTAAAGAACAAATCGATTGGGATTCGTCCGCACGAGCCGCCGAAGAGCGCCAGTTCGAAGACCTGGGAGGAGTACCGCAGGGCCCTGAGTGCCTACGAGGCCGCCAACGGCACCATTCTGGCCGATCTGAAACAGGCCACCGCCGCGCGCGACAAGGCCGCCGAAACCTACACCAAGGTCAAGAAGGACGCGGCGACCGCCTCCCGGTGCAGCCCCGGCGAGCTCCAAGCCCTGGCTGGCAGGTATGGAGTCTCGGTTCGGGAGTAGCCGTTACCATCCGTTCCTTTTGTTTGCCGTGGGGACGCAGTACCTTGCCGTATCCTGTTCCCTCTCGGCAGCGACCCAAGGAACCACGATGACTCCTCCCCAACCTAGGCTCTGTTGCCTTGCGTTTCTACCTTTCCTTGTCGGCTGGCTGGGCGCTGCCGAGCCAGTGACGATGGTTCGTTCCCTCGCGAGCTTCGATGCGCCGGAGTCCGTCCCCGGCTGGGTGGTAAAGTCCGGCGGTGGTGTGGCCTGCGCCGCCCGGTTTGCCGAGGGGATATCTGGTGCAGACGGAGGCGTGATGGCCGCCAGTGTCACCAGTCCGCCCGGTCAGGCCACGGGGCCACGCTGGTTCACCCTGACCAAGGAACTGGAGCAGCCCATCGCCCCCGGCGAAGCGGATGGAATCGCGATCCGGCTGGCGGTGGAGCGACCAGCACACTGGTGGCTGACCGTGCGGCTCATCGTGGACGGCAAGGGCCTGACGAAGCCCTTCGAGCCCATCGACTTCGGCCCGGAGTTCGAGACGCGGATTCTGCCTTTCAGCCGCTTTGCGGACAAGGGGAAGGCCCCGATCGACCCCACCCTTATCACGGCGATCGGCATCGAGGGATCGGGGGCGGCGGCCAACGTGCTATATGTTGACTCCGTCTCCCTCTACAAGGCCAAGACCATGTCCTATCCCGTCCGTTTCCGCACCAACCATCCCGACCTGAATCTCTTCGAGCCGGATCAGCCGGTCGAACTACGTTTCGCCGCCCAGGACGCTCCCCCTGCCGCGACCGGTCTCGCCTACGAGATCCGGGACTACTTCAATGCCGTCGTGGCCCGGAATACGCTGCCGGTCGGCAAGGAGTACGCGGGTACCTTCCTGCCCACCGCCCCCGGCTATTACGAAGTGACCGCCTATTGGGTTGCCGCCGACGGTGCCCGCGTGGTGCCGGATTCCTGTATCCAGACCACGGGCAGCCTGCCGCAGGGGCACGGCACCTTCGCGGTGATGCCCCGGTCCCTGGCGGAGAGCCGGGAACGCATGGCGACCCTCGGCGAGAAGTCCTTCTTTGGTCTGCATGGCGACCACTCCGTCGGCGACGGAGCCCGGCTGTCGGACTACATCGGGGCCGCCTGGGGCATCTCGGGCAGCAGCCGATGGAGCTGGGACGAGAAGGAACGCCCGCAACGGACGGACGGCGTCGCCGACTGGGCGCGCCAAGCCATGGCCGAGGCCAAGAGCCGGGCACCCAAACTCTGCCTGAACAACCTGAACATCTCCCATGATGTGCCGAAATGGGCCCGTTCCGCCACCCCGGACGTGGCCCCCGGCTTTGCCGACTGGGAGGACTTCCACGCCTATTTCCGCGACTACGTGCGGCTGCGCAAGCTGTGGTATCCGCACATGCATCCCCGCTTCTACGACGTGGGCTGGGAGACGAATCTGAACCAACCCCTGACCGGCATCCACAAGCCCGTCTACCGTCCCGCCGACGTGATCGAGCTCTATCGACATGCCAAGCAGATTCTGGACGTGGAGGACCCCGACGGGGTTCTGGTAGGGCCTTGTGTGTCCAGCTACGTCAGCGACTTCGCCTGGTTGACGCCGCTCTTCGAGGGTGGCTTGCTGGACCTGCTCGGCGGCTTCAACTGCCACGGCTACCACACCCCGCCGCCGGAACGCAGTGGCCTGGTCGCCAAGACCCGGGAACTGCGCGCCCAACTGGCCAAGTACGCGCCGGGGCGCGATCTCCCCCTGATCTGCTCGGAGCTGGGATTCCGTTCCCAGTACGGCACCACCGACCGCCACAAGGAACACGCCTGCTGGCACGTACGCACGGCCATCATCCTCAAGGGCGAGGGGTTCGATGCCTACATGCCCTTCTACTCCTACGACTTCCCCGGCGACAACGAAAGCTGGGGCATCTGCTACAACCTCGATCCCAAGCTGAACTGGGGACCCCAGGCAGGCCTTTGCCCGAAGGCCGCCACCCCTGCATTGGCTGTCTGCATCGACCAGTTGGAGGGGACACGCCCGGTGGGCGAGGCTCGCGTGTTCGGCAAGGAGGTCTGGGGCTACGTCTTCGCCCGAAACGACGAGCCGATCCTCTGCCTGTGGGCCGTGGACGGGGAGCACCAGCTCAGTCTGCCAGTGGGAACGGTGCCCAGCATTGCCGTCACCGACATCATGGGGCGAACTCAGGATGTAGCCGCGACTGATGGGTTGGCCACGGTGCGAGTCGCACCCGAGCCGGTCTACATCCACGGCGTGGAGCCAAGTCTCTATCTGGGACTGAACGTCCTCGGCGAAGTGTTCGCGGGCCAGGAGACGCGGTTTGTCCCGCAGGGCTATGCCACCCTCGCCTCGGCGGTAGCCGTCGGACCAGTAACCACGACCGAGACGGCCCCCAATGTATTGACCATCCGGGTTCCGGCCACCACCGGGCCGGGCGCGTACCCAATCCGTCTGTCGGGCACGGGCCAGGACGGACAGGCACGGCAGAGCGTGGTCTGGGTCGCCATTCCGGAGCCCATCGAGGTACTGGGCATGGGGCCTGCCCTCGTCGGCAACCAGCCGGGGGTCCGGCTCTCCCTCCAAAACCAAGGTGCCCTGCCCCAGAGAGTAACCGTGGCCGTCGGGGTACTGGGCATGGGACAGGAGAAGCAGGAGGTCGAGATCGCCGGCGGCACGGAACGGGATATCGACTTGCCTCTGCAGGGCATCGGCGACGTGGACCCGACCCGGCAGATTCCGGTCCGTCTGACCGTGGCGGGCGCCCACCTGGCCACCATCGAGATGCAGCGGCGGCTCTGCTTCCTGAGCGCCCACGAGCGGACTGCCACTGGCACGGTCGGGCAGTTCCCCAACCAGGCGACCTGGCGCGGTCCCGGTTCCTCGGGGAAGACCGACACGGCCCAGGCCCGTTTCGAATGGGACGACCAGGCCCTCTACCTGGGTATCCAGGTCGAGGACGATGTCTTCCACCAGACCCGGACCGACGGCACGATCTGGCAACAGGACGGGGTCCAGATCGCCTTTGACACCCATCCCGAATTGGACGCCCTCTACGAGCCGCTGGCCAGCGTCTTCACCAAGAAGGTGTCCCAGTTGTCGGTGGCCAAAACCCCGAACGGCGTGTTGGTCTGGCGTGACCGGACCCACAACGAGGGCGAGCTTCCCACGGGGAAGGTCGCCGGTACCATAGCCGCCGAGATCGACCGCGAAGGTACCGTCACCCGCTACCAGATCGCCATCCCCTGGAAGGAGATCGGGCTCGACGGCCCCCGCCGGGGCAAGGCTCTGGGGATCGCCGTCCTAGTGAACGACAGCGACGGTCCCGGCACCCCCCGGAAGGGTCTGGAGCTCTTCAGCGGGATCATGAACGACAAGAGCCACACGCTCTACGGCTCGCTCTTGCTGGAAGCCAGGTAATGGGACAATAGGACTCATGGGACGGATGGGACCTATGGGACAAATGGGAGAAAATCCACCCTCCAACTTCTTCTCCCATAAGTCCCATCCGTCCCATAAGTCCCATAGTTCCTATCTCCCAAACACCGCCTTCACCGCTTCCAGATAGGCGTTGCCCGTGGTCTTCTCCGGCAGCAGGTAGCCGCCCTCGGTCCACTCGTTCCAGCAGTAGATGGTGATGGCTGCGGGGTTCTTGGGGTCGGCTTCCACGAACTCACGGGCGTCTCTCAGGAGCTGCTCGAAGCGTTCGGGGGTATTGCCGGTGATGACGGAGACGTAGGGGTATTCCTGCTTCGGGAAGGGCCAGGGCACATCGGCGCGACAACGGGGCGTGGGGTCCCAGCCCATGGTGACCACGGGCATGTTGGGCAGCTCGGCGGTGGACATGCGCTGCCAATGGTCGCGATGGGCCTGCATGACCTTGTCGTACTCCTCGAACTCGGGATCGCGAGCCCCGCTGCTACTGATGTTGTACCGGGCCGTGCTGGCGAAGCCCGCTGCCTTCAGTTCCGGCACTTGCTCGGGAATCGAGGCCATGGCGCCCCAGTGCATGGGCGGCAGTCCGGCGGCGGCCAGCTTGGCGTCGATCTCCGCGAACAGCGCGCGCGTGGCCTCGGCACCGCCGATTTCCTTCACGAAGCGGGGGGCCTGGTAGATGTTGAAGAACAATCCGCCATCCACGCGCCAGTAGTTGGGCTCGCGGAAGTAATGCTCGATGCAGTAGTCGATGACGCGATGCAGATCCTTGACCGAGTGATGGGAGCCGAGCCAGGTGTTGCGCGGCTTGCCGAACTCGGGGCAGAACTGGTCCACGCGGTCGTGGTTGGCCCACATGAGGCA
>QKCY01000048.1 GCA_003245525.1 Victivallales bacterium | reverse complement strand
GTATTCGGCGGCCAGCTTGGAGAGTCCGTACTCGGGCTCGAAGCAGGGCGTGTCGCTGAGGCAGGAGTTGTACATGAACACCTTCTGCCAGGGCTCGTTCTCGGCGGCGGGGATAACCTGTTTCGCCAGGAACTCCTCCAGGTTGGTGTTGACCACCGCCACCTTGCCGCCCGAGCAGTACTGGCAGCCATGCGGGCAACCGAAGATGGTGTCGAACTGCACCCGCGCCCGGCAGACACCGCGCTTGGAGGTGAAGTTCTCGCGGGCCAGCACCCGACCACCGTAGCCCAGCAGGTTCTGGATGAGCCACGGCGAGGTGCCTTGCGGGCATGCGGACAGCACCGGGGCCACCTCGGGCCGGGATTCGAACCGCAGCGTCGAGAAGACCAGCGAGGGATCGGCATGGGGGCCCAGGCGGCCCTGGCGGAGGCGGGCATCATGCCAGCCATGGGTACGGATCAGCTCCGGAATGTCCGCGTCCGTGGCCCGGACCACCGAATCGAGAGTCCTTCCCAGAGCCGCCAGCATCCGTTCGACACGGGCGGCGGAACGGGGATCTTCCAGGGCTCGTTCCAACACGACGATCACAGGCGGGGAGAGCGGGTACATGCGACGGTCTCGCGTTGATCCTACCAAGTTGCGGCCTGCCAAGGCCGCGATTCCGCAGAGAGTCGTTCCCGCCGCCGGGAAATCAATGCGCCTCCCACATTTTCACCCTTTTTGCCGCCAAAACTACCCAAGCCAAGCCGTAGCGCCCTGCCGCTTGCGAAACCGAATGCCGGAACCAAGGAGTTGGCTGTCTTCGCCCTGGGGAGACCGAGCACCGGCTCGGCGGTATTCGGCCCATCGGTGTCTCCTTCGCCAAACCGGTGCTCGGTGCCACTGGTACCAGTTGGGCAGCAGCCATAGGGTACTGGGAAAGTGTCATGAAGTTCTGGTGGCTATACTCTCCAGCCTGTGAATCGGCATCGGATGGGGGTCACGCGGGGAGCGGTCGCGGCCTCGCGACCACGGCGCGCAGCGCCGGAAGTGCGTCGCCCGTTCGGGAACGTCTCGCGTAGGCGAACCCACCCGTTCCCCGTTTTCTGTCGGGCCAGATCCGGGAGAGGTGGTCGCGGGGCCGCGACCGTTCCCCACCGGGGACATGCAGGAGTTCCGGCTAGGAATCCCCGACGATGGATGGGAAATCCGGGAAGCGTGGGAGGAAAGTGGCCAATCCTCTTCGTGCGACGGCAGATTCGTATGGGTGCCTCGGTACCTTTCTCCGCCAAACTGGTGCTAGACGTTCCCGGGAAGGGGGCCTGCCATCCGATGGCCAGACCAACGAAAACGCCCCGCTGGGGTTGCCAGCGGGGCGTTGGGAATCAGCGAATCAGCAGGTGATCAACCGAACATCTTGAGGGCGTTCAGCAACACACCGGCCGCCACGGCGGAACCGATCACGCCGGAGACGTTGGGGCCCATGGCGTGCATGAGCAGGAAGTTGTGGGGATCCTCTTCCATACCCACCTTGTTGACCACGCGGGCGGCCATCGGCACGGCGGATACACCAGCCGAACCGATCAGCGGGTTCACCTTGCCACCGGTCAGGATGCGCATGAGCTGGCCGAGCAGCACGCCACCGGTCGTACCCACGCAGAAGGCCACGAGGCCCATGGCCAGGATGCCGAGGGTCTGCGCGTTCAGGAACTTGTCGGCGGAGAGCTTGGAGCCGACCGCCAGACCGAGGCAGATGGTGACGATGTTGATGAGGGCGTTCTGGGCGGTGTCGGACAGGCGATTGACCACGCCGCTCTCACGCATCAGGTTGCCGAGCATCAGCATGCCGATCAGCGGAGCCGCGTCGGGCAGCAGGAAGGCGCAGAGCAGGGTGATGGTGATCGGGAAGCAGATCTTCTCCAGCTTCGACACCGGGCGGAGCTGGCTCATGCGGATCTTGCGCTGTTCCTTGGTGGTCAGCGCCTTCATGATCGGCGGCTGGATGATGGGCACCAGCGCCATGTAGGAGTAGGCCGCCACCGCGATGGCACCCAGCAGGTTGGGCGACAAACGGCTGGCCAGGAAGATGGCCGTCGGGCCGTCCGCACCGCCGATGATGCCGATGGAGGCCGCATCCTTCAGGTTGAAGTGGATGCCGGGCACGTACACGGACAGGACCAGGGCACCGATGAGGGCGAAGAAGATGCCGAGCTGGGCGGCGCCGCCCAGGAGGGCGGTCCAGGGGTTCGCGATGAGGGGACCGAAGTCGGTCATCGCGCCGACGCCCATGAAGATGAAGAGCGGGAACACGCCCGTCTGCACCCCGACGCCGTAGATCATGCCGAGGATGCCGTCCGGCCCCGCCAGCATGGCCACCGGGATGTTGCTCAGCACCGCGCCGAAGCCGATCGGCAGCAGCAGCAACGGCTCGAAGCCGCGGAAGATCGCCAGGTAGATCAGCACCAGGCCGACGCAGATCATGATGAGCTGGCCGTAGCCGAGCGTCCAGTCGTAGCGGCTGTCGTGGACCAGGGCGTAGACACCGGTGCTGTGCCAGAGATTCCGCACCAGGGGGCCGAGCTTGAGCGAGCCGGACTCGGTCGGGGTGCTGGAGTCGTGGTACGTCGGCATCGGGCGCAACTTCAGCAGCACGGTCGGCTGCCCGGCTTCGGGAGTACCCGCGAAGCCGTCGAGATGGTCGCCCCGGGAGATGAGCACCTGCTCGACCTTGTAGGTCATGCCCGCCGCGTAGTGGGCCTTGCTGCGGGTCGGGAACTTGCCGTCCTTGTCACCCTTGATGCTGAGGATGAACAGCGGACGGCCGGCACGCACGATCTGGCCTTCCTCGACGGAGACCTGATAGACGATGGCAGGCGTCGGCCAGACATAGCTCAGGGTGGCGATGTCATCGGCACCCTGGGTCAGGTCGAACACCCGCCGCTGGAGGTCGGTGGGAAGAGGCGGCTCGTCGTCGGTGACACTGATCGTGCCATCGGCGCGGAGCGTGCCGACGCTGACGAACAGGGCGGCAAAGAGCCCCATCAGCGTCCGCATGGCAAGGGAAATGGCAAACGGTTTTTTCATGGTAGGAGAGAGGTCTTTCCGCCTTAGATGATGGCCACAACCTGGCCCGTGTCCACCGTCTCGCCTTCGCTGACCTCGATGGACTGGACGACGCCGGCGCAATGGGCCTTGATCGGCTGTTCCATCTTCATGGCCTCGATCACGACGAGGGTGTCGCCCTCGGCGACGGTCGCGCCAACCTCGACCAGGACCTTCATGACGGTGCCGGGCATGGGGGCGGTGATGTCGGTGCCGGCGGCGGCGGCAGCAGCCGGGGCGGCGGCCGGAGCGGCGACAGGCGTGACGTTGGTGATCTGGGGAGCGGCACCGGCCACGGCGGGGGCCACGTCCACATGGTAGGACTTACCGTTGACCGTGATGGTGTAGGCGGCGGGACCGCTGGCGGCACCACCGGCGGCGGCGGCCTTGAAGCCCATGCCGTCGAAGACCTTCTTGGCGAAGTCCTTGTTGGCCTTCATGACCTTCTCGGCATCCTCGCGCTCCTGGTCCTCCTTGAGGCGGATCATGAGCGGGGCGCTGCCCTTCAGGAAGGCCAGGCCCTTCTCGCCGCAGGTGCCGATGATGAAGATGTTCTCTTCGGTGGTGGGCAGGCCGTTGTCCTCAAGCAGCTTCTTGGCGGGGGCGACGCCCAGCTTCGGATTGCGGTCGTTGAGGTCGTGCACGTCCTCGGTGGTGGGCTCCATCCCGAGCTGCTCGGCGGCCAGCTTGACGACTTCGGGATCGGGATCGGCGGGGGTCCGGCCGAAGTGGCCGAGGACCATCTTGCCGTAGCCGTCGGTGATCTTCTTCCAGGGACCCTGGGTCACGTTGGCGAAAGCCTGCTGGAAGTAGAACTGGCTGACCGGGGTCACGGAGGTGCCGTAGCCGCCCTTGGCAACCACTTCGCGCATGGCCTTGATGGCGTCGTTGTACAGGTGCATGCACTTGTTGTCGCGCATCATCTGGGTGTTGGCGGTGAGGGCGCCGCCAGGCATCGGGGAGAGCACGATGAGCGGGTTGACCTCGAAGGCCTCGGGGCCCATGAAGTAGGGCTCCATGCATTCCTTGAACTTCTCTTCGGCCAGCAGCACCTTCTCGTAGTCGATCTCCTCGCCCTTGCTGTTCGCCAGGACATAGTCGGTGCCGCGGAGGATGTGCCACATGGTGAGGACGTCGGCGTGGCTGGTACCGCCGGAGACGGGGGCCATGGCCAAGTCGATGATGTCGGCCCCAGCCTCGATGGCGGCCATCAGGCAGTTGCCCGCGCTACCGGCGGTGAAGTGGGTGTGGAACTGGATCGGCATGCTGGCACCGACCACGTCGCGCGCCTGCTTGACGGTGTCGAACACAGTCTGGGGGGTGCTGGTGCCGGAGGCGTCCTTGAAGCAGACGCTGTCGTAGGGGATGCCGGCCTCGATGATCTTCTTCAGGGTGTCGACGTAGAACTTCGCGGTGTGGGCGTAGTCCTCGTTCAGGCCGGGAGGCAGACCCATCATGGTGACGACGACCTGGTGCTTCAGGCCGTGCTTGCTGATGCAGCGACCGGAGAAGTCGAGGTTGCGGATGTCGTTCAGGGCATCGAAGTTGCGGATGGTGGAGACGCCGTGCTTCTTGAACATCTTGGCGTGGAGGTCGATCATCTCGCGGCACTGGGACTCGAGGCCCACCACGTTGGCGCCGCGGGAGAGGGTCTGCAGGTTCACGTCCGGACCGGCCAGCTTGCGGCACTGGTCCATCATCTCGAACGCATCCTGCTGGCAGTAGAAGTAGAGGCTTTGGAAACGGGCACCGCCACCGATCTCGAAGTTGTCGATCCCAGCTTCCAGTGCCGCCTCCATGGCGGGCAGGAAATCCTCGGTCTTCACGCGGGCACCGAGACAGGACTGGAAGCCGTCTCGGAAGGACACGTCCATAAAGCGGATCTGTTTCATGCTGGTTCTCCGGTGGCGAAGCGCTTGGTTGATGAGCGGGTTCAGACGAAAAGGGGAAGCAGTCGGGCTATTTGCCCTCGCGGTGCTTGGCGACAGCGGCAGTCAGGACGGCCACGAGCGCCCCGTCGTCCGTGGCGGCGGCCTTGGGCGCGGCAGGCTTCTTGGCCTTCGGCTTCTTCTTCTCCTCCTCCGGGAGCAGGTGCGCGAACTTCGCAGCCAGCTTGGCGCTGAGCTGGATACAGATCACCATCAACGTTAGGAACGCGAACACCGTGCTCATGCCGATGACCATCAGCAAAAGACCGTTGCGGAGAAGATCACTGCCCATAGCGGAATGCCTTCTTTAGATTGAACGGTACCTGGCGCAACGCGGGGAAACAGGAAACCCGAACGCCCGCCGGTACCGAACGGCTAGGAGTTTGGAGCCTGTACTATAGGCCGTCGTCGCCGCGATTCCACGCGCCACATCATAACATGACAAAAGAAGAGTCGTCGCCGTGCGGGCCCGACCCGGCAAGTCTGCCGTTTCGGGGCTTCTTCGGATTGCCGGAGGGCTAGCCCAGCACCGTGATTCCACCGGCGCGGAGGGTGGCAGCAGCCAGAACCGCGCCGTCGGTCGCGGGGGCCGGAGGCATGGTGTCGGGACGCCCGATGGCCGCGTATTTCGAGCGGGCCAGGGCGTGGTAGGGGAGCAGGCGCACGGGAGGAACCACCGGCAGAGCGGCGAGGAAGGCGGCGGTAGCCTGCATGTTCGCGGCATCGTCGTTGAAGCCGGGAACCAGCGGGATGCGAATCTCAATAGAAGTCCCCTGCCCCGCCAGGCGACCCAGGTTCTCCAGAATCCGACGGTTGTCCTTGCCCGTGCCAGACCGGTGGCACTCGGCATCCATATGCTTGAAATCGAAGAGGACGAGATCGACCTCGGGAAGCACGGTCGCGAAGGCCTCCCACGGGACCGCCCCGGCGGTGTCGATGGCGCAGTGGACGCCCTGGCCGCGTAGCTCGCGGCAGAGGGAGGCACAGAACGCCGCCTGGAGCAGGGGCTCGCCGCCGGAAAGGGTCACCCCGCCGCCCGACTGGGCGTAGAAGGTGCGGTCCTCCAGCACGGCGGTGGCGGCCTCGGCCACGGTCATCTCCCGGCCATAGAACTCCAGCGCGCCCGGCAGGCAGGCCCCGACACACTTGCCGCAGGCGATGCAGCGGCCGCGGTCGAAGGTATGGACTCCGCCAGCGATGGCATGGGCGCCCGTCGGGCAGACTTCGATGCACGCCCCGCAGGCGACGCACTTGGCGGCCAGGAAGCCGATCTCCGGCTTGGCGGCAATGGTTTCCGGGTTGTGACACCAGCGGCAGGCCAGCGAGCAGCCCTTGAGAAACAGCGTGGTACGAATGCCAGGACCGTCATGGATCGCCAGCCGTTTGATCTCGACGACGCGACCGGTCATTGCACCGCCTCGGCTTTGGCGATGAACAGATCCTGCTCCTCGGGCCGCAGGTTGGCGAAACGCACGTTCCAGCCGCACACCCGCACCTGGAGGTTGGGATACCGCTCGGGGAACTGCTGGGCCTCGCGCAGGACGCCAGCATCGAACACATTGAACTGGATGGCCATGCCTCCCTGGGCGAAATGGCTGCGGGCGATGGCCGCGATGGTCTGGCCGCCTTCGGCACCGGCGATGGCGGTCGGGTGGAGCATGACATCGAGGACGGTGCCGTTCGGGAACTGGCTGAGATCCAGCTTGGTGACCGAGTTGATGAGCCCGGTCACCCCCTTGGCATCCATGCCGACCGAAGCCCCGGTGTTGATCGCCAGCGGTTCCCCGGCCCGGCGGCCATTGGGCAGCGCTCCGGTAGTTTTGCCGAAGTTCTGGACCGTGGGCAGGATACCGTAGAGGGCGGCCTGGAAAGTGCCCCCGCGAGCGTTGGGCTCGTGGTTGATGCGGCGGCCAAGGGTCCGGGTGATACCCACGGCCAAGTGGTCCACCCGGTCGTCGTTGTTGCCCCATTTGGGCACCCGGCGCTGGGCGACGAGGCGCAGGTGCTCGTGCCCGTCCCAGTTCGCCGCCAACGCCGTCTTCAGCTCGGCCAGCGTGCAGCGGCCTTCCTGGTAGACCAGTTGCTCGATCACAGCCAGGGAGTCCACGGCGTCGGCCAGACCGATGCAGCAGCAACCGCTGGTGTTGTACTTCGCCGCCGCTTGGGAGATGTCCAAACCGCGTTCGTGGCAGGCGGCCATCGTGCCCGACAGCAGGGGGGTGGGACTGGTCCGGGGCCAAAGCCGTTCCCAGCGGCGGACCCGGTCGGCCAGGGCCGTGAAGTTGGCGTCCAGCACGGCCAGATAGGCGTCGAGCAGTTCGGGGAAAGAGGCATAGTCCCCGGCGGCCAAAGTCTGCTCCACCGCCTTGGCCAAGTTGAGGGTCGAGGCCCCGGAGCAGTTCAGTTCCTTGCCCTGGATGGCAGGCTCGTAGCAGCCGATCAGGATGTACTCGTTGGCGTCGGGCCGCGTTTTGCCGTGCTGGCAGAGCATCTCCACCTGACGGTCGTCGTTCACCAGGACCATGCTGGTGCAACCGTCCTCGATGCAGCGCGTCACCTGGGCGAGGAACTCCGGAGCGGTGCGGGTCGCGATCCGGATGTGGAACTTGGGGTCCACGATCCGCATCTCGTGGTAGGCCTCGATGCACAGATACGAGAACTCGTTGGCGTCCGGTCCGAACAGGAAGGGCTTGCCAAACCGCTTGCCCTGGCTCTTGGCGAAGAATTTGATCCAGAAATACTTCAGCATCTCCTTCGCGCCGTCGCGGTCGAGCCGTCCCGCCGCCAAGTCGGCTTG
>QKCY01000337.1 GCA_003245525.1 Victivallales bacterium | reverse complement strand
CGTCGAGCAGTGCGGGAAATGGAGGTTGTACACGCCGACCCGCTGGACCAAGCCCATGCCCCGGGCCTTGAGCACGGGCAACGCTTCCACGCTGGGTGGCTTGGACGCATAGATCGTGAAGGGGATCTTGTCCGGACGCCCTCCGTGGAGGGCCATTGCGATGCGCTCGCGTGCCGTCATTGCCGTCCTGGGGAGAAGGGAAGGAAAGGCGAGTCCCTATAAGTATGGCCCATCTCGCATTTGCGGGCAAGTTGTATCTCGCTTGGCACCATACGAATCGACGGTGCCGAGGTGGCGGGAGCGGCGGATAGGGTCCATGGTGTGGGCCAGCCCTCCCCATCCCCACCGCACCGCACCCGGAACAGCCCGAGAGGACGACCGATGAACCCGATCAAGGCAGGATTGGCCATGGCAATGACGGCAGGACTCGGCTATGCAGGCACCCTCTATGTGGCCCCCACCGGCAGCGATGCGTGGTCCGGCAGACTGGAACAGGCCAACGCGACCCGTAACGACGGCCCCGTCCAATCCCTGGCCGCCGCCCGCGACCGGGCGCGGCAACTCCGGGCCGCCTCCCCGAACGAAGCCGTCCAGATTCTCCTGCGCGGCGGAATCTACTACCTCCCCGAGACGCTCCGCTTGAGCCCCGAGGATTCCGGGGTGACCTGGCAGGCCTATCCCAACGAGACGGCCGCCATCAGCGGCGGCCGCCCCATCACAGGCTGGCAGGAAACCACGGTGCAGGATCAGCGGGCCTGGCAGGTAAGGCTGACCGAAGTGGCGCAGGGCACATGGAGCTTCCGCCAGCTCTTCGTCCAGCACCAGGGGGAGTCCTACTTCACCCGCCGGTTCCGCCCGCACAAGGGCATGCTGGTGGTGGCGGGACTCACCTACTCGCCCCAGCGCAAGGCCATGCCCCACCGGGCCGCCCAGCAGGACTTCATCTACGCCCCCGGCGATCTGGAGGTCTGGGACAATCTGGACGACGTGGAGCTGGTGGCCCTCCACTCCTGGAGCGCCTCGCGGCTGCGTATCCAGAGCATCGATCCCGAGAAGGATGTGGTCACCTTCACCTCCGTGCCCACCTTCCGCATCGGATCCTGGTACAAGAGCGAGCAGAATCCCTACTACGTCGAGAACCTCAAGACCGAACTGAAGTCGCCGGGACAATGGTACCTGGACCGGCCCACTGGCCTGCTGACCTACCTGCCCCTGCCCGGCGAGACCCCGCAGAACACCACCGTGGTCGCCCCGGTGCTGGACAAGTTGGTGCTGCTCGCGGGCGATCCGGCCAAGGGCCGCTTCGTCGAGCACGTGCGTTTTGCGGGGCTGCGTTTCGGGCACAACGAGTGGGCCGTCCCCAGCGAGGGCTACGACACCTCGCAGGGCCAGCCCCAGCTTCCCGCCGCCATCGAGTTGGCCGGAGCCAAGGACTGCGGGCTGGAACGATGCGTCGTGGCCAATACGGGCGCCTATGGCGTCGGTCTGGGACTCGGCACCGCAGCCTGCTATGTGCGGGGCTGTTTCCTGTATGATCTTGGCGGCGGCGGGGTGAAGGTGGGCGACAGCCGGATGCCGCAGAACGCCGAACCGCCCCTGCTGCCCGTGGGCAATCTCGTCGAGAACAACACGATCACGGACCTCGGCGTGGTCCACTACTCCGCCAACGGCGTCTGGGCGGGGATCGTGCGGGACACGCGCATCCGCCACAACGAAGTGAGTCACGGCCCCTACACCGGCATCGCCGTGGGCTGGAACTGGTCGCCCACGCCCACCTCTGCTGGCGGCAACGTCATCGAGGGCAACCTCATTCACGACGTGATGCAGCTGGTGCAGGACGGCGGCGGCATCTACACCCTTGGCCGCCAGCCCGGCAACATCGTCCGGGGCAACGTGATCCACGACAACCACCGGGGCCGCTTCGCCTGCGCCGACGGCCAGATCGGCCTCTATTTCGACGAGGGCAGCAGCGGTTTCCTGGTCGAGGACAATGTGGTCTACGACGTGGACTGGAACCACTGCCAGATCGCCCAGAACCGGAATACGGCTGGCGACCACGACATCCGCACCAACTACCTCGGCATCCGCCCCGGCGAACCCGGTTTCCCCCAGGCCATCGCCGACCGGGCCGGGGTGGAGAAGGAATGGCAGGGGGGCGTCTTCCCGGTCACCTTCACGCCGAATCCGGTCTCTGCCATGCAATGGCCGGAAATGCTCAAGGTGCCGACCAGTTTCCGGCTGGATTTCGAGGACATCCCCCTGGGCCGGATGCCGCGCCGGTGGAGCTCGGCGGGATTCACCGGCAAGGCCTGGTTCGGCGTGACGGACGAACTGGCGGCCAGCGGCACCCGCTGCCTCAAGGCCCAGGACGCCGCCGACCTGCCCAAGAGTTTCTATCCCTATGTCAGCTACAAAGCCGAGACCAGTCAGGGACCGGTGGTCTTCTCCTGCGATCTCCGCCAGGGGAACCCGCCCAGCCAGGGCACCATCGAGTTCCGCAACTATCGCGACCAGGAACCGGGCAAGTTCGCCGTCGGCCCTTCCCTCCACTTCGCCCCGGACGGCAAGCTGCGCGCCGGAGGCAAGGAACTGCTGACCTTGCCCCTCGACCAGTGGGTGCATGTGGCCGTGACCTTCTCCTTCGGTCCGAATGCCAAGCCGGAATACACGCTGGCCGTCACCGTACCGGGCAAAGCGGAGCAGACCTTCACCCTGCCCTTCGCGAGCCAGCAGTTCACGGTACTCACCGATCTCTATCTCATCTCGGATGCCGTCACCGATACGGCCTTCTACCTCGACAATCTCGCGCTGAGCATCGAGGAATAGGGAGCCGCCATGGCGATACGTGCATGCAGCCAGGACGATACGGGGCAGTTCCTGTCCCTGCTCTCCCCCAAGCTCTCGCGCACCCCACCGTTTCTGGCCCCGACGGAAGCTGATCTTGCCAAGCTGTTCGACGGCGGGCAATCCCTGTCAGAGCCAGCCTGTGCCGGGGTGTTTTCCGGTGGGGAACTGAAAGCGGCTGCCCTGTTTGGGATCTGGCCGGAAACAAGCACCCCCCGAGACTTCGGGCTGATTCGGCCAGGGGATGGGATCATCCATTGGTTCGTCTGCAACGACCCCGCCGCCGGGACGGAATTGCTGAACCACTGCCGCTCGCTGTTGCCTGCCCGCGTCTTCGTCTGCCCGGAATTCGGCGGACTCGCCCCTTTCAGCCTTTTCCGAACGGGCATGCTGCCGGTCTCGTTTGTCGAGGAGACCGTGGTCATGCTGACCAATGGCCTCACCCTCCCCGCCAGCGCGGCATGGGGACCCCAGGAACGCCTCTGGTTCCGAACGGACATCCGTACCGATCTGCCCTCTCTGGAACTCCCTTCCGGACTGACGGCAGGGCGAGACATCACCGGGACCCTGGCCTCGTCCCTGAAGGTGTTTGCGGGCACGGATGCCGTGGGCGAGTGCAAGATATCGCCCACGACGCTCTTTGGCCGGCCCTACCCCGGCCGGGTCTATGTCGATTGGCTCGGTGTGGAAGAGCACCGCCGCGACTGCGGCCTCGGCGGAAAACTGCTGATCGAACAGATGCGGTGGGCCCGCGAAAACGGTGCGACTGCCTGCGTATTGACCACCCACGCGGGACGTCCGGCACACCGGCTCTATCGCCGGCTCGGATTCGCCGGGGTGGGCGCGGCCCGAACCTATTGCACGTGCTAACCGACTGCCAGGGAGATGGACATGCCGCCACTGCGCCTGATAGCTTCCCTGATCCTGCTCTGCGGATTCGCCGCCTTGGACGCCAAGGAGTTCTACGTCTCGCCCCAGGGCGACGACACCCATGACGGGCGCGGCCCGGAACCCGCCCAGGCCCTGCGGACCATCCAGGCTGGCGTGGACCGCCTACAGCCGGGCGACACCCTCTACCTGCGGGCGGGAACCTACCGGGAGTTGGTCACCTTCCCGCGTAGCGGGACGGCCCCGGCCCCGATCACGCTGCGACCGTTCGGTCGGGAGGAGGTCACGATCACCGGCTGCGAGCCGGTTTCCGGCTGGACTATCTACGATCAGGAGAAGAACATCTGGCAGGCCCCCATGCCGTGGACGCTCGGCCTCGGCCGCAACCAGGTGTTCGAGGATGGCAACATCCGGATCGAGGCCCGCTATCCGAACCAGCCCGAGCCGGGCCTGGGCATGTACGTCGCGGACCTGTCGCCCCTCTGGCCCACCTTCGCCGCCCTGTCCATCGAGAATCCGCAGGAGAACCCCGGCCGCATCGTCGGCAAGGCCCTGGAGGGCTTCCCGGACGACTACTGGAAGGGGGCCTGCTACTACGGCGTCCATTTCCAGGGCTGGGCCGCCCAGACGGGCATCGTCGAGAGCTCCAAACCGGGCGAGATCACCGTGGGCGACCGAACCCAGACCTGGTGGTTCGGCTCGGCCTATGGCGGCAGGTACAAGCCGGAGGACGGGCGCGGCATGCTGGTGGGGCACATGCACGCCCTCGACCAGCCCGGCGAGTGGTGCTGGCAGGATGACACCCTCTATCTCATGACCGAACCGGGCAAGCAACCCACGAACGTAGAGGCCAAACGCCGTCAGCTTGCCTTCGACCTGAGCGGGCAGGAATACATCGAACTGCACGGACTGGCTATCACGGCCGCTTCCATGCGCCTGCAGGATTCCGCCCACTGCCTCGTCAACGCCTGCCAGCTCTCCTACATCTCCCACTACCGGCGGCACTACGCCATCGGCCAGATCGAGAAGGGCAAGGATACGATCAAATCGGGCGAGACCGGCATCTTCGTGGGCGGGCACGACAACACCTTCACCAGTTGTAGCGTCCGGTTCAGCGCCGGGGCGGGGTTCTACCTGCGCGGCTACCACCACACCATCCACAACTGCCTGATCGACGAGATCGACTACACCAGCCACTACCTGAACGCCATCACCGATGCCGTCTCGGACTTCGGCGACTACGAGAACTTCCTGGTGGGAGGGCACGTCATCACCTACAACACCATGCGCAATGCGGGACGCCACTTCTTCAACTTCTACGGCAACGGCACCAGCACCGCCTCCCGCAACCGGGGGCCCATGGACTACATGGCCACCCTCTTCGCCCACAACCATCTCTACAACGGCATGCTGCAGACCAAGGACGCGGGTTTCATCACGGGCTACTACTCCAGCGGCGGCACCCTCGACGGGCTCAACTCGGAGGTGGCCTACAACGTCATGCACGATTGTTACGACACCTTCGGCATGCGGATCGGCGCCCTGGGCATCGTCTACCTCGATGCCGGTTCCTGCGACGTGGATCTGCACCACAACCTGCTCTGGGCCGCGCCTGGGTCCCATCAGCGCGGTCTGTGGTACAACACCATGTGCGTGGACATCCACGAGGACCACAACCTGTTCTTTCCCGAGTTCACCCGCACCTGCGCGGACCTCCTGGTCACCGACTTCCCCGAAGCCAGAACCTTCCGCTTCGGCCACGACTTCGCCCGTCCACCTGCCGTGCCCACCTGGCCCCGCCTGGTTTCCCAGCCCGTGGATGTGGCAGGCACGCTGGCGGATGGCCAAGCCATTTCGGCAGGCAAAATCGACTTCGGGGCGGGCTGGCAGTCCGCCATCCTGCACGTCGCCAGCGATGCGACCGCCATGAACACGGACCGCTCCAACCGGGCCAAGCCCCGCCACACCAAGGCGACCGACCCCCTCGTGCTCGAAGTCACCAACAACGACGGGCTGACGGACGGCATCCGCCGCCAGTGGACCTTCATGTACAACGTCGCCCCGGGGGCGTGGATTCGCTTCAACCAAGTGCCCCTGGGCGACGGCTACCGGCGCTTCCGCGCGGTCTACGGCAACGACCAGACCGCGCCACGGCGGCTGGAAGTCCATCTCGACCAACCCGACGGCCCCCAGGTCGGGACGGTCGATCTGCCCCAGACCGACCATCCCCGGACCGGCCGCATCCAGATCTACGCGGAAGCCACCGGCACCATCGCTCCCGAGGCCGTCGGCACCCATGATGTGTTCCTCGTCTTCCGGTCCGACGACGCCACCCCGGTCGGCGAGTTCGAGTACTTCCGCTTCGAGCAGTACCGGGGCAGCATCCCCTTGGCCCCCACGGAAGTGAAGCTCGAACTCCGCCTCGACCGCCCCGACGGCACCAAGATCGGGGAGTTCTACCCCCGCGCCACCGGCGGCCCCGGCCAGTTCCGGGACCTGGTGGCTTCGCTGGAACCCGTGACGGGCGAGCACGAACTGTTCCTGGCCACCCGTTCCGCCCTGGCGGGAGAGTGCGGACTGTTCGACTCCCTGCGCCTGGAGAAGGCCAGCCAACCCGTGCGCCGGATCGATTCCGGGCTGCCACTGGACATGGTCAAAGGCAGGCTGGTACTGCCGAAACCCACCAACCGGCCCTGCGCCCGGCCCAACGATATCATCGGTAAGAAGGCCAATTCGGGCCCCCTGTCCCGGCCGTTGGCCATCGCCACCGCCAATCTGCTACGCACCCCGCCGCAGGTGGACGGCAGCCTGGCGGACTGGCCCGCCGAGGGGGCGTTGACCCTGGCCGAATCCTATGACGGTTCTTCCAGCGCCGGTCCGGCAAGCCAGGTGTGGCTGGGCTACGACCACGAGGCCCTCTACGTCGCCGCCCGGCATCCGGTGAAGAATGCCGCCAGCCTGCTGCCCTCCAATCACCAATGGGGCACCTGCGATGGCATGGAGGTCGCCTTCCGGGAAGGGCTCGAAAAGAGCACCAACCCGGTTTTCACCCTCTACGGCTATCCCGATGGCCATTTCGAGAGCATGGACTACGGCGGGGCTCCGGCGGTCACCGTGGCCCGTCTGCAACGGGAAACCACCTACGCCGCTACGGTCGGGACCGACGGATGGCAGTGCGAATGGCGAATCCCCTTCGCCTCCTGCGGGCTCGATCCCATCGCCAGCCCCTTGCTGCTGTTCAACGTGGGTGTCCGCAAGACCGAGCCGGATTCCTGGGTGGTCTGGCGCGGTACCGGCGGCGAGAACTTCAAGGTGGCGACCGCGGGCATGCTGGTCCTCGGCGAGAACTTCCTGGCCACCTGGCAGATGCCGCTCGACGGACTCGCCGTCTGGCTGGATGCCAGCGACCGGGAGAGCGTCGTCACCGACGATGGCGGCACCGTCTCCCTCTGGCGGGACAAGAGCGGCAAGCACCATGATGCGAACCAGACCAACCCCCTCCTCCGCCCCGGCTATGCCGCCGATGGGCTGAACGGCCTCCCCGCCCTGATCTTCGACGAGCGGCGCAAGACCCGTCTGGAACTGCCTGACCTAGCCGATGACAAGATCACCGCTACCATTTTCGCGGTCTTCAGCAATCCCGTGGCGGGGGCCGAGGTGAACCACGATCCCCGTCTGTTCACCGCCAGCGACGGCAAGGGCTACGATTTCCAGGTCGGCCTCGCCGCCACGATCCCCGGCATGCAGGCCGGCGGGCCGCGCCAGTCCGTGCAGGTGTTCAAGGATCGCTGGGCCAAGCAAGTGCGGATCGGCTGCTTTTCCCCCAACTACCAGACCTTCTTCACCGGCCAACTGGCGGAGATTCTCGTTTTCACCCGCGAACTCGAGGTGGACGAGTGGAACCACGTCCGGGCGTATCTGGATGCCAAGTGGAGACTGCCCTGACGGCTATTCCCACGTCTTCAGCTTGTCTCCCAACCGGCGCAAACGGTCGCGCACCTCTTCGCGGTGCAGCTTGTAGTAGAGTGATCCCCCCACCAGGGCGATGCCCGTGCCGAGCACCAGCACCCCAACC
>QKCY01000161.1 GCA_003245525.1 Victivallales bacterium | reverse complement strand
CCCCTACGCGGACAAGGTGCGCCTGGTCAGTTCCGGCACGGAGGCGACCATGACCGCCCTGCGCCTGGCGCGCGGGATCACCGGACGCAGCAAGATCATCAAGTTCAACGGCGGCTATCACGGCCATAGCGACGGATTGCTGGTCGCGGCGGGAAGCGGGCTGCTTACCGGTGGCATCTCCTCCTCCGCTGGCGTCGGCCCGGAACTGGCCCAACACGTCCTGATTCCCCCCTACAACGATCTGGCGGCGGTGGATGCCATCGTGGCCGAACATGGTGGGGATCTGGCGGCGATCATCGTGGAACCGGTGGCTGGCAACATGGGACTGGTGCTACCCGTGCCGGGCTTCCTGGCGGGACTGCGGGCGGCGGCGGACCGTTGCGGCGCGATCCTGATCTTCGACGAGGTGATCTCCGGTTTCCGGCTCGCGCCGGGGACCTATGGCATTCTGGCGGGAGTCACCCCCGATCTGACCTGTCTCGGAAAGATCATCGGGGGCGGCATGCCCATCGGCGCGGTGGCCGGTCCAGCGGCATTGATGGACTGTCTCGCGCCCGTGGGTCAGGTCTACCAGGCGGGAACCCTCAGCGGCAACCCCGTGGCGGTGGCGGCGGGCCGCAAGACCCTGGAACTACTCGTGGCCGAGAATCCCTATCCCCGACTCGCCGCTCTGGGCAGCCAACTCGCGCTGGGTATGGGCGCCATTGCCCAGGAACAGGGCATTCCCTGCCACATCGCCAGCCTGGGGGGCATGTTCACGCCCTTCCTCTGTCCCGGACCGGTCCACAATCTGGCCGATGCCAAAGCCTGCGATCTGACGGCCTTTGGCCGGTTCTTCCATGCCATGCTGGACGCAGGCGTCTACCTGCCTCCTTCCCAGTTCGAGACGGCCTTCGTTTCCGCCGCGCACACGGAGACGGATATCGAGTTCGCGTTGGCGGCCACCCGTGCCGCTCTGGCCAGGAGCCAGGGATGAAGGCGCTGCTCCTGGTTGCTCACGGAAGCCGCAAGGCGGAGGCCAACGGGGCCCTGACGGAGTTGGCCACCCAGGTCGAGGCTTTGGGCGGCCAACCGGCCCGGTGTGCCTTTCTTCAGTTCGGCGAACCCGACCTGCCGACCGCCCTGGCCGAGCTGGCGGGTAACTGCCAGGAGATCACCGTCGTCCCGCTGGTCCTCGCCGCCGGGAAACACCTGGAGGAGGACATCGCGGCGGCGCTGGCTGCCTTGCGGACCACCTGCCCGAACGTGAGGGTGACGCTGTCCCCCCACCTCGGAGCCTGGAGCGGACTGCCCCAGGCTATCCTGGATCTTGCTGGCCAGGGCTAGATGTAGAACATCATCGCCAGACCCTTTTCCCGGTTGCGCCGGACCAGATCCGCGATAGTGACACCCTTCAGGTAGTCCGTGATGACCCCCCGGAACTCCTGCCAGAAGTCCAGGGTGGAACAGTGCTGGCGGCGGGGGCAGGCGCTCGTTTCGTCCAGGCACTCCATCAACATGCTGCCGTCCTCTAGCAGCTCGACGACCTCGAGAACGGTGATATCAGCCGGATCGCGACCGATGGAGTACCCCCCGTACGCGCCCCGCGCAACAGCGAGCATCCCCGCCTTCTTCAACGAGCGAATGATCTGCTCGAGGTACTTGGCGGAGATGCCTTCGTGCTTGGAGGCCTCCTTGACGTTGACCAGAGTTCCCGGCTCCTGACTGGCCAGGTGGATCAACAGACGGAGACCATAGCGGGTACGGGTGGATACTTTCATCCGTGCAAAATCCTAGAGGGAAAGCCCGGCCAGCACCAACTGGCAGACCTTGTCCGGCAGATCGGCTTCCTTGACGAAATCCTCTTCCGGCTGGGCAAGGCCCAGCTCATCGTCAGAACGGACGAATACCCGGTACACGGGCTCCGTGACACCGTCAATCTTGGTCTTCTGCCCCTGCATCCCGATCCGGGCCACCACATGGGCTCCGCAGGTATTGGGGCAGCCAGAGATGCGGATGGCATCGACGATCTGGGTCGCGACGGCGGGATCGAGATCGGGCCGCTCGGCCAGCAACTGGTCGAGGCGCTTCGCTACCGCGCAACCGGCCGCCGGGGAATCCAGCACGCCGATCTTGCAGACCGTGGAACCCACGCAGGTCACCAGATGCCCCACCAGGGAATCCAGCAGCACGTCGGTTTCCGGGAACGCCGCCTGCAGGGCGCTATAGACCTGCGGCAGGCTGCCCCGGCGGACCAGCGGCAGCAGCACATCCTGGGTCGGGGTCAGCCGCAGGAAGGAGGAACCGCATTGCTCCGCCAAGTCGGCCAGGGCCTTGAGCTGGGCCGCCGAGAGGTTGCCGCCGGGAACGAACACCCGCACGCTGACCACATCGTCGCCAAACCGGGTCGGCATGACGGCGCGGGCCACCCACTTCGCGCAGACCTCGGCGGAACCGACTGACGACGGCAGAGCCGCGACTTCGGCGGAGACGTCCAGTTGCCAGGCCGGAAAATCCCAGATCTCGGGATTGAGTTGGTTGAAATACTCGTTGAAGAGCTGGAGGAAACCAGCCTCGCCCAACCGCTTCACGATGAAGCGGATGCGCGCCTCGTTGCGGTTCTCCCGGTTGCCGTGGTCGGAGAAGAGCTCGGTCATGGCCAGCGCGCAACGCGGTACTTGATCGGCAGGCAGGAAATCGAAAAGCAGCACGCCGACTGCGCTCTCCCGGCCCATGCCGCCGCCACCGTAGACCTTGAAGCCCAACTTGCCGTCGACCTCCTTGGCCAGGAAGCCGAGATCCTGCACGGCGGCATTCAGTTCCTCGCTCGGCGAGGCGAAAAAGCCGATCTTGATCTTCCGGGGCAGGACAAAGGCCTTGTCCCAGGTGAACATGATATCGGTCAGGCTCTTGGCGTAGGGCAGCACGTCGAAGACGCCATCGGCACCAATCCCGCTGGTGGGGGAAACCAGGACATTGCGGAAGGTATTGCCGCCACCACCCCGGAAATGCAGACCGTGTTGGCTGCAATCGCTCACCACGTCCAACACATGCTCGGCAGGCACATCCTGAAGCTGGACATCCTGGCGGGTCGTGAGGTGGGCATAGCCGATGCCATGGTTCTCGATGATGCCCGCCAGAGCGCGAGCGTGGCGGACGGTCAGATGGCCACCGGTAACCCGGACCCGGGTCATGAACAGATCGTTCCGCTGCTGGTAGATGCCGAGCGGAGCACTCGCGTGCTTCACATCGGCTGACGACGCCTCTCCTCTCAGGAACCGCGGCAGGGCTTCCTTGAGTTCGGCGTGAGATTCTTCGAATGCCATGGGGCTCTTTCCTTTGTGCCCGGGGGAAAAAGGAACTCCGGCGAACCGTGTAAACGTAATGGTCCTCCGGCATCCTGCATCCCAGAACCAAACGAATCTGCCGCTGTCCAGGCACGATTTGTGCCTGGACAGCGGCTAGAGGGATCAGATGCAGTATTCCGGAATGACGCTCTGCGCCGAGAGCAGTTCCAGGATCGCGAGGATTTGTTTCTCGTCGCCGCTCGTTCCCGCCAAGCAGAGATCCGCGTGGCGGGCACCAGCGCCCTGACCAAGTGCCACCACCAGCAACTCGTTGGGCTGGCCGAGCAGACGGAGTTTGTCCAGATCCACCTCGTCCGCCTCGGGCAGTGCCGAGATGAAGATGAGACCGGCGTCGGTCATGATCCGGGCGAGCTCGCCGAGACGGCGCAGATGCTCGTCCCCGGCGGTGACACCGCTACCCAAATCGGCATCCAGACCGCCTTGCAGGTTGGTCACCCCGAGATAGTACGAGTTCAGATTGCGTCGGAACAGCTCCCGTTCCACCCGCTTGGCGAGGGACCGCCCTGCCCCGTTCTCGCCGCCGACCACGATCAGGGCCTTGCCCCGGTGGTGGTTCCGCAAGGTGCGTTCGCGCCCGGTCACCTCGCCGGTATCCCAGCGGATTTCCCGTCGGTCGATGTGCTGTTGCAGCAGGTCCGGGTTGCGGAAGCTCTCTTCGACCGGCGGATCGCTGACCACGCCCTCGGCGATCATGCCCGCCGCCACCGTCGTGTTGCTGATCGGATCGATCAGGACGAAGCTGCCGGTTTGCCGGTTGCGCGTGTAGGGATCGTGGTAGATGGGCTGGGTCGTGAACACCGTCACCTTGCCAATCTCGTTGAGCCGCAGGGTATCCTTGGATTCCTTCTGGAGGGTGTTCACATCGACCTGGTACGAGAGTGCCCCGACGGTGGCCTTGGTGTTGCGTCCCGCCTGGCGCAGGATGTAGGGCTTGCCCTTGCCCAGTTCCGCCTCGTTCATCCACACCAGCATCGCCTCGAACTGGTTGGTGACGCGGGGCAGATTCCCCGCCAGCACGATCATGTCGCCGCTGCTGATGTCGATCTCGTCCGCGAGTACCAGCACCACCGCCTGGGGGGCAAAGGCCTCCTCCAGATCGCCGTCGTAGGTCACGATCCGCTCCACCGTCGACTCCTTGCCCGACGGCAGAACCCGGACGCGGTCGCCCTGGCGGACCACCCCGGAAACCACACTCCCTGCAAAGCCACGGAAATCGAGGTTGGGGCGGATCACGCTTTGCACCGGGAAGCGAAAATCGCTCTCGTTCCGCTGGTCGCCCACATCCACCGTTTCCAGATAGTCCAGAATGGCGGGACCCGTGTACCACGGCAGCCGCTCGCTCCGTTCCACCACATTGTCGCCCTTGAGCGCCGACAGGGGCACATAGGTCACGTCGGCGAAATCCAGCTTGGCCAGGACCTCGTCGAACTCCTGCCGGATTTCCTCGAAACGCTGCTGGGAATAGCCCACCAAATCCATCTTGTTGACCGCCACCACCAGATGCCGGATACCCAGCAGAGAGACGATGAAGGCATGCCGCCGCGTTTGCGTGAGCACCCCTTGGCGCGCGTCGATCAGGATCACCGCCAGACTGGCCGTGGAGGCCCCGGTGGCCATGTTGCGGGTGTACTGCTCGTGGCCGGGCGTGTCCGCGATGATGAACTTGCGCTTGGGGGTCGAGAAGTAGCGGTAGGCCACATCGATGGTGATGCCCTGTTCGCGTTCGGCCTTCAGCCCATCCAGCAACAGCGCGTAGTCGATCTCGCCCGTTTCGCGGGTGGTGCCGATGGCGGCGCTGGCATTGTGCAAGGCCCGGATCTGGTCCTCGAACAGCAGTTTGCTGTCGTAGAGCAACCGCCCGATGAGCGTGGACTTGCCGTCGTCCACCGAGCCGCAGGTAATGAACCGCAGTAGGTCCTTGTTTTCGTGTTGGTCGAGAAAACCTTCGATATCCATGAATCCGATTCCTATCCTGAACCGCCCGAGGGCGGCAATCCCTAGAAGTAGCCTTCCCGCTTCTTCTGCTCCATCGACGAATCGCCGTCGTGGTCGATGACGCGGGTCGAACGCTCGCTGACACGGGTCTGGAGCATCTCCTCGACGATCTCCTCCACGGTGGTGGCCGTGGACTCGATCGCGCCCGTGAGCGGATAGCAGCCGAGGGTGCGGAAGCGGACCATCCGGTATTCCGGCGTCTCCCCCGGCAGCAGGCGCATCCGGTCGTCATCCACCATGATCAGCGTGCCGTCGCGCTCCACGACCGGTCGCTCGGCCGCGAAGTAAAGCGGCACCAGGGGGATGTTCTCCAGCCGGATGTACTGCCAGATGTCGGTTTCCGTCCAGTTGGAGAGAGGGAACACGCGCACGCTTTCGCCGGAATTGATCCGACCGTTGAAGAGCGACCACAACTCGGGACGCTGGTTCTTGGGGTCCCACTGATGGTGCCGGTCGCGAAAGGAGAAGACGCGCTCCTTGGCACGGGATTTCTCCTCGTCCCGCCGCGCCCCGCCGAAGGCCACATCGTACTTGCCCGCAGTCAACGCCTGGAGCAGGGCTTGGGTCTTCATGATATCGGTGTACTTGCGGCTGCCGTAGTCGAAGGGATTCACCCCCGCCGCCTTGCCTTCCGCGTTGTGGTGTACGACCAGATCGAGCCCTTCCCAGGCGCAGAACTCGTCGCGGAACCGGATCATCTCGCGGAACTTCCAGGTGGAATCGATATGCAGCAGCTTGAAGGGCAGCTTGCCCGGATAGAACGCCTTCTGGGCCAGGCGCACCAGCACCGAGGAATCCTTGCCGATCGAATAGAGCAGCACGGGGTTCTCGAACTGGCTTACGGCATCGCGGAAGATATGGATGCTTTCCGCCTCCAACTGCCGCAATTGGCTCAGTCTCTGATCTGTCATCGTTCGCTATCTCCTGCCGAGGGTCCACGCCGGACCAGTTTGCCGTCCACGAAATGCAATCCGCACTCCTTGTGCTCGTCCACTTCCCACCACCAGCGCCCCGCCCGGGCGGGTTCGCCGGGAGCCACAGCCCGCGTGCAGCAGGCGCAGCCGATGCTCAGAAAGCCCTGGTCGTGCAGCGGATTGTAGGGCACATCGTTGGCCCGGATGTAGGCCCACACCTGTTCCTGGGTCCAGTTCGCCAAGGGATTGATCTTCAGCCGCCCCTTGCCGTCCGGTCCCACCACCGGCACGTCAGTCCGGCTTTCCGCCTGGTCGCGGCGCAGACCGCAGACCCAGGCATCGTAGGGGGCCAGCGCCCGCGCCAACGGTTCCAACTTGCGGACCTGGCAGCAGTGGTGGCGTTGGTCGATGCTCTTGCGGAACAGGTTCACCCCGTGTTCCTCCACCATCTCTTCGACTGCCGCCGCCTTCGGGAAGAAGACCTTGATCGGGCGGCCATAGCGCCGTTGCGTGGTCTCGATCAGTTCGTAGGTCTCCCGGAACAACCGCCCGGTGTCCAGCGTGAACACCGGCAGGTCCAGGCCCAAGCGGCTGATCATGTCCAGGATCACTTGGTCCTCGGCACCGAGCGACGAGGCAAACACCGCCTTGCCCGGCAGGGCCGCGCACGTCCACATCAAGACCTCTTCCGGGCGCATGGATTCGAAACGGATCGGATTGGCCGCGAGGTCGTTGATGTCCATGATGCGAACTCCTGTTTCTGCCTTTCATACCGTGGTAGTATGATATAGGTTCAAAAAAACCGACAGCACAACACTGCCACGGTGCATAAACTACCTTGAACCCAACCCGATTACAAGCGAGGATTGGCCCAAACACCGCCACACACACCGCTTTTCATACTTCGCTAGTATGGTTTAGTGTAAAAGCAGACGATCCCCACGTTCCGGCTGACATGCGGACACGGGCTCTATGGGGACACGCCTGCCCATTCCAGACGCAAGGGCGTTCCGGTCTTCGCCCCGGAAGGGGCAGAGGAACAGAGCCTAGGGCAATCGCCCCAGGAAAGCGGTTTCCCCCCGGTCTTGCAGGCCAACGGCCTGCGGCCGGAGGCGGATCGGGTCCACCATCCCCCGAGGCCGCAGGCCGCTGGTCTGCGTTCCGGAGCCCGAGGCGACCCGGGGCGATGCTGCGCTCTGCCCCGGGCTTTGCTCCGCTGGCCCTCCGGGCCCGAAGGGAGGACCGCCCTCGACCTGTGCGGCCCACACAGTCCACAACCCTCCCTCTGGTACACCGGCAAGAGGACATCGGGGTTGGCCCAGCCAACCCGTAGGCCTCGCCCAAAGGAAGAGGGATTCTATTCTTGCGGTAAAGAACCCCGCCCGGAGGACGGGGCATTGGTTCGCCCTCCAAGGAGGGCAGGCTTCCCCGCTGTTTGCCGTATTCCCTGGCAAGTGTGGGAGCCGCTTCCAGGCGGCGATCCGCTCCGGCCGGGCGACGGCGGGAACCGGAGGCAAAGCGCTCCATCGCCGCGCGGAGGCGGCTCCCACTTCCCGG
>QKCY01000540.1 GCA_003245525.1 Victivallales bacterium | reverse complement strand
CCACCATGCAACCTCGTCCCCTGACGTTCCCCTTTCCCCTGCCCCGCACCCATACCGGCCTGCCCTTGGGCAATGGTGCCTTTGGCGCGCTGGTGTGGGGGAAGTCCCCCGACACGCTCAACCTCACCGTGTCGCGGAACGATTTCTGGGACCGGCGGCACGGGGGGATTCTACCCGAGGGCGCGAGCTACACACGGCTGAAGGAAGCCTACGCCACGGGCGATCCGCAGGAGACCCAGAAGGTGCTCAATCCCCACACGGCGGAGCTGTGGCGGAGCGGAGCACGCCCCAGCACCGTCCTGCCCGTAGGGCGGTTCGAGTTCCGCCTGCGCGAAGGGCTCTCGCTGAAGTCGGGCACGGTGGATAGCGCGCGCGGACGCATTCAGATCGACGTCCTCGGAACCAGCGCGATCATCGAGCTCATCATGGGCCCCGCATCGGATCTCCTCTGGTTGCGTGATTCTGCCGGGCTGATCGAGGAGGCGGTCTGCCGCCCGGCCTGGGAGTGGTGCGAGACGGAACTCGTCCGGCGGGGTTTCACGCCGCCGCAGATGATCGACGGCGGCTGGGTGCAGGCCTGTCCGGCGGACCCGGCGCTCTGCGCCCTGGCCCGGCGGCGGGACGACGGTTTCGGGATCACCCTCTGTCTCGGCGACGATGCCGCCGCGAGCCAGGCCAAGGCCCAAGCCCTGCTCGACAATCTGGCCGGGGACAAACTGCTGGCGGAAACCGACCGCTGGTGGACGGAGTATTGGAGCCGGACCCCGGGCATCCGGATTCCCGATCCCTTCTGGAGCGATTTCCTGGTCTACGCCCACTACAAATGGGGCTGCGCCACCAATCCCAACGCACCCAAGCCCTGTCCCCTGCAAGGACCGTGGATCGAGGAGTACCAGTTCCCCCCCTGGGGCGGCGACTACACGATCAACGTCAACATCGAGCAGATCTACACCTTCGCCTTCTGCGGTGGCAATACCAGTCACGCCCTGCGGCTCTTCGACATGCTCGACTCCGCCCCCTACCAGGAGGCGATGCGGCACAATGCCAAGGTCCTGGTCGGCATCGACGATGGGCTGGTACTGGGCCACACCCTGAACGACGAGGGCCGCCAGTGCCAGCTCGGGTTCTCGCCGCACAGCGCCATCGACCAGGCCGTGTCCGCCTGGTTGGCGCATATCTACTGGCTCTACTTCGACACCACGGGCGACCGCGATTTCCTGCGCGACCGCGCCCTGCCCTTCCTGCGCGGCGTGATGCGGGTCTACGAGGAGATGCTGGAGGAACGGGGCGACGGCACCCTCTGGCTGCCGGTCTCCGTCTCGCCCGAGTACGGCGTCTCCGCCACCATGTTCGAGGCCCCGCGCCAGGACGGCCCCAACTCCTCCATGCAGCTCACCTGCATCCATATGCTGATCGGGCATCTGCTGGCCGCCTGCAAGGAACTGGGCATCGAGCCCGAACCCGTCTGGCTGGACATTCGCGCCCGCGCCCCCCGCTTCTGCACGGTGACGGGACCGGATGGCCGTCCACGCATCGGGATCTGGGAGGGCCAGGATCTCGCCGTCTGCCACCGGCACCATTCCCATCTCGGCAGCATCTACCCCTTCGATCTGCTCCACGAGATGGACGAGACCGAACGGGAGAAGATCGCCAACGGTATCGAGCACTGGCTGAAGATGGGCATGGGGGCCTGGAGCGAGTGGTGCTACCCCTGGGCCGCCACCATCGAGGCCCGGCTGGGCCTGACCGAGGCCCCGCTGATCCTGCTCAACACCTGGCGGGCCGTCTTCATCAACGAGACCATGACCACGGTCTACCTGCCCCGTTTCCACGGGGTCAGCGCCCATCGCTACAAGGACATCGACGTCCCCCGCGAGACCAACGAGATCATGCAGTTCGAGGGCACCGCCGCCGGGGCCACTGCCATCGTAGAAATGCTGGTCCACACCCAGGGCGGGGTTACGAAGATATTCCCCGCCACCCCCGCCGCTTGGGAGGACGCGAGTTTCGACTCCATACCCCAACCGGGCGGACTCATGGTCTCGGCCATGCGGAAAGAGGGCCGGACCGCGTGGGTTCTGGCCTGGGCCACCCGCCCGGGAACGTTCACCCTTGCGGTCTCCGACTGGCAGGCGGCGCAACTGAGCGACGGCGAGGTCTCCTTGCCGGTCACCATAACGCTCGATGCTGGCGAGGTCGTTTCCCTGCGACCGGCCTCGGAGGTTGCCGGTGCATAGCCTGGCCCGCGAGGTCGCGACCCTCTGGGAGGCGGTCGATCCGGGCCGCCAAATCGCCTATTGCCCAGCCCTCGCCCTCTGTCCGAGCGGACGGCTGGTAGGGACCATGCTGATCTGCGACCACCGTCCCGGCGAGGCGGAATGGCTGGTCAAGGCCTACACCAGCGACGATGGCGGCGGCACCTGGGTCCACCGCACGGACATCCCCATGGTGGATGCCTGCCCCTTCGTGGTGGGCGATACCGTCTACATCCTCGGGGGCCGGGAGGATTTGATGATTGCCCGCTCCGACGACTGGGGCACGACGTGGACCGAAGCCCAGCCGCTCCGGACGGGGAAACTCTGGTACTCCTTCCCCGGGTCCATCGTCCAGAGCAATGGACGGGTGTATCTGGCGAAGGAATGCCGCACGGAACCGGTCATGCACGGCTTCCCGACCTGGGTTCTGGCCCCGGTCGTCCTATCCGCCGCCATTGGCGACGATCTCACCCGACCCGAGGCCTGGACCTACTCGAACGTGCTGGGATTCCAGGATGTACTGGCGCGCCATGGCAATCCCAACCTGCTCGGCGTGCCCTTCTACGAACCCGGCCGCCACGGGGACCGTTCCGCACCCCGGATCGGCTGGGGCGAGACCAACCTCGTCCAGATCACCGATCCCGACCACGTCTGGGGTGACCCCACCGGTCGCACCTTCCACATCCTCATGCGGGCCGAAACTGGCCGCTCCAGCCTCGCCGCCCTGGCCAAGGCGGTGGAGCAGGAGGATGGGCGACTCGTGGTGGATCTCGAAACCGCGCCTTCCGGCGAACCCCTGCTCTACCTGCCCTTCCCCGGCGGGCATATCGGCTTCGTCATCCAGCCCGATCCCGTGACCGGGCTCCACTGGCTGGTTGCCAACCAGGCCACCGACTCCATGCACCGACCGGACCGGCTCCATCCCCGCCACTACGGCATGCCCTACAACGAGCGCGGCCAACTGGCCCTCTACTTCTCCCGCAACTGCGTGGACTGGTGCTTTGCCGGACTCTTGACCGGCAACGACGAAACCGTACGCTCCTCCTACCACGGCAGTTTCGTCATTGCTGGCGATGATCTTGTCTTGATGATGCGCACCGCCGACAGTCGCGCGACCAATGCCCACAACTCCAACCTCATCACCGTCCACCGCGTCCCCAACTTCCGGGAACTGGCGTACGGATGATCGAGTATTGGGGCAACGTGATCGAGGCGGGGTTCTGGATGGCAATCGCCGCCATAGTCTACTGGCGTTCCGACCGGCGGTCCGGTCCCCGGTTGGGAACTGGCGAATGGACGGCCGTGATCCTCTTCTGGTTTGGCATTTCGGACCTCGTCGAAACCACGACCGGAGCGTGGTACCGTCCGCTCGCCCTGCTGGTCATGAAGGGAGCTTGCATCGCGGGGCTTCTGCTCTGCTATATTCGCTACCGGCAGTCACTCGGCAAGCGGGACTCGGACACGAAACCGGAACCGTGACCGGGTAGTAGGAGCCCCCATGAACCACCGCTTCCTCCTCCTCGTTTGGCTTACCGCCCTCGGCGCGGGGGCGGGTTCCGCGACGGTCGAGGACGGCTGGTTCATGGTCGGGGGCGAGCGGTTCTTCGTGAAGGGCATCGGCTACGAACTGCACGGGGGACCGGGAGAACTGCCCAACCAACGCACCTTCGATCCCGAGACCATGGAGTACGACCTGGCCCTCATGCGACGGGCGGGGTTCAACACGGTGCGGGCGTGGAACGCCTACAGCGAGCCGGAACTGGAGTCGCTGAGACGGCACGGCATGATGGTGATCCAGGGCTCCTGGTTCAACGTGGGCCAGTACCTGCGCGACGAAGCCTACGCCAAGCAATCCCGCGAACGGCTGGCCGAGGTGGTGCGGGCCGGGAAGCGGTTCGACAACATCCTCTTCTACACCATCGCCAACGAACCCCATTCCGCCGACATCATCGAGGGCGGACTCGACGCCTACAACCGGGCCTGCCAGGAAATGAAGGCGGCGGCCCGGCAGGAGGACCCGGACTGCCTGGTGACCTACTCGCACTGCTCCTGGAACGAGTTTCTCGACCAGTCGGCCTGGGATGTGGTGTTCTTCAACGACTACATGTACGCGCCCCGCACGGTCAGCACGGCCCTCAAGTACCGGGGCCACGTGGAGTGGCTGCGCCGGATGTACGCCGCCGACAAACCCTTTGTGCTGGGCGAGTTCGGCCTCTCCGTGTCGCCATCGGGCGAAGGGCACCTGGGCTATGGCGGCAACACGCTGGCGGAACAGCGGGACGGCGACCTGGCCATGTATCAGGCCATGATCAACGCTGGCGGCCAGGGCGGCTGCCTGTTCATGTGGAAGGACGGCTGGTGGAAGCACGGCAATCCGATGGTCCACGACGACCACGCCGAGGAGTGGTACGGCGTGCTCGGCATCGACACGCTGGAATCCGACCCGCGCGGCACGCCCCGCCCCGTGTACGAGGCGTTCCGGCAGTACAACCAGCTCATTCTCACCGAGCCCCGGCAGATGGTCGTCTACCCCGGCACCGTCCCGGTGGACGCCTGCGTGACCGAGCATGTCCAGAACGTGCGCTGCCGGCTGGACCAGGGAATGTGGACCGACCTGAAGACAACCAACCCCTCCTGGCGACAAGCCAGCCTGGCGGGTCTGGCCCCGGGCCGTCATACGCTGGAACTGGAAGCAAGCCTCGATCTGGAAGACCTCAAGCCGATTCACCGCATGGTGGATTTCATCGTCGACAGTCCCCTTCCCAGGCTGGTCGTGCGGACCGACAAGGCGGTCTACGAGTACGGGGAAGCTGCAGCCATCGAGGTCCAGGCAACCCAGGGGAATGGCGATCCCTTGCCGGGGCTGGCTCTGGTCGGAACCTATCAGAATCACGGCAATGGGAGCGGGGGCACCTTCAACGGCGTGTCGGATGCCAAGGGCATCTTCCGCACTTCGCTTCCGCTCTTCGTGAAACCCACCTTCCTCACCCTTGCCTTTGGGGCGGACACGGAGAGTTATGGCCTGCCCTATCGGCTGACCGACGCGACCATCATCGAGGTCAAGGGCCTGCCCCAAGCCGATATCGAACAGGCCGTACAAGGCGAGGGGCGGCTCATCGCCGGATTCGAACACGGAAGCCAGGAGGAGTTCGACCACGCCCTGGGACGAGTCCTCGCTGGCGGAGCCACGTACACGGTCACCCGCGAGACCACAAAGACCAAGCAGGGGAAGACGGCTCTAGCGTTGCATCTGGTGCCGGAGAAGCCGCACAGTTGGGGCTACACCGAGGTCTTCTTCGCCACCCCACAGGATATCTCCGAGGCCAAGGCGCTCACCGCCTGGGTGCATGGCGACGGATCGGGGCACACCCTCAAGCTCATGTGGATCGACCCGGACAAGGAACGCTGGCTCGACACCCCCGTCACGGTCGACTTCCAGGGCTGGCGGCGGATCACCATCGCCTGCCAAACCCCGCAACGGGACCCCAACGACGGCATCCGGGACGGCGACGGCCGCCCCAATCCCGACCGCATCCATGGCCTGGCCTTCGCCGTGGAAGCGGCGGAGATGCGCCCCGCCAACATCCTCGTCGATGCCCTGAGTGCTCACGAATAGAAGCGCACGGCGACGCACCGGGAGCGCCGGCATCCTTGCCGGCAGAGGAATGGGGGATGCTGGCAGGGATGCTGGCGCTCCCCGTGGGCTATGGTGCGGTCCGCAGCTCGGCGCGGGCGATGATCTCGTCCTGCATGGTGCGAGGGAGGTCATGGAACCGGGCACAGAAGCCGCTGACCCGGACGAGCAGTCCTGGATGCTGGGCAGGATCGGCCTGGGCGGCGCGCAGGAGGGCGCTGTCGGCAACGTTCACCTGGACCTGGATGCCCCCGCGCTGGAAGTAGCCTTCCAAGAGGGCGGCAATAGCGGCGCGCCCGGTGGCGGTACAGGCGGTGGAGGCATCGAAACGGAGATTCAGGGTCAGGCCGCCCGCGCAGTGGAAATGGTCGAAGGCGGTCGCGTCAGCGATGATCGCGGTGGGACTGCCGCTGCCGCCGTTGCGGGGGCCGATGCTGGAAACCAGCGGCTCGCCCCGGCGGCGACCGTCGGGCAGAGCCCCCACGGTGTTGGCCCAGTCGGTGAAGAGGGTCCAGACCAACAGGCCGGGACGGAAGGTGCCGCCGCGCGGGTTGGGGCGGCCTTCGCAATGGGCAAAGAAGGTGTGTACGACTTCCCGAGCCAGTCCGGCGATTCCCGGCTCGCCATCGCCATAGGCGGGATGCCGAGTAGCCAACCGGCGGCGCAAGGGTTCGGCATCGGCGAAATCGGCCTGAAGGGCAGCCAGCAAGTCGGGTAGAGCGACTTCGCCCTGTTCGTAGACCAATTCGCGGACATTCAGGAGGGAGTCCACCACATTGGCGATGCCGATGCCTTGGACCTCGGTGAAGTTGTAGCGGGCCCCGCCACTGGCCATGTCGCGCCCGCTGGCGATGCAATCATCCACCAAGGCCGAAAGGAAGGGGAAGGGGCTATGCTCCCCCGCCAGCCGGTCAGTCGTGCAGTCCGAATGGGCCATGAGTTCGAGGAAGTGGGCCACCTGCCGGGAGAAGGCGGCGAAAAGCTTGGGGAAGGTATCGAGTTCGGCGGGCGTGCCGGTGGCCGGGCCCAGACGCTGGCCGCTGCGCGGGTCGGTACCATTGAACAGGGCCAATTCCAGGCACTTGGGCAGGTTGAAGAAGTTGCCGACCCAGGGATGGCAGCAACCCTGCACGCCCAACTCCACGCAGCCGCCGGGAACCACGTTCACAGCATCGGCCGGAGCCACCCCCGCGTGAGTCATGGCCCGGATCGCCGCCGGGTCGCCGTAGAAGGCTGGCTGCCCGAATCCCTCGGTCGCCAGGGCCACGGCCCGCTGGAAAAAGACGGGATCGATTCCCGGATGCCAGCGCACCGAGAGACTGGGCGTGACCGTGCGGAACTCGTGCATCAGGTCGAGGCAGGCATAGGAGAGGTCGTTCACTCCGTCCGTGCCGTCGGCCAGGCTGCCGCCGATGGTCAGGTTCAGCACCGCCGAGGCCAGGCCGCGGGGAACAAACTCGTTGAGCTTGACCCAGAAGCAGCCCACCAATTCGACGAGCTCGGCCCGGTCCACTCCGCAGGCGAGATCGGCCGCCCAGAAGGGGCCGAGGTACTGGTCGAAGCGCCCGAGGGCGAAAGCCCCGGTGGATTCGCCGTTCTCGATGCACTGGACCAGGAAGGTGAACCAGACCAGTTGGAGCGCCTCCCGCAGGTTGGTCGGCGGCACGTGGGCGACCCGTTGGCAGGTCTGGGCCATCTCCGCTTCGCCACAGCGAGTGGCCTCGGCGGCATAGCGTTCGATGTAGGACTGGAAGGCTTCGACCCCGATCCGCATGGCCCGGCGCTCGGTGGTCTCCTCGCCCGCATGCCTGATCCGGGCCAGCAACCCGTCGATGCCCTCGGCCAGTAGACGGGGGTAGTTGACGGTCAAGTGGTCTGGCTTGTTGCTGCTGGTGAAGAGCCCGGCCTGGAGGGCGGCGCGCTCTTCGGGCAGACGCAACGCCGCCTGTCCGTCCTGGCGCGGGCGGGAGGCCCGCAGTTCCCGCTCGGCCGGGGGAACCGGCGAGGCGGGGTGGGTTCCGGCCAGGAGTTCGTCCTCCCCGATGACGACCTCGCAGTGGGCCAAGACCTCCGCCAGGGCCAGAGCCCGGCGGACGGGAACCGGTTCGTGAGCGTGCCAGGCCAGGGCTTCTTCCCACAGGGGGCGTCGAGTCCAGAACGCGCCGGTACGTTGGCGGGAGCGGGCCAGCAAGCGTTGCACGCGGTCGGTCATGCCTGGTCTCCGGGCGGAGTGCAGAGGGCGCGGGCTACGGCGGCACCGTCGGGGGGACAGCCCACCACATGGGCATGGGTCGCCCAGTACTTGCGGGTGCAGGCACCGAGCACCAAGGCATCGGCATCGGGCTCGACCTGCGGGCCAAACGCCACCTTGCTCGCCTTCCGGTTTCCGCCGGCGATGAACAGGCCGTCCATCAGAGCAGCCGAACAGGCGCTGCAGCCGCCCGCTTCCTGGATCTGGAGATCGGGGTACTTGCGCAACAGCCGGTCCTGCACCCGTTCCAGGCGCTGGGGAACCAGGGGTTCGCCGACGACTTCGATCTGGTCCAGACGGTGCTCGCCGAGCCCGGCGGCATGGGCCAGTTTGAGCAGGGGCACCGTGCCGGAAGGGAAACCGACCTGGGCGCTGGCCACGGCATCGGTCGCCACCGGATCGGTACCGGCAATGAAGAGTCCAAGGGGCACCATCTCGCCCCGGTTGTGGTCGCCTTCCATGGCCTCGATGGCGTCCACCAGGTTGATGTGCGGGCGGATGAGCCGGTTCAGGGCCACCACGGCCGGGAGCAACCCGATGCGGTGGAAGGCCATCTTGTCCGCCGGACGCAAACACCCTTTCAGGTTCTTGACGCAGAGGGTGGTCAGGCAGCAGGAATGGACCTTGAGCAGAGGCAGGTTGATGAGCACGTCGCATTCCAGGGCCAACCTGGCGATGCCGATCTCCGGCGGCAGATCGGGCAGGTCCTTGAAGAGCACGTGGCCGTCCGTATCGAACAAGACAAACCGGGAGCCGACTGCCGCGAGAGCTTCCAGCGCCCCCATCTCGGCCAGATAGGCGTCGATCCGCTCGCGCCCGACCGGCACCGGGCCTTCGCCCACGATCACTTCGCCGGCGCCCTGGGCCTGGGCCCAGCGGCAGGCGGCCAGGACGGTGACCAGCTTGGTGGAGCCAGGAATCGCGCAGGCGTTCCAGTTGGGCTTGATGACGACCCGGTTGCCGGGCTTGATGATGCCAGTACAGCCCGCCCGCTCCATCGCCAGCGCGAAGGCGGCATCCACATCGGTCCCGACTCGGGTGATGGAAACGGTGGTCATCGCTGGGCCTTCCATTGGCGGTAGAGCCGAGCCAAGTCGCCGAGATCGTGCTGGCTGCGGAAGCCGAGCACGGTCCGCGCTTGGTCGTGGCGGAAGTAGTAGGGCATGGCCGGAATCTCGACCCCGATTTCCTCCAGCAACGCCGGGACGCCGGGGTAGTAGCGCTCGATCACGGCGGCAGGCAGGGAACGCAGGGCCGCCGCATCGCTGGCCACATAGGGCGTATTGACCCCGACGACGAAGCGTTTGCCGGCAATCCCCAGTTTCGTGGCCGCCAGTCCAAAAGCCTCGCCGAGATCGACCGGATTCATCAGCTTGTGCCCGGAGCGCAGGTAGCGCCCGAAAAGACCCGGGATGTCCGCGTGCTCCCAGTCGATCTGGCCATCGTCGGTGTAGCCCGCGCAGGGATGGAAGCCGCAGAAACGGATGACGACGGTTTCCAGACCATGCATGCGGCCATAGTACTCGGTCATCAGCTCGCCGAGCCATTTGGTCTGGCCGTACATGCAGACGGGCTGGCAGGGCACGTCCTCGTCGATGGGCAGATAGGGCTCGGTGAGTCCATGGCCCGAGGCCCAGACCGTGCTGCAGTAGACGAACCGCTTGACCTTGTTCTCGACCGCCGCCTGGAGCAGGTTGCCCGTCGCCTTGACGTTGAGGTCGATGGACCGGTCCGCCTCGGGCTTGCAGAGCAAGGCCGCGAGATGGACGATGGCATCCATGCCCGCCGTGGCGGCCTTCACCTGCCCGTAGTCGGTGAGGTCGGCCTGGATCGTGGGCAGGGGCGAAGGGGCCGGCCGGATATCCAGCCCGGTCGCATCGAACCGCTTCGCCAACTGCGGCAGCGCGCGGCTGCCCACCATGCCCGACGTGCCCGTCACCAGAACCTTCATCGGCCTTGCCTCCAGATATGCCAACTATGCCTTTTAGATGGTACCTCACGGCATCCAGAGGAAAAGTCATGTATGTTTCAGCAGAACTGAATAGTGAAATCCTATGATTTCTAGGAGGAAACAATGGGTTTCGTCGGACTCCACGGCATGGACCGGGTGCATTTCTTCGCGGCGACGCCGGGAACGCGCTACGACACCCGCCAGATCACTCCCGGCACCCAGGAGATCGAGGTCATCACGGATGGCGGGGCGGTGTTCGTGCAGGGTGGCGTGGAATACCCGGTAGGACCGGGTAGCATGCTCTGGTTCTATCCCGGCGAGACCATTGTTGCCGTCGCTGACCGGGTGAAACCCTACCAGACCTGCGTCCTGCGCTTTCTTGTTTCTCAGCCGCCGCCCCAACGGCCGCTGTTCCATTCCGTGTGGGCCAATGTGGGCGAGTGCCTCGACTTCTGCCGGACTCTGCTCCGGCGGTACCATCTGGGCGAGTACCCGCCCGAGGTTTTCGCCGAGTGCCTCTATACGCGACTTTACTGGGAAGCGGAGGAGTTCCGGCGGCGACACCGGCTGGCGATCCTGCCCAGCGTGCAGCGTGCCCTAGACTGCATCGAGGAACACTTTGCCGAACCCCTGTCGGTCGCCCGGATTGCCCGGGCGGCGGGGGTAAGTCCGCCCCATCTCCACGCCCTGTTCCGGGAGCAGGTGGGCGTCTCTCCCAAACAGGCTGTTCTGCGGCTCCGTCTGCGCAAGGCCGAGAGCCTGCTGTCGCTGACTGCCCTGAGCGTGAAGGAGGTGGCCCAGGAAGCCGGTTTCGGGGACGCGAGCGGGTTCTGCGCCGCCTTCCGTCGGGTTACCGGGACCACCCCGATGGCCTACCGCAAGGGGCGGGCGGGGGGGTAACCGATCCGCTTCGGCCTATAGCATTGCGGAGCGCAACCGTGTATGGTCTGAAGGATGAGGCCCACCACCGGAGAGCACGGCCATGCAACTGCTGCCCCGTCCCCAGTATAGCGAGCTCTACGCAGGCAAGGGACCCTATGTGGCTGCCTACTTGCGCCGGGCTACCGAGAACACCTGTGTCCCGACGGCGGAGCTGGTGCGCCGCGTGGATGATTCCTGGCTGGCGGCCTATCCGAACTGTCCCCGGGATTGCCGCGACCAAGCCTACCGTATCCAGCTCGGTCCCCACGGCATCGTGATCTCGGCGACGGGAGAGGCTGGCTGGCGGCACGGACTGGCCACGCTCGCCCAGATGCTGGAACAGGTCCCCGATGGCGGACGACTGCCCGGAGGCACCATCGAGGACTTCCCGGTGCTCCGTTGGCGCGGCCTCCAGTACGACATCGCCCGCGGCATGACCTATCGGCACGAACACCTCAAGCAGGTCGTGCGCGACATGGCCGCCATGAAGCTGAACCTCCTCCATCTCTACCTGGAAGGACGGTTCGCCTATCCCTCCCATCCGGAATTGCACGAGCCGGGCCTGATGACCCCGGAAGAGGCCCGTGATCTGACCACATTCGCCCGTGCGCACGGGGTGACGCTGGTCCCGCAGGTGAACTGCCTGGGGCATATGGCCAATATCCTCGACCGGGAGGAGAACGCCCATCTCCGCGAAGACGCCGCCGACCCCTACATGGTCTGCCCGTCCCACCCGGAAGCCCTGCCCTTCGTGCTGTCGCTGGTGGATGATCTGGCGGAGTGCTTCGAGACGCCTTTCCTGCACATCGGCATGGACGAAGTGGCAAAGCTCGGCCACTGCCCCGCCTGCCGCCAGCGCCTCGCGGCGGACGGCCATGCGGGCGGCCTGATCGCCGACCACATCAACGCCATCGCCGCCCACCTCAAGGACGACGGCATCCGGGTCATGGTTTGGGGCGACATGCTGCTCGACCTCGCCCAGTTCCCCGGCACCCACGCGGCCAACGGCGGCGTCACCGGCTGGGGCAGCCGCAACGGTACGGCCCGCGCCCTCGACACCCTCGACCGCCAAGTGATCGTCTGCGATTGGCAGTACGCCCGCTTCTCCCCGGCCGAACACCGCTACCTGCGCAATCTGGGGTTCGATATCCTGCCCGCGCTGGACACCGACGAGCGGGTCTGCCCCTGGGGGCCGGAACGGGGCCTGGACGAGCACATCCCCGCCTTCTTCGAGTCCGCCCGGCAGAGCGGCGCGCTCGGGGCCTATGCCTGCACGTGGAGTCTGCGATTGGGCGAGGTCTTCGACAACCGCTGGCTCGACTTCGCCAAGGCCGCCGAATGCGCCTGGACCGGCCGTCGCCTCGATCCGGAGTCCTTCGCGAAACGCTTTGGCCAGGCCTTCCTCGGCCTCGGCGATCCCCTGCTGCGCCGGATCGACCAGATCATCAAGACCGACGTGGTTCCCCCCGCCGTCCATCTGCTCTCGCGGGTCATGAGACTGGACGCTCCCTGGGCCGCTATCGAGGCCCCGCCGGGACATGCGGCACCACCCGAACCCAAGCCCAGCGCCGCCAGCCTCGTCGCGTTGAAGGAAGAGGGCCTGCTCTGGCTCAACCGCGCCCGCGAGTTGGCGACCCGACGGCAACACTGGCTGGCCTGGCAGGATCTGCCGCTGGACGTGGACCTGCTGGTGCTGCGCATGTTCGCCCTCAAGGGCGTGGTCCGCACCGCCTATGGCTACGCGAACAGTCGCCCGGACGACCCGCAGGTCGCCATCTGGAGCCGCGATTCGATCCTGACCGCACTGGCGGGGCTGATCGACTTGGCGGATTCCCTGGCCACCCGTTTCGACGCCCTCCACGGCAGGTTGGGCAACGATGCCGGGAATCTGGCAAAAGCCCTGCGCTTCGTCGAGCACCTCCAGGAGCTCAGGGAGAGCCTGCTGGCGACGGCTGCCCTCCCCCCGCCGGAGGCCTGGTGTCCCCCGGCCTTGCGCCCGCCACTTCCCTGACCATTGGGACAGGCTCCTCGGGAATGGCGTCGGCCGGTCTTGTGACGGGTCCGGACTTCATGTATGATTTGTTAGTCAGTAAGGGGCAAGGGAAGCCTCAATCCGTGTTCGTCGCCCGAAGGGATTCCGGCTCATGAAGGTGCCGCCGCCCACGTGGACCCGTTGGTTCACGCTCATCGAACTCCTGGTTGTCATCGCCCTGATTGCCATCCTGTCCACGATCCTCCTTTCCACCGCCTCGCAGGCCAGGGAGAAGGGCCGCCGAGTGAGTTGCGCCTCGAACCTGCGCAATATCGGCATGGCCCTGCGGGTCTACTCCGCCGATGCCGACGAGAGCTTCCCGCCGGGAGACAATGCCGCTGGCCTGGGCCTCCTGCTGCAACTGAATCAGATTAAGAGCATGAAGATCTTCCTCTGCCCGAGCACGAAGAACACCCATGAACCCACAACCGTCCTCACCGACGCCCACCTCGACTACATCTACCGGGGCGGGCAGACGGAGAAGAACTGCGGGGTGGAAACCGGGATCGGGGCCGACCGCATCACCAACCCCAACCATCGGGGATTCGGCAACGTCCTCTTCGGCAACGGCAACGCCCGGGGCTTCCGCAGCCCCGACTGGCCCACCATGCAGAACAGCCACAACACCGGTGGCTGGCCCGCCGACCCCCACTAGCTCTGAGGTGGAAAGGCTGTGCTTGGCACTGCCCGATTGCCCACATACAGTGAGGAGTTCTCCGGAACGTTGCCGCTGGGGAATGGCGGCGGGTTGGACGGGGACTGCGGCACTTGGAGAACCCCGATGTTCGGGAAACGGCGGGCAGCGATCAAGCGGGCGGCAAGCGAGCGTGAACCGGTCGATCCGGGCCGGTTCGGCGATCCGGTCGCCAAGGCGACCGAATGGGGGCCAGCTCAGGCGGGCGGAATGAACTTCTGCACGCGCAAACTGGTGGCGGTGGACGAGACCCGGCTGGAGTTCAGAGCATCCGGACGCGCGCAACTGCTCTCCGCCGGGTTCCTGCTCGTCGGGCTCAGCGCGGTCGTGGATTTCGCGCGGCGTGCAGCCCCGGGGGCGCTGGGGCCCCAGGAACTCATCGGCATACTGTTCGGTTGTGTCTGCATGGTCGGAGGCGGGGTCTCGGGCTATCGCGGCAGGGTGCCGATCGTGTTCAACCGGCGGAAGGGGTACTTCTGGAAGGGATGGAGGTCCCCGGACGAGGTGTTCGACAAGGGCCGCATCCGGCATTTCGCCCCCCTCGACGACATCCATGCCATCCAGCTTCTTGCCGAGTACTGCCCAGGCAAGAGACCCTATTTCAGCTACGAACTGAACGTGGTGCTGAAGGACGGTCGCCGGATCCATGTGGTCGATCACGGCGACGAGACCAGACTGCGGGAGGACGCCGAGCTGCTCGCCGCTTTCCTGGACAAGCCCATCTGGGACGCGATCTAGCATGGGCATACCCGGCCCAAACCCGTACTGGCCATTGGAGAGAACCTCATGCAATACGTAATAAGCGCGCTGCATTTCGCCTGGGAGACCGCCGAAGAGTGCCTGGGCCGGGCGCTGGGGGAGTTCGGGTTGGACGGGGTGGAATTGTCGCTTCATGGCAACTACCGGCGGCCGCACTGCACCGAGGCGGACTTGGCGTGGCTGGCCGAATCGGCTCCGGAGGGAGCGCATCTCTCGGCCCATATCTGGGAGAATCTGGCCCAGTTGGGGCCGGAACGGGGCGCCGCCGCCTTGCTGGGCTGGTTGCCGGTCTGCCGGCGGGTCGGGATTGGCGACCTCGTCATCCACGGCGGCAGCCATGCGGACCAGCGGGAGGGCATCCGCCTGACCCGGCAGACGCTGGCCGCCGTATTGCCCACGTTCGAACAGGCCGGGGTGGTGCTGAATCTGGAAAACCACTACGCCTACGCCTACCGGAACTGCCAGGAGCTGTTCAGCGAGGTCTGGGAGTTCCAGGAGGTGCTGAGCCTGGACAGCCCTTCGCTCCGTTTCTGTTTCGACACCGGCCACGGCAACATGACGAAGAACGGCACCGAACTGATCCGGGAGCTAGCCCCCTGGCTGGCCTATGTCCATCTGGCGGACAACGGGGGGGTGGACGACGACCACTGCGGGTTCCGGCAGGGCACCACCAACTGGGACGGCTATCTCGCCACATTCCGGGAGGTGGGGTATGCCGGGACCTTCTGCGTGGAGTTCCCCGTGCGCGACGACCACGGACCGTTCCGCCAGTGTCTGCGCGAACTGCGGGGGGAGTAGGCCAGAAAGGCCGAGCCAAGCCTGTAGCAACCGCCGGACGGCAGTATATTGTCCGGGAAACAGTCCCTACGTCTTGCTAACTCACGTCACCTCAAGGAGACGCCACTATGCTTCCGACTGTTGACTTCTGCGGCCTCACGCTGACCCGTATGCTGATTGGCGCGAACCCCTTCGGCGGTTTCAGCCACCAGAACAAGCAGCGCAGCGACGAGATGCTGGCCTACCACACCCCCGAGCGCATCCGCGAGACCTGGGACCGGGCCTGGGCGGCGGGGATCAATACCTTCGTGACCAACAACGAGACGCCCCACGTGATCGGCGCCACCCGCGAGTACATCGCGCAGGGCGGCCCCATGCAATGGATCGCCCAGGTGAGCTTCCGCAGCCTCGGCACCATGCAGTTCGCCATCGACCAGGCGGTCGAGTACGGCTGCAAGGCCATGTACTTCCACGGCGGGCTGACCGACAACCTCTTCGAGCAGCGGGACGCCAACACGCTGCGCGAGTGGGTGAAGTACGCCAAGGACAAGGGCATTCCCGTGGGCGTGGCCGGCCATGCCACCGCCGCCCACTACTGGGTGAACGATCTCGACGTCGTGGACTTCCACGTCGTCCCCTTCTTCGACTGCGGCAGCGTCCATAACAAGGCTGGCGAGAAGTTCCGTCTGGGCGACGTGTTCGAGGCCGTCAAGGTCATCCAGACCGTCGAGAAGCCCTGCATCGGCTACAAGATCCTCGGTGCTGGCCGCATCGACGCCCAGATGGCCTTCGAGTACGCCTTCGACAACATCAAGCCCGGCGACGTGGTCAACGTCGGCATGCACCGTGGCGACAAGGACAACATGGTCGAAGAGAACGTGGCCTTCGTGGAAAAGATCCTGGCCGCGAAGTAGCGGACGCCATGGTCAGACACCGGTCCGACCGGTCTGACGAATCCGACTGAAACGAGAGCCCTCGGCAACCCTTGGTTGCCGGGGGTTTTTGCATGCTGGGGAGAGTGTTCTCCCTTCCTCTGCGCCCCGGCTGGGAGGGCAGAGGACACAGGCTGATACCGATTGGACAACAGCCATAGAGGAAAGATGGCTGTCTTTGCCGCTCCGAAAACCAGGGGAATGACCCCCGAACGGAGCACGTCCCCTGGCACGACATGGCCGCTGACGGGTAGTCGCTGGCTCGACGAGCCTGCGACAGGGGCGGTCTGCGCGGGCGGGGAACCAGCGGTCGGCAACCAGGGACCGCGCGTTCATCGACCGCGCGGCTACCCGGTAGGCATGACTTCAGGACTCGTGACGGGTAGAGAGGACCGGCGGCACTCCACCAACAGGACGGGGTGAACAGCCGGGATGGGGCGCGTATTGCCCAGACCGGTTCAGCACTCTGCGAATGGCGTCAACTTGGTGTGAAGCCCAGACCAGGAGCAAAGAAAAGCCCCGGCAACCGTGTGGTTGCCGGGGCTTTTGTTTGTGGGAGGGGGACTACTCCTCGTCGTCCACGTCTTCGCCTTCGGCGTCGGGCTCGTCGTCTTCGACGATCTCCTCGTCGTCGATGTCCTCGTCCTCGATCTCCTCCTCGCCGTCGAGGACGGTGTCGTCCGGCTCCTCGTCGGTGGGCAGCTCGGCCTTGGCGATGCCTTCGAGGGCGGGAGTCTCCTCGCCTTCGAGCTTGGCCACCTTGGTGACCACGCCGACCACGTCGTCCTCGCGGAGGCGCATGATGCGCACGCCCTGGGAGGCGCGACCGAGGGTCCGGATGTCGCCGGTGTTGATCCGCACGATCAGGCCCTTGAGGGAGGTAATGATGAGGTCCTCGTCCTGTTCGAGCTGGATGGCCTGGACGACGCTGTCGCCGGGCTTCAGCTTGATGCTGGTGACCCCCTTGCCGCCACGCTTGGTCAGCCGGTAGCCGCCGCCGGAGATCTCCACATCCTGGTCGGCGATACCGTGGCCGAGACGGCTGCGCTTGCCCATGCCGAGAGCGGTGATAACCAGCAGTTCGGCATCGGGGTTCACCACGGTCATGGAGACGATGTGTGCCCCCAGGGTGCCGTCGGGATTGCGCAGTTCCATGCCGCGCACACCCCGGGTGGTGCGGCCCATCTCCCGCACGTCCTGCTCGCGGAAACGGCAGGCCATGCCCGCGTCGCTGGAGAGCAGGATCTGCTGGTTGCCGTCGGTGAGCTTGGCGTCGATGAGATCGTCGTCCTCATCCAGGATGATGGCGCGAATGCCCTTGCGGCGGAGATGCTTGTAGGCATCGAGGCGGGTCTTCTTCACGACCCCGTTGCGGGTGGCCATGACGATGTAGCGGGAGGGATCGTCCACCTCGTCGATGGTGATCATGGCCCGCACCTGCTCGTCGGACTCCAGCTCCAGCAGGTTCACCAAGGCCCGGCCGCGCCCCTCGCGGGTGCCTTCGGGGATCTCGTAGGTCTTGAGCCAGTGCATCTGGCCCTTGTTGGTGAAGAAGAGGATGTAGTCGTGGGTGTGGGCCGTGAGCAGGTGTTCGACGGAATCCTCCTCGTCGCGGGTCTGCATGCCGCGGACCCCCACGCCGCCCCGGTTCTGGAGGCGGAAGGTCTCCTCGGGCACGCGCTTGATGTAGCCCGCGTTGGACATGGTGACCACGCAGATGCTCTTGGTGATGAGGTCCTCGACGTTCAGCTCGCGCTCGCCGGCCTTGATCACGGTACGGCGGGGATTGCCGTGCTTGTCGCGGACATCGATGAGCTCCTCGCGCACCAGGTTGAGGCGCAGCTCGCGGCTGCCCAGCAGTTCCTTCAGGTAGGCGATCTGCTTCATCAGCGCGTCGTACTCGGTCTGGAGGTCTTCCATGGCCAGGCCGGTGAGTTGGTGCAGGCGCATGTCGAGGATGGCGGCCGTCTGCTTCTTGCTCAGCTCGAAGCGGGCCATCAGACGCTCGCCAGCCTCCTCGCGGGTCCGGGAAGCACGGATGATGGCCACGACCTCGTCGATGTGGTCGACGGCGATCAGCAAGCCTTCGAGGATGTGGGCGCGGGCCTCGGCCTTGTTCAGTTCAAAGACGGTGCGCCGGGTGATGACTTCCAGGCGGTGGTCGATGTAGGCCTGGAGCACCTGGCGGAGGTTCATGATCCGGGGCCGGTTGTGGTCAACCACCAGGAAGTGCGCGCCGAAGCTGGTCTCGAACAGGGTGTGCTTGGAGACCTGGTTCAGCACCACGCTGGCCATCGCGTTCTTCTTGATCTCGATGACCACGCGGATACCCGCCCGGCTGCTGGACTCGTCGGTGAGCCCGGAGATGCCGGTGATCTTCTTCTCGTTGACCAACTCGGCGATGCGCTTGACCATCATCTCCTTGTTCACCGCATAGGGCATCTCGGTGATGACGATCTGCTCGCGCCCCTTCACTTCCTTGATCTCGGCCTTGCCGCGCACCCGGATCACACCCCGGCCCGTCTCGTAGAGCTGGATGATGGAGCTGACGCCGTGAATCTCGCCGCCGGTCGGGAAGTCCGGCCCGGGCATGACCTGCATCAGTTCCTTCACCGTCACCATCGGGTGGTCGATCACCATCAGGGTGGCGTTGATCACCTCGACCAGGTTGTGGGGCGGGATGTTGGTGGCCATGCCGACACCGATACCGGTGGAGCCGTTGACCAGGAGGTTCGGGAAGCGGGCGGGCAGGACCTCGGGCTCGGTGTTCTTCTCGTCGAAGGTGGGGACGAGGTCCACCGTGTCCCGGTCGATGTCGGCCAGGAGCTCCTCGGCGAGACGCTCCATGCGGCACTCGGTGTAGCGGTAGGCGGCGGGGGAGTCGCCGTCGATCGAACCGAAGTTGCCCTGGCCGTCCACCAGGGGGGCGCGCATGTTGAAGTCCTGGGCCATGCGGACGAGGGTGTCGTAGACCGCCTGGTCGCCGTGGGGATGGTACTTACCGATCACCTCGCCGACCACGGTCGCGCACTTGGTGTAGCTATGGGCCTTGGTGAGGCCGAGCTGGCGCATGGCGTAGAGGATGCGGCGCATGCCGGGCTTGAGCCCGTCGCGCACATCCGGGATGGCGCGGCCGACGTTGACGCTCAGGGAGTACTGGAGGTACGCATTGTGCATCAACTCCTCGATGTTCGAGGGGATGTCGCTCGCGCCGAGACCGCCCGCGTTGTCCTGCGGGGGAAGATCGAAGGAGTCTTGATCCGGAGTGTTGATGTCGTCGCTCATGTATGCTCAACTCTGCTGGAGGATGGGTTTCGGAGGGGAGCCGCCGTTCGCCGGGCTAGATGTCGAGGTCCTTGACGCTGGCCGCGAACTTCTCGATGTATTCGCGCCGGGGTTCGACCTCGTCGCCCATGAGGAGGGTGAACATGCGTTCGGCCTGGATCGCGTCCTCCATGGTCACCTTGAGCATCTTGCGCAGCGCGGGGTCCATGGTGGTCTCCCAGAGCTGGTCGGGGTTCATTTCGCCCAAGCCCTTGTAGCGCTGGATGTAGAGCCCTTCCTGGCCGACCGCCCGGACGTGGGAGAAGAGCTCCATGAGCGAGCGGGCGGGCAGCTCCTCGTCGCCGTGGATGATGTCGGCAATCGCGGTCTGGACATCGCCGTCGTAGAGGTTGGTGGCGCCGAACCCGTAGGTGCCCAGGCGCTGGTCGATCTCGCCAAAGGCGCTGGCCTCGTAGATGCGGGCGACCTCGATGGCCCCCCGCACCATGGCTCGCACGTTGTCCTCGCGGAGCTGGCGTTCCTCGGGCGTCTCGTCGTCCCTCTCCTCCAGCGTGGGCAGGAGCCGCTGCTCGGCAGCCGCGACCACGCGGGCCTCCTCCTCGTCGGAGTAGACGAAGGAGGTGGTCAGGTCGCCGTCGGCCTCGCGGACGCTGACCCGGGCCATCGGGAAGCTGCCGGTGGTCGCGTCCTTGGCCCGCAGGTAAACCTCGGGGGCGATGCCGTGGCGCTGGAGAGCGTTGGCCAGCCGCATGGTCTCGCGGATGATCTTGACCAGATCGTCCACCCGCCCGGCCTCCAGGGTTTCGCCGGTGGCGGCGGGACGCACCTGGATGTCCTCCAGGGCCAGATGGAGGAGGAGATTGTCGAGATCCTCCTCGCTCTCCACGTACTGCTCGCGGCGGCGACGGCGCACCTTGAACAGCGGCGGCTTGGCGATGTAGACGTAGCCCGCCTCGATCAGCGGCTTCATCTGCCGGAAGAAGAAGGTGAGCAGCAGGGTGCAGATGTGGGAGCCGTCCACGTCGGCATCGGTCATGATCACGATGCGCTGGTAGCGGGCCTTGGTGATGTCGAACTCGTCCGCGCCGATGCCGCAGCCGATGGCCGTGATCAGCGCCCGGATTTCGTTGTTGTTGAGCAGCTTGTCGAGCCGGGCCTTCTCCACGTTGAGGAGCTTGCCGCGGATCGGCAGGATGGCCTGGAACTGGCTGTCGCGGCCCTGCTTGGCGGAACCGCCGGCCGAGTCGCCCTCGACGATGTACAGCTCGCTCTTGGCCGGGTCGCGCTCGGAGCAGTCCGCCAGCTTGCCCGGCAGGGCGGTGGAATCGAGCGCCGTCTTGCGGCGGGTCAGCTCGCGGGCCTTGCGGGCCGCCTCCCGCGCGCGGGTGGCCAGCATCGCCTTCTCGATCACCAGCTTCGCATCCTGGGGATGCTCCTCGAAGTAGGTGGTGAGACCGTCGTAGACAATGGAGTCCACGATGCCGCGCACGTCGCCGTTGCCCAGCTTGGTCTTGGTCTGCCCCTCGAACTGGGGATCGGGAACCTTGACGCTGACCACGGCGGAGAGTCCCTCGCGCACGTCGGTGCCGGAGACGTTGGCCTCGTTCTTGATGGTCGGGATGGCGCGGATGTAGTTGTTGATGCTGCGGGTCAGGGCGCCCTGGAAACCGGTGAGGTGGGTGCCGCCCTCGATGGTGTTGATGTTGTTGGTGTAGCTGAAGATGTTCTCGGCGTAGCCGTCGTTGTACTGCATGGCGATCTCGGCCTCGACACCGTCCTTGGCGCCCGCCAGGTAGATCACCTCGCCGAAGTTCACCTTGCCCTGGTTCAGGTGGGTGACGAACTCGCGGATGCCGCCCTCGTAGTGGAAGGTCTCCTCGCGGTCGCTCTCGGGCACCCGCTCGTCGCAGAGGCTGATGGTCAGCCCCGCGTTCAGGAAGGCCAGCTCGCGCATCCGCTTGGCCAGAATCTCCCACTTGTACTCCGTGATCGAGAAGATGACCGAATCGGGCTTGAAGGTGACCTTCGTCCCGCGGTCGTCGGTGGCCCGGAGCCGGGTCAGCGGGGTGATCGTGGCGCCGCGCTCGAAGCGGATGTGGTGGGCCGCGCCGTCGCGCGAGACCTCCACTTCGCACCAGGCGCTGAGGGCGTTCACGCAGGACACGCCGACGCCGTGCAGGCCGCCCGACACCTTGTAGGCGTCGTGGTCGAACTTGCCGCCCGCGTGCAGCACCGTCATCACCACTTCCACGGCCGGCTTCTGCTCGGTCTCGTGCATGTCGATGGGGATGCCGCGGCCGTTGTCCTCCACCGTGATGCTGTTGTCCACGTGGATCACGACCGAGATGCGGTCGCAGTGGCCGGCCAGCGCCTCGTCGATGCTGTTGTCCACGACTTCGTAGACCAGATGGTGCAGCCCGCGCTCGCCGGTGTCGCCGATGTACATGCTGGGACGCATGCGCACCGCTTCGAGACCTTCGAGGACCGTGATCTGCTCGGCCCCGTAGTTGGTGCCTTTCGGCTTCGCTGGCGGTGGCGTTTGCGCAACCGGTTCGTCCATTGCCATGTCTGTTCCTCGTGCTGCCTGAGGGGAATCCTGGATGCTGGCTGGCAAGCGGCTCCGGCCCGACGGGGAATCCCCGCCCTGGGCATGCCGGTCCGAGCCTTTGCGGGGCTCGCCGATTCGCCACTTGCTTCTCGCCAACCGAGGGAAACGGAACTCGCCAAGAGAAGGCACGGGCACAATGCCGGTACCCACCTATATAATACATATACGTATAGTGCCGAAACCGGGGTTTACAACCTGTTCCGCCGTGCCGTCTAGAGCCATTCCCCGGGGCTTTCCGCTGGCGGCGGCGACGCCCCGGATTACGGTATGCCCCGGCCGGCGAATCCTGCCCGAGCGGTCGGGCGGATTGGTCGTCAACCTGCGCCCGGAACCGGCCCTGCCGGGCGGTCTTCGCTGGGAATTGCCACTATGACGCGATTCGCCGTGCGCCGGCTGGGCCGGACGGAGATGCGGGCCACCGAAATCGGCCTGGGCTGCGCCAGCATGGGACGCCCCGAACGGAGCGACGCGGATACCGTCCGGGCCATCCGCCTGGCCATCGACTACGGGGTGAACTACATCGATACCTCCGCCGGCTACGGCGAGAGCGAGCGCCGGGTCGGCCTGGCCCTGCGGGACGGCTGGCGGGAGAAGGTCTACCTGCAGACCAAGGCCGGCACCCATCCCGACCGGCGCGGCGACTACACCGCCGCCGGCACCCGCTGGAGCGTGGAGAACAGCCTCCGCCAGCTCCGCACCGACTATCTCGACGCGGTACTGATCCACGACCCGGCCGACGTGGGCGTGCCCCTATCTCCCGGCTACGCGCTGGACGAGCTGCTGAAGATGAAGGACGAGGGGCTGGTCCGCTTCGTCGGCATCGGCTGCCGCGACCACGGCTTTCACCGCCGGGCCATCGAGACCGGCCATCTGGACCTCGTCCTGACCTTCCTCGACTACACCCTCCTCAACCAGTCCGTGGCAACCACGACCCTGCCCCTGGCCCGCCAGTACGACGTGGGCGTGCAGTTGGCCAGCGTCTTCGGCTGCTGGTCGGGTGCCCTGACCGGCACCGAACCGGTGGACAATCCGCCCGCCCACGCCATGTGGACGTGGTGCCGGGAACGCGGGCTGAGCCTGCGCCACCTGGCCCTGCACTTCGCCCTGGCGGCTCCTATCGATGGCATCGTCGTCGTCGGTCCCGGCTCGCCTCCCCACGTGGAGGAGGTCTGCCGGGAAGCCCTGGAACCCGTTCCCGCCGAAGTCTGGCACGATTTCCGGGCCGCTTTCGGGGTGGGCGTGGACTAGTCGACACGACCGGCACGGGGCGGGGGGCCACGCTCCCCCAGGGCCGGATTGGCGAGGAATCCGATCCCCCATATATTGGAGCGGAGCTTTCGCTTTCCTGCATGTCAGTGCCATGTCGGCGAAGCGGGAATTCCTGGTTGCTTCTGGTCAGCGACGGGGGTGGTGTCCGCCGGTTGCAGGAGCCCGCCGACCGTACCTGCGGTCGCGTCTCCTCCGGTGCGCTGGCCAAGCCGGACGGGAGGGCGACGGCAATGAAACACAGACCGCTTTGGCTCCTGGGGGGAGCCTTGCTGTACTACCTGGCCGCCCGCCTGGGAATGGCGGCACTCTCGCTCCAGCCGAGCAATATCACCCTGCTCTGGCTGCCTTCGGGGATTGGCCTGATTCAGTGCGTCGCCCTGGGCTGGCGCGCCTTTCCCGCCATCGCCGTGGCCAGCTTCGCGGCCAATCTCCCCGGCATGCTGACCGACTCCCTGCCCCTCTCGATCTTGCACACGGCGGTCGCCGCCCTGGCCGATGCCGGGGCTGCCATATTTGCCGCCGCCATGCTCCGCCGCCACCTGCCAGCCGGGCTGAACCGGTCCGCCGACCTGGTGGACTTCTGTCTGTTTGTCTGTCTGCTGCCCTCGGCAGCGTGCGGGATTCTGCTCACGGGCAACCTCGTGACCGGAGGCTACATCGCCGCGCGCGAAACCGGCCCGCTCCTGTGCATGCTGATCCTGGCCGACACGATCGGCATTCTGCTGGTGTATCCGCTGTACATGATCTGGCAGGATAGCTGGGAGCGGCGGCTCCTCATCACGCCGAAGACCATCGTCGCCGGGCTGGCGATGCTCGTGTCCATCCTGCTGGCCCATTGCGGCTATGCGGGCCTGATCCACATGGTGCTGCCCTGCCTGCTCTATCTTGCCCTGGCCAAGCAGGAGCGGGCCGTCCTGACCCTACTCTTCCTCGTTGTGGTCCTGGTCATGGCGCTCTCTTCCTGGAACCTGGGCCCCTTTGGCGTCGGCACGATCCGCGAGGCCTACCTCATGCTGATGACCTACGGGTTCAGCATCACCCTCGTCTCGCTGGCCACCGTGCTCTACCGCCGGGAACTGGAGACGCTGACCGAAGCCCACGACTCCTGGCAGTACCAGGCCGGGCACGACAACCTGACGGGACTCTGCAACCGCCGTTTCTTCCTGCCCCTCCTCGAAGACGAGCACAACCGGGCCCGGCGCTACCATCGCGAGTATTCGCTGGCCCTGCTCGACCTGGACCACTTCAAGCGGATCAACGACAAACACGGGCACCAGGTCGGCGACCAGGCCCTACAGGCGGTCGCAGGCATCCTGCGCCAAGGCACCCGCGAGGTGGATGTGCTCGTCCGCCTCGGGGGCGACGAGTTCTGCATCCTCCTCCCGGAGACCGGGCACCCGGGGGCGATCCTGGCCATGGATCGCCTCCGCCTGCGGTTCGCGCAGGAGGGGCTGGCCGTCGACGGCAAGAGGATTCCCGCGACCATCAGCATCGGGCTTGCCAGCCTCGCTCCCGACGACGAAACCTCCGAGCAGTTGATGGCCCGGGCGGACCGGCTGTTGTACCAGGCCAAGCGGGCCGGGCGGAACCGGCTGGTGGCGGACGCTGCAAGCTGACATCCCGGCGACTGGCGATCCGGCGGAGGGGAGCCATGTTACCGGGTTTTGCCGCAAACCCGACGGCCTTGGCGCCGCCAGTCAAAGGACTCCCGAAAATGGCCGACAAGAAAGCCTGTGCCTCCTGCACCAGCAGCACCTGTTCCTCCCGCCCCCGCGGCGCGCAGGAGAACGACGAGCAGTACCAGTCCCGGATGCGCCTGGCCGAACGCATGGCCAACGTGAAACACAAGATCCTGGTCCTCTCCGGCAAGGGTGGCGTGGGCAAGAGCACCGTCGCCGCCAACCTGGCCATGTACTTGGCCCTGAATGGCCGCCGCGTGGGCCTGCTCGACGTGGACATCCACGGCCCCAGCCTCCCCCGCATCTTCGGGCTCGAAGGCAAGGCAACCTTCATGGTGGGCGAGAGCATGATGCCGCTGGAGGTCAGCGAGAATCTCAAGGTCATGTCCGTCGCCTTCTGCCTGTCCGACACGGACGCGGCCCTGATCTGGCGCGGGCCCATGAAGATCGGCGTCATCCGCCAGTTCCTGGCCGACGTGGAATGGGGCGAACTCGACTACCTGATCGTGGACTGCCCTCCCGGTACCGGGGACGAGCCCCTCTCCGCCGCCCAGATGCTCAACGATGCCGACGGCGCGGTGGTCGTCACCACGCCCCAGAACGTGGCCGTGGACGATGTGCGCCGCTCCATCAGCTTCTGCCGGAAGCTGGAGCTGCCCGTGCTCGGGGTGATCGAGAACATGAGCGGTTTCGCCTGCCCGAAGTGCGGCGAAGTCACCGACATCTTCGGCTCCGGCGGTGGCGAAGCCATGGCCACGAGCATGAACGTGCCCTTCCTCGGCCGCATTCCCATCGATCTGGCCGTGCGCGAGTCCTGCGACCAGGGCAAGCCCCACACTTTCTACAACAGCAAGACCGCCTCGGGACTGGCTATGGCCAGCGCCTTCGACCCCCTGCTCGGCCTGCCCGAACGCGAGTGCGCCGGCCCCCAGGAGTAGGCGTCACTGCAGCGGGGCGACCCGGCAGGACAGAGTCCGGGAAGCCCCGGCGGCAAGCGGAACAGCCCAGTGAACCACCAGAGGACGGATCGTCTGCTGGTGGTGCCGGCTGGGCAGACCGCGCGAGACGGCAACCGGGTTGGCGAAGGTCCACTCGACCCCCTGCCCCGACGGTAGGCGGAACTGGATTCGGGCCGTGGTCACGGGAGCTTCCGGGAAGGCGGCGAGGGTGCTCTCGGTCCACTCTTCGCCAACCGCCCAACGGACGGTCAGCCCTTCCTTGTCCAGCAGCGGGAACTGTTCCACCAGGGCCTTGGGGGCGAAATCCGCCTCGGCCTGGAGGGTGATGTCCAGTCGGACCCCATCCTCCGCCAGAGCTATCCGCCGCTGGATGCGGACGGGCTGGTCGAAGAGCTGGGTGCTCTCCTCGACCGTGGCGTGGGCCTCGTCCACCGTCGCCTTGTGGCGGTAGTAGTCCGGCCAGGCCGCCCGGTCGCCGAGCTCGGCGCAGGTGCCCTGGATGGTGTGGATCTGCCAGTTTTTGCCCAGCAGCCAGTTGCCGTAGCCGGGGAACCAGAGCAAGGCCAGCCCCTGCGTGGGTTGCCAGGCCGCCTTCTTGGCATTGGCCGTGGTTGGCACATAGGCACCGTCCTGGATCTCCCACCCCTCCGGCAAGCCAACCGGACGGATGGACTGGCGGACCCACTCGTGCGAGGTCCTGCCGAGGTAGAGCGCCGCATAGTAGCCTGGGCGCTTCGCAAAGACGAACTCGTTGTTGTAGTTGGCGAAGAAGGGGGTCACGGAGAGCGCGGGCCAGTCGGAACGCTGGATCGGCCCCGTGGGGAAGACGTAGGTGTGGTAGTAGGCCAGCCAGGGATGGTAGGCATAGTCCCAGTACCAGCGCCGGTTGCGGGCGAACCAGTCCTCGTCCCAGGACACGTTCAGATCGTGGCGGATCTGCTCCAAATTCCGCTCGCGCTCCGCGACCGGATCGAGATTGCGGTACCAGACACCCGCCTCGGGTAGTTGGTCGGCCATCAGCCGGACCCCGGCATTGTACTGCTTGCTCACCCAGGAACCGGTGGTGCGGTGGGAGAAACTCGACGCTCCCCGGAGCGTGCCGTCCGGCTCGGGAGCGACGGTGTGGTTGAAGAGGTCGTAGACCCGGCGGAGACCGTCCTTCACCGCCTCGTCGCCCGAATAGCGGTAGTAGATGGCCTGCTGGGCGGCGCTGAGACCCTGGTAGGTGGCATCGGGACCGTAGCGTTCCTGCTGGTAGCCGGTACGCAGAAAGGAATTCCATTCGGGCGATTCCAAGGCGGCGGCAAACTCGCGCGCCACGTCGGCATAGACCGGCTGGCCACTGCCCTGGCCGATGAGCCAGTTATCGAGCAGAAAGTGGGAGGTCTGATTCTCGCAGGAGACCCGGCGAAGCCCCATGCAATCCATCACCTTCTCCGCCCCTTCCGTCCAGAGCTGGCGCAGGGGCGGATCGAGCAGCGGGGCCACATAGCCGAACTGGGCGGACCGCTGGCGGAAGCCC
>QKCY01000251.1 GCA_003245525.1 Victivallales bacterium | reverse complement strand
TGGACTACGAACACATCCCGCGCCATTGGCCGGGCCCGTCCATAAGTTCGTCCCGATTTGGGGAAATGAAACCCGCCGCCGCGCCTACGGGGCCGAGAGCGGGAAGCGCAGCCAGAGGGGGTCGGCGCCGGTAGCCTCGACGGGCAAGGCCAGAGCCGCCGCGGCATACTCGTCGCTGCCGGTGCCCCAGGCGGCCGTCAGCAAGGTTCCGAGCAAGGTGGCAGGCTGCCAGCCGCCCAGTTGCTGCCAGGGCCAGGGATTTGTCCCGTCCAGATACCCAGCCAGGAAATCGAGCGGGCCCCGCACACTGCGGCCATCGGCGGTGCGGTAGTGCCAGAGGTCCACTCCCGCCTCTTCGCCCAGCCGCGCCAGCACCTGGAGGGCCTGGAGATTGTAGATGGAGTAGCTCCAGGACTTGGTGCGGGCCAGTTCGTGGGGCTGGCGGCCATCGGGCTCCACCTGCCGGGCGACCCGCTGTTCGCCGACCGTGGCCAGGATCTCCGCCACCACCGGCTCGCGCCCGACGAACCGGGCGAAGGCGGCGGCCTGGGCGTCGAACCAGGTGCCGTGGTTGTTGTGGGCGGCCCGTTCCTCCCGGCCATGGTTGCTGGTCAGAAGCCAGTCGAGATAGTCGGCAAACCAGGCCTGCAAACCGACGTGGTCCGCGGCGGACCAATGGGCCGAGGTGCGCAGCAAAAGGACGCGGTCCACCAGTTCGACGAACCCCGTCGTGTCGATGATCCCGATCCCCCGGCCCGGACAGCGGCCGGGAATCGCCTGGCCGTATTCCAGGTGCGGGTTCATCCGGGTGGCGGGATCGAGGAACCAGGCCTGTAGCAGGCGCGCCGCCCAGGCCGCATAGCGTTCGTCGCCGGTGAACCAATAGGCCAACGAGAGGTCGCCCACCGCTTTCGTCATTCGTCCCATGGCGATGCTGTCGCCCTGGTTCCGTTCGGGATTCACCTCGCCGTCGCGCCGGATATAGGGCAGGCCGTCCGGCTTGGCCGGGTCCGGCCACCAATAGGGTCCCACGCTCAGATAGTCGTGCCGGTCGCCCGAGGGCGGCACCGCCGGATCGTCCACCACCGAAAAGGGGCCGACGGCCAGGGCCTGCTCCGCCCGTTCGCGCAACGCGGCCAGGGCGGGAGCGAGGAACGCATCCCCCGCCGCCAGCCGGTCCCGCGCCGCCTGCAGACCGGCCACGCGCCCCACGATCAGGGACTCCGGCAAGGGAGGCAGAGCCGTCATTTCGCAGCCTTGGCCTTGGCGGCGGCTACCCCTTCGGAGAGCAGCCGCACCACCGTTTCGGTCTGGGCCTTGGTCAGCGCGCCCGTGCCGTAGAACAGCACCGTTCCTGCGGGATCGAGCACGACCACATCGTAGCCGTCGTCGCCCAGGCCCCAGCGCTTGATCAGGGTCTTGTTGATATCCTTCACGTAGACCGTGCGCGGATACTCCTCCTGCTTGGCCTTCAGCGACCGGGCGATGGCGAAGTTCGGCAACCAGGTAGCCCCCATGTTGATGACCGCCACCGAACCGTAGAAGTCCTTGTCCAGATTCGCCTTCTGGATGGCCTGCCCCACGTGTTCGTTCAACTCCTTCTCGTCGGGATCGACATAGAAGAGCACGCGCATCTTCCCGCGCATGGAATCGCTCGTCCAGGCTTGGCCCGTGACCAGCCCGCCGTCGTCTCCCTCCAGGCGCACCGCAGGCAAAGTCTTTCCCACTTCCGGTGCGGCCATAGCCACCCATGCGGACACGCAACCCATAGCCACCAACACGCGCAGTCTGTTCATCGCTGACTCGTCTCCATCGGTTCGGATCATGGCCGGAGGACCGCCCCTGGCCAGAGCGTCCCATACCGTAGCCATCCGCCTTCCCCTTCGCTACTTCCCGGCCGGGTTGACGGTGAGGGGTGCGGCAGTTACTGTCTCCAGCCCGGCCTGGTGCCCAACTGGAGACTTCCCATGCGCTCTTTCGCCTTTGTCCTCGGTGCGTCCCTGCTCGCGACCGTACAGGTGGCGGTGGCCCGCGATCTCTACGTCGCCCCCACTGGGAACGATGGGAACGACGGCAGCGCCGCGCATCCCTTCGCCACGGTGCCCCGAGCCCAAACGGCAGTCCGAGCGTTGCAGCCGTTGGCGGAGCCGGTGCATGTCATCCTGCGTGGTGGCACCTACCATCTGACCGAGAAGCTGGCCTTTGGCCCCGAGGACGGCGGCACGGCGGCAGCCCCGGTCACCTACCAGTCCCATCCTGGCGAACGGGCGGTGCTGAGTGGCGGGCGGACCCTGACCGGAACCTGGCAGCAGGTGGCGGGCAAGCCCTATTGGCAGTTGGCAGTGCCGACCGCGCCCGACGGCAGCGACCGTTTCTTCTCCCTCTTTGTGAACGGCCAGTCGCGCACCCGCGCCCGCTATCCGAACTGGGACCAGAAGGTGCTCCGCGCCCAGGGCCGGGCTCCCGGCGAGGACGCCCGCCAAGCCTTCGCCTACTATCCCGGCGACATCGACCCCGCGTGGTCGAACCCCACCGATATCGATCTCGTCCTGCTCTGTTCCTGGACGCCCACCATCCACCGCATCCAGGAGATCGACGCGGACCGGCAGGTGGTGCGGTTCCACAGTTCCCACTCGCGGGCGGTGGATGCCTGGGAGAAGAACTTCCGCTACTACGCGAGCAATGTCTTCGAGGCCCTGGACGATCCCGGCGAGTGGTATCTGAACTACCATACCGGCACCCTCTACTACTACCCCATGCCCGGCGAGGACCCGAACCGGAGCGAGTTCATCGCCCCGGTCATGCGCTCGCGGATGATCGAGATCGAGGGCGATCTGGCCGCCAACCGGTTCGTCGAGAACCTGCATTTCCGCGACGTGGAGTTCCGCCATATCGACGGCGACATGGACCGCTACAACGGCATGTACCGCCAGGGCCACATGTACCTCACCAGTGCCGTCGTCGCCCATGGTCTGCGGAACGCCTCCTTCCTCAACTGCACCTTCGCCCAGTTGGGCGAGTACGCCCTGGAGCTGGCCGACGGCTGCCGCGATGTGCGCGTGCAGCACTGCCATATCTGGGACCTGGGAGCCGGGGCCATGCAGTTGGGCGTGACCGATCTGCGGACCCTGCTCACGCCCCGTCTCCAGATCGGCCAGGACGACCTGGTCCTCGAAGCCGAAGCGGCGGCGATCACCGCTCCCATGGTGGCCGAGCCGGACGCCAAGGCCTCCGGCGGCAGCTATGTGGTGCTGCCCAAGGGCCAGGCAGGCGGCGAGGCGCTGTTTGCCGTGGATGTGGCCAAGGCGGGCGATTACGAACTGCTGGCCCAGGTCATCGCTCCCGACGGCGGCTCCGACTCGCTCGCCGTCCAGGTCAACGACGGCCCCCGCTACACCTTCGACACTGGTAACGGCAACGACTGGTTCGTGGCCACGGTCACCGCCCGCGAGCTCGACAACGAGGCGGTGAAAGCCCAGCTCAAGGCCGGGACGAACACCATCGTCATCGGCGGCCGGGAGCCCGGTGCCAAGCTGGACCGCCTGATCCTCCGCCCCTTCAGTGGCACCAAGCCGGAGACCACCACCGCCGCGAACGAGGCCAGGGGGCTCCTGATCGACAACAACTGCATCCACCGCCTGGGCACCATCTGGCACGGTTGCTACGGCATCGTCAACCGTTTCGCCAGCGAGACCCGGATCACCCACAACGAGATCTACGACACCCACTGGGACGCCATCGGTCTCGACGCCCGCTGGAACTGGCGCGGGGAGACCTACTCCCACGGCAACGTGATTGCCTACAACCACCTGCACGATCTCGGCCTGCGCTACCACACCGACGCGGCGGGCGTCTACCAGTTCGGCCCCCTCGACACCCACGTCTACTACAACCGCATCCACGACACCCGCGCCTATCCCTACATCTGCGGTTACGCCGGGATCTACCTCGACGAGCAGTCGCGCGGCGCGCTGGTGGAGAACAATCTGGTCTACAACGTGGACTGGGTCGCCTACTTCCAGCACAAGGGGATGGACAACGTCTTCCGCAACAACATCGGCGCCTTCGCCCGCGACGGCCTGGTCCATCGCGGCGGGCTCAACGCCCACTGGAAGGCCAACTACATGGAGGCCGAGCGCAACCTCTACGTGACCGACAACGCCATCGCCCTGCGCAGCCGTTGGGTGCCGGGCGACAAGCCGCCCGTGGTCAAGGACAACATGTACTGGACCCTGGCCCCGGACACGGAACTGACCTTCGCGGGCAAAAGCTTCGCCGACTGGCAGGCCAGCGGCCAGGACGAGGGCTCCGTCATCGGCGATCCTGGGTTCCGCGATCCGGCCCAGTATGACTTCACGCTCAAGCCCGACGCCCCCGCTATCCAGGCCGTCGGCTTCGTGCCCTTCGATCAGGAAATCGCCAAGGCGGGCCTCTACGGCGATCCCGAGTGGCGCGACCTACCCTCCCGCTACCCGCCCCGCCAGCCCGCTCCCACGTGGACGGCCGACGATTTCGCCAAGCTCATCGCCTTCGATCTCGACTTCGACAACATGCCCGTCGGCTACCAGCCGAACCAGTTCGGCCTCGGCACCTCGGACGGCGGCACCTTCGCCGTCACCGATACCGTGGCCCATTCCGGCACTAAATCCTACCAGTGCGTGGACAAGAAGGGCCTGAAGAAGTCCTTCTATCCCTACATCCATCTCGCCCCCAAGCGCCTGGACTCGGGCCCGGTGACCTTCTCCTTCGCCGCTATGCTGGATACCAAGACCCCCGCGCCCTTCTACGTGGAATTCCGCGGGGCTGGCAGCACCAGCCAAGTGGGGCCCTCTCTGGACTTCAAAGCCGACGGCACCATCACCGCCAACGGCAAGCCGATGCTGACCCTCGCTCCCGGCTCCTGGGTCGAGGTGACAATTGCCCTCCAACTCGGTCCCGAAGCCCCCAAGACCTACCGCCTGACCCTCCGCGCCAACGGCGAGACCATCGAGCAGACCCTTCCCTACCAGCACGAAACCTTCAGCGACATCCGCTGGCTCGGCATTTCCGCCGAAGGCGACGTGGACGGCTCCTTCTACCTCGACGACCTCAAACTCGCCTTCGAGTAGCGCGGCCTATGCCTGCATGAGGTAGTCGCCGAGGCGTTGGTCCACGGTGCGGATGTGGTAGACGAACCAGTCCACCAGGAGGGCGTTCAGTTCCTTGCCCAAGGTGGGGTGGAAGCCGTCGGCGACGAAGGCGGCGGCGAGTTTCTCCAGGCGGGCCGCGAAGTGCTGGTGCTGCTCCACATGGGCGTCCAGACCGGGGTAGTTGGCGAAGCGCATGGCGTCCTGCTCGCTGTCGAAGTGGAATACCGCATAGCTGCCGACGAAGGCCAGAGCGTCAGCCATTTCCTTGGCCGATTCGCCCATCGCCGCGTGGTGCAGGACTTGGTTCACGCGGAGGAAGTATTCCTTGTGCTGGGCATCGATGACGGGGACATGGATCAGCAGGTCATCATGCCACTCGAACTGGGATACGGCCATGGACACGGTCCTTCGGGGTGCTTTCGGTACGGCAATCCCGCCGGGCAGACCCATCGGCGCCACCAGCAAGGATACCCAATCAACAGCAAAACAGAATTATACGGCCCCCAGGGGTATCCCGCAAGGCGGGGAATCAGGCATGACACAGACGGCGGGGCAGGACGCTGTCGCTCTCGATAAGCTCGTAGAGCAGGCGGCTCTGCAACTCGGCCTTGAGGGGCGCGGCGTCTGGCACGTCCCACAGATTGCGGAGCTGGTTGGGGTCCTGGGTAAGGTCGAAAAGCTCGCCTTGGGTCCGGTCGCCGCCGTAGACCGTGAGCCAGTGGTCCCGCGTGATGAGGGTGCGGAGTTGGAGCCCCAGATAGTCTTCGTCCAGTTCGCAGACAACGGCATCACGCACTGCCGTGCCTTCGCCCGCCAGCAGAGGAAGCAGACTGCGACCCGGCCACGGGGGGCGCTGCCGGGCGCACTCGGGGGTGGGAGGAGCCGAACCCTCCGGGATGGGAAGACCGGCGAGATCGAGAACCGTCGGCGCGAAGTCGAGGGCCGAGACGAGGGCGTCCGTCGCCAGTCCCGAGGCGAACCGGCGCGGGTAGCGCCAGATGCCGGGCACGCGCAGGACTTCGTCGAAATGGGCGGGCGGCATGTTGTCCAACCAATGGTCGCCCAGACAGCGGCCGTGGTCGGATAGGAAGACCACCACGGTGTCCTCGCTCAGTCCCCGCCGGTCCAGTTCGTCCAGCAGCAGTCCCACATGGTGGTCCACATGGGAGATCATGCCATAGGTCATGGCCCGCATCCGGCGGAGATGGTCGTCCGGAATGTCGGTCAGACCGATACAGCCGGAGGTGAGGAACCGCTCGCGGAACTGCCTGGCCATGTGGGCGGGAAGGTCGTCCAATTCGCCTTCCCGCCGGTTGGGGATCGGAACCTTGGCCGGGTCGTACATGCTGCCCCAGGGTTCCGGCGCGGTGTAGGGCGGATGGGGATCGGGGAAGGAATGCCAGATGAAGAAGGGTCGGTCCTCGGCCTGGGCCCGGTCCATGGCGGCGAAGCTGCACTCCGTCATCCACTGGGCGTAGTGGAGTTCCGCCGGGAGACGATTGGGCCAGACGCGGCGCAGCGTGTTCTCGCCGGGCTCCGGGGGTGGCGGGGACATGAGCTCGCGCCACCGGGGTTCGCGGGCCTGCACCCACGGCACGTAGTCGCCCTGGATGCCGTTGCCGTTGCCGCAGAGGAAGTCGACCGTTTCCAGACCGTAGTACGGGGTGGGAATGGCGGCGATGCGCCCCTCGGCCCAGAATCCGCGGACCTCGCACCAGACCCGGGGATCGAGGGTGCCGGGATCGGTGTCGCGCACCGGGCTCCAGTTGCGCAGATGGTGCTTGCCGATGCCGTGCGTGTAGTACCCCGCCTGACGCAGGGCTTCCGTGATGGTAGGGATCGCCGGATCGAGCGGGATGCCGTTGCAGCGCACCCCATGACCGCGCGGTGTCCGGCCCGTGAACCACGTGGCCCGGGTGGCCATGCACATGGGGTGAATGGTATAGGAACGGTCCAGCCGCACGCCAGCCGCCGCCAACCGGTCCAGATTGGGCGTCTGCACCAGGGGATGCCCGGCACCGCTCAGGCAGTTGCCAGGCATCTCGTCGGTCACGATCACCAGGAAGTTCGGACGTCGTGGGCTTGCCATCGGAATCCTCCGCCGGGTGGAACGGCAACTATGGCAGCACGGGGACCAGGGCGAGCCAGTTCAGGTTCAGGCTCTGGCCGTCGAGGTTCTCCAGGCGAATCGTGGCCGGACCGGCGGGCAGGTCGAAGACGAGGTCGTGGGCCTGCTTGTCGGCGAGGACGAGACTGCGCCAATCGTCCTGGCTGGAGCTGTAGCCGCCGGTGCCTGCGATTTCCTGGGCGTTGGCGGCTTCCGGGGTCTGCCCGGCGACGGTGATCTTGCGCCGGACGGCCCCCTCGGAGGTGCAGGCGCGGAGCCAGAGCGCGTAGCGTCCAGCGGGAACCGCGAGAGTGTATTCCAACCAGTGGCCGGCGGCATCCCAGTGGAGAAAAGCCTTGCCATCGGTGCCGATCTTCTTGTCGGTAACTTCGACTTGGCCTCCGCCCTGGCCGACAAAGTCGGCGGCGTTCGCCACGATGGCTCCTGGGGGCAAGCGATCCTCCTTCGGCAACCTCCTTCGGCAACATCCGGGCGAAACCGGTGGCAGGAATCGCCTCCGGCGGCGGCTCCAGCTCGAAGCTGCCCGCATGGCGCGGGATGGGACGAACCGCAGGAGCGGCGACCGTGACCAGCGCCATCATGCCATTGGCCGGGGACACGGGAGCGCCACCGTTGACGGCGAGCGGTTCGGTGCTGGCCACGCACACATCCTTGCCGTCCGTACAGGCAAGCGCGGCGCCACTGCGGGCGATGCCCTGCATCGGTGCGGTTGCCGCGAAGAGAGCACTTCCATTCAGCTCCAGCCGCGTGCCTTCGGCCACCAACCAGGAACCGGCATCGCGGACCCGGGCCACGCGCCCGTCCAGGGTCACGCCGCCCGCCCGCATGACGCCGGCGTCGCCATGCCGGAAGAGCCAGGTGTCGCGGTAGGTTTGGCCACCATCCTCGATGGTCACGCGGAAAGCGGTGGCCACATCTTCCGCCACCTCCTTGCCGTCCAGCGTGGCGGGTAGGCGCTCCACGGTCACCTGGGCCGGT
>QKCY01000184.1 GCA_003245525.1 Victivallales bacterium | reverse complement strand
CCGACCAGGGCATCGATGTACTCCGTCACCTGCGCGTCGGTGGTGTTCGGTGGATAGAGCGGCTCGTTGATGACCTCGAAGGCAAGGATCGCCGGATCGTCGCGGTAGGCCAGGCCAGTGAAGCGGTTCACATGGTTCACGAACTGGCCCAGGTAGCGGCACTGGGCTGCGCGCGGTGCCGCCTCGGTGGTCATCTGGGGCATGGTGTAGTGGTTCGAGAACCCATCGCAGGGATTGGCGGTCCCCCACCACGCGATGGGGGTCAGAACGGCGTAGATGCCCCGTTTCCGGGCCTCGGCCAGCAGATAGTCGAGCAGTTCCAGATTCTCGTTGTCGAGCAGATTGCCCTCGCGGTCGCTGATCTCCCGGTCCCAGCAATGGAGGCGGATGGCATCCAGCCCGAGGCGGCGGAAATGCTCCAGATCGTCGCGGATCGCCTGCCGATGATCGAGGCCGCGGCTCTTGAGCAGACCGTACTCCTGCGCGAAGGGCACATAGTAGTTCGTCCCAAACAGGGCGACCTCCTGGCCCGAATCGCGCCAGCGCAACACGCCGTCCGCATCCAGGACAGAGGGACGGTCCGCCGGAGCGGCGGCAAGGGCGAGAGCGCATAGCAGGGCTGATACGACACAGCGACCGATCATGGCAAGGCTCCTCGGCAGAGAGTCCCAATCTCACCCCCGGAACGCTTCCGTGCAACCCCAGCCACCACCCTACTGGCCCGTGCAGGCGATAGGGCTGAAATCGCTGATGGCGTTGTTCAGGCAGTAGCCGATGTGGCTGATGGCCGTGATCCGTTCGGGCAGGGGCGCGGTGGCTTCCTTGCCGCCAGCGCGTAGGGTCACGGTCCGTTGCGCCAAGTCCACCACCACCCGTATCTCGGGATTCTTGGTGCGGTCCAGAGCCGCGGGCACAGACGCCACCTGGTTGCCGTTGGTCGGCCCGGTGATGATGACCGCATTGCCGAGGATGAACTTGACGCCGCACTTGACCAACCGATCATCGGTGGGCCCGTCGCCAAAGGCCAGATAGGCGTTCTCGTAGCGGCCTTTGAGGGGGCCATCGGCGGCGGGACGCAGGCTGACGGTCAGTTCGGCGCGCTGGGTCAGGGGCGTCGGCAATGCGCGGATGGCGAAGGCGTTCTTGCCGGTTTCGGCGGCCAGCCGATAGCCTAAGGGGGCGGCGACGATGGCCGCCGCTTCCACCCGGACAAACTCGTTGCGCTTGCTCGGCCCCTTGAGGTCGGGCATCACCACCGGTTTGCCGGTCGGCACATTGGGTTCGGGACCTTGGGGCGGCAGCGGGTCCTGGACGGGAGGGAGGGTAGCAACGGCATCGGACAATGGGGTACCCACGCCGGGGCGGAAGCAGGTGACGGTACCGTCCTTGCTGGCCAGGTAGAGACTGCCATTGGCGGTGGAGAGCCCGTCGAACACGGGCATGGCGGCGAGCCTGATCTCGGACAGGCGACGCCCGTCGCTGGCTCGCACCACCCGCAGGAGGATGTCCTTCTCGCCCCGGAAGGCGGCCAGGGCATCCGGCTCGTTGGTGTAGGCCATGACGGTGGTATCCTTCTTGCCAAGATCCACGGGACCGGCCACGGCCAGCCGGTCGCCGCCGAGCACCATGGCCCGGACGGTCAGCGATTGGCGGTCGGCCCAGAAGGGTCGGGATTTGCTGGCCCGCAGGTCCCCCTTGCGGTCGGGACGCATGGTGGGGGCGAGGTCGGCACCGTAGAGATGGTAGGTGTCGAGCCGGTGTCCGGCAGCGGCGCTGGCCACGGCCTCGCGCCCGTAGCCGTAGACCTTGCCGTCGGCCATGCAGAGGATGCGGCCCGCCTGGAAGGCATTGGCGGTGTTGGCCCAACCGCCCCAGCCCGCTCCGGTCACTTGGTTGCCCACCACCCAGTAGGAGCGGACGAACCACTCCTCGCCGAGGAAGCCCGTGATGGAGAACATGCGCGGGCGCTCGGTGGCTATCCGGTTGCCTGCGGCATCGAAGGTGTAGTGCTTGAGGAAGACCTGATCGCCATCGCCGGAGAGCAGGTCGGAGGTGGTTCCCTCCATGCCGAAGCCGCCTTCCGAGACCAGTTGCTTGCCGGTCTCGGGATCGAGCTGGTAGAAGGGCGTGCGGAACCGCTGCTCGCCGGTGGCCGGGTCGAGCCCGTAGAGCACCAGCCCGCCATCGAGGAAGGAGGAGCGCCCCGCCAGGACGTACACGGTCTGGTTCTGCACCAGCACCGAGCCATGGACGGGCCAGGTGGATTCGAGTTGGTCTTGCACGCAGACCAGGCGTTCCTCGGGGGCGGCCCGGAACCGCCAGACCGACCCGCCAGTACGACCGTCCAGGCAGTAGACCCAACCATCCGCCGAACCACAGTAGACCCGCCCGGCGTAGATCGTCGGGGTGCTGTCGATGCGGCCGCCCGCCGTGAAGGACCAGAGGGCGTGCCCATCGGCCTCGGCGAGGGCGTGGACCGTATGGGTGTCACTGCTGGCCACCAGTACCATGCCTCCCGCCACCACCGGTTGGGTAAGGGAGCCGCCCAATGGTACGGACCAACTCTGGATGGGGAAATCCGGGACAGCAACGGACCCCGTGCCGCTCCGCTGGGAGTCGTGGCGGTACATGGGCCAATCACCGGCCTGGATGGGCAACTCGGTGACTACCTCGAACGAAGGACCTTCCTCCACGACAGGAGCCGAGGGGAAATGCATCCCGGGCGTCGCGTGCTGTTGCGGGGCCAGGGCGATGAATCCCGGCGATTTCACGGTCAAGAAACAACCGCAGGCATCCGGGGGCGCGTAGATCAGCCCGTTCGCGGGGATGATCCCGTACTGGCAGGTGCCCCGAACCCAACTGTTGTTGCTTAGCCAGCCCTGGTCGTAGCTCAGCACCTCGATGCCAGATTTCCCGGTGAGGATGAAGCGGTCGGTGGCCTTGTCCCGGTAGCAGCGATGGTGGGCCATGCCGACCTTCGGGGCGGTGGTATCCACCTTGCCCACCTGGGCACCGGTATGGATATCCAACCCCCGGAAATCGGGGCCGATCCAGACCGTGTTGCCCACCACAAAGAGATCGACCGGCGAGTTGTAACCCTCCCGGCAGGGCGCGGTCCAGAGCTCCTTGCCCGTGTCGGCCGCATAGGCGATGAGGGTGGAGGGACCATTGCGGGAGATGCCTGGTTCGCTCCAGCCATGCACCGCCCATTCGACGGGCTTCCCCGACGCGGCCGCGTCGTCCTTGCCTACGCTCCGGTCGGCACAAAGCACCACCTCGTCGGTGGCGACCAGCGTCGGGGCCGAGAAACCCATGCGCCGGGCGGGCGAAGGCCGGTCCGTGCGCCAGACCTCGTCGCCTGACTGGGCATCGCGGCAGACCATGGCGGTCTCGCTCTGGTAGTAGAGGTGGTTGCCCCGGAGGGCCAGACTCAAGGGCAGAATCCCGTCGGCCGTGACATCCACCTCCCACTGGCGCTTGCCGCTGGCAGCAGTCACTGCCGTGATCCGGCGGAAGGAGACGGGATCGGGCTCGTCCCGGTCGTGCAGACCGGCTCCCCGGCGATCCGCTTCCGAGGTGCCCCGGACGAGGTAGAGAACCCCGTCGCTGAGCAGGATTTCCTCGGTTCGCTCGGTCTCCGGGTACTCCAGCACCGTCTCCCCGGTGGCCCCGTCCAGGGCCAAGACCGGCCCGGCCAGGCCGTAGGTCACGTAGAGCCGGTCGCCCGCTGCCACCAACCGCCGGGGCAGGTGGACGGGACCGGACCGGAAATGACGCAGGTGGTCGGTCCACGTGGGAATCGGGCGCTTCCAGAGCATCATGCCGTTGAAGGCGTCGCGACCCACCAGCCACCACTCGCCCCGGTAGCGGATCGAGACCAGCGGGGCCTCGTCTTCGATGTAGTAGATGCGCCCGCCCGCCGTGACGGCCGCGCTCATGCTGGCCAACTCCTCGTGGCTGCGTCCCCAACGAGGTCCGCCCACCCACTGGATGGAACGCGGGATGCCGATCTCGGTGTCATGGGCCACCGCGTTGTTGTCGGGGCCATGCAGGAAGTGGGACCATTCGTCGATCTCCTGCGGCCAGGGCTTGACGGTCTTCGTCCAGCCGTTTCCGTCCCGGCGGCAGAGCACGCCCAGGGGGGCCAGCACCCGCAGCATTTCCGCCTCCGGCACGGTGTCGGTCGAGTCCACCAGCAGGTTCGCGATCCCGTTCGCGTAAGGCAAATGGGTACCGTCGAAGGAATCGACGGAAACCGGTCCGTAGAGGCCCGCCGACTGGATTCGTTGCCGGGCGGCCGCCACCTTGGCGGAGTCTGTGTCCAAACCGTGGACCGCGTAGGCGTCCCCGGCCCGCAGCTGCATGGTCAGTTCGCCGTCGCCGCAGCCCAGATGCACCACCAAGCCGCCCTTCACCCCGGCCAAGGCCAGGAGGGCGCGGCCATCCTCCGCAACGGCCCGGGGGGCAAGCAGCAAGGCAACCAACAGGACGGGAAGGTGGCGTAGCGACATGGGTGCCTCCTACGGAGATCCGGAATGGCGCAGGTCGCCAGGGCGTCCGGAAAAAGATCGGACCGTGGACAGGATAGTGCGACTGTCTCGATGCATTATGGTACATCATCCACGCTGTTCGCCAAGGCTTAGCCTGGGAACGGCAGGGGGTTCCCAGAAACATTTCGGAAAGCCCGACACGGGGGCCAATAAGGCCCCAATACGGCCCGTTCGCTCATCGATTGGTGTCTATCCCAGGCCGCGTGCCGCCCGCCAGGAGAGTTCATGTTTCCCTTCCTCGCCGAGAACCTGACGCCGTACTACGGCCCTTTCCGCCTGCTTGGGTCGAACCTCGTGCTGCTGGGGCTCGGGGCGATACTGGCCGCCTTCATCGTCTGGTTCTATCTGCCCCGCCTGTGGCGCTTTCTGCCGCGCGACAAGGGCAAGAAATGGGTAAAGGAAGGCGAGGAAGCCCAGGGCAAGCCCACCGGGGCCGGCGTGGTGATCGTCTCCCTGCTCGCGATCGTGCTGCTCTTCGTCCTTCCCTTCGCCGCCATGCAATGGGAGGTGATCGCCTGCCTGTTTGTGGTTATGCTGACCGGGTACCTGGACGATGCCAGCGACCACCCGTGGAGCGAGTTGCGCAAGGGCCTTCTGGACCTGCTTCTGGCCGTCCTAACCAGCCTCGCCCTCTGCCAGGGGCGGCCCGCTACCCTCTGGCTGCCCTTGCTCAAGGGGACCGCGCCGGACGGTGGCATCGTGGTGCCGGTCTGGGCGTTTGTCGCGGTCTCGTCGGTGGTGCTGTGGATCTCGATCAACGCCACCAACTGCAGCGACGGCATCGACGGCCTGGCCGGTTCGCTGACCCTGTTGTCCCTGGCGAACCTGGGCGGCTTCCTCTACGTGGTGGTGGGGCACGTGGTCGTGGCCGGCTACCTGCTGCTCCCCCACAATCCCGACGGTGCCCGTTGGGCCATCCTGATCGCCACGGCATCGGGAGCCTTTGCCGGTTATCTTTGGCACAACGCGAAACCCAGCGAAGTGCTGATGGGCGACGCGGGATCGCGGTTCCTCGGACTGCTGATCGGCGTGGCCGTGATGGCGGCGGGCAACCCCTTCCTGATCGTGGTCGTGGCCCCCATGATTCTGCTCAACGGCGCCAGCGGCCTCGGCAAACTGGTCGTGCTCCGCGTCATGCGGCGGCTCGGTTTCGACACCACCTCCCCCGAGCGCCGGGCCGCCAACGGCGACACCACCCCGCAGCATGTGGTGGTGCGTTTGCTGCACAGCGTCCGCTTCCCCTTCCACGACCACTGCCGCCGCAACCTGCACTGGTCGGACCCCCAGGTGCTGGTCCGTTTCATGTTGCTACAGACCTTCCTGACTCCCTTCCTGCTCGTGCTCATGGTGAAGGTGCGCTAGACCATGCCCGACGACGAATCCAGTTTCGAAGATTTCTTCCTCGCCGCCGACGAGGACCATGTGAAGCGGGAGAAGGCCAAGGCCCGCGAGCTGCGCAATTCCCAGTGGTGGAAGAACCAGCTCGGACGCGGCCAGTGCCACTACTGCAAGACCCGCATTCCGCCCAAGGAACTGACCATGGACCATGTGGTCCCGGTCGTGCGCGGCGGCTTCAGCACCCGCTCGAACGTGGTCCCCTGCTGCAAGGACTGCAACAGCAAGAAGAAGTACATGCTCCCCAGCGAGTGGCAGGAGCACCTCAACCGCCTCGCCGACCAGAGCCGGGGCACGAAATAGCGGATCATCGGAGCCGGGGATGCGTCTGTCCATTCTGATCTCCGCCTTGCTGGTCGCGGGTTGCGCGACCCTGCCGCAGCCGGTGAACGTCTTGGACTTCGGGGCGGACCCGACCGGGCAGCGCGACAGCACCGAGGCGCTAGTCCGGGCCCACGCCACCGGGCGGCGGGTGTACTACCCCGAGGGCACGTACCGCTTCAATGGACCCCATCTGGACCTGTCCGGCGGCGTCACTTTCGCCTCGCCTACCGGGGTGATCGTCCGCAATGACCTCTCGGCGGAGCCCGTCCTGGTCTTCGATGATGCGGGGAACCTCGTCGGCCTCCAGCAGAACCATCTGGAACAGGATGAACAGGAACTCGGCCCCCGCGCGCCGGTGACCTGCGGCGACTTGGTGCCGCCGCCCCTCTCCACCGCCGAGCCCCAGCTGCGGGCCGATCTGCTGGCCCATTGGTACAACGACTTCGGCTGCGAGTGCCGCCGGACCGGCCATTCGGGCTGGATCGGCTGGTATTACTGGAGTTGGAACTTCCACGACGCGCCGGGCGACGGCTACGATCCGGCCCGCCATCCCCTCCTCGGCTTCTACCGGGGCGACGATCCCGTGGTGCTGGACTGGCAATGCTACTGGCTGCGGGAATACGGGGTGAAAGGGGTGCTGCTCTGCCAGGGCTTCAGTTCCACCGCCGGACTCGCGGGCTGGGAGAAGCCGGAGAATCCCAGCCACTGGCTCTGGCAGCTCTTCCACCACACGCCCAACTTCCAGGGGCTCGACTACGTGATGTACGGGCCAACCCCCTGGCGCAAGGCCACGCCCGAGAACCAGCGCGCCGTCGAGGATGCCTGGCTGGAGTTGGTGGACACGGTCTACGCCCGGTTCCCGCATCCCTATGTCATCGTCCGCGATGGCAAGCGGTATCCCGCTGTCTTCCTCTGGGCCGAGGAAGCCCTGCGCGGGGTCTTCGACAACTATCAGGGCGGTGCCAGCCTTGCCGCCTTCTATCTGCGCCTGGCGGCGCGGTTCCGGGCGGCGGGCTACGACGGGGTGGCGCTCTTTGCCCGGCAGAACTCCGCCCACGCCTTGGATCTCGCCGCCCTGGCCCAAGGGGGCGTGCTCCATTTCCACGCCAACTACGCCAGCACGGAGGGCAAGGGCAGTACCTACCCCGAATGCGTGGCCAACTACGCGCCGCCCGACGATCCGGCCACCATCCTCAGCGTCATGACCGCCAAGCACAGCCACACGCCGCACCCGAGCAAGTGGAACTGCCCCGGCCACTCCCCCGAGCAGTTCCGTCTGCTGCTGGAGAAGACCCTCGCCCAGCTCGACCGTGCGGACATGCCCCGGATCATCACCTGCTACAACGTCGCCGAATGGGCCGAAGGCGGCCCCGGCCTCCAGCCCAACATGCGGGACCGCTTCGGCTACCTCCAAGCCGTCCGCGACGTGTTGGTCGTGCCTGGACGGTAGGTCTTGGGTTCTGGTTTGGCGCGGCTACATTACCGACCTCTTCTTCCGTGCCCGATTGGGGGCGTTGATTGCATGGTTCGCGGAGGTCCGGATGGACACGTCCAGATATGTGGTGGGCATCGA